>JAHBUW010000002.1:0-300000 GCA_019637875.1 Pseudobdellovibrionaceae bacterium | reverse complement strand
CGCGAAGATGTATTTGCCGTCTCCGGTGGTGCGGAAGACGTTACGCGCACCGTAGAGGTCTTGGTAGAATTCGAGTTTTTTGTCCGCGTTGACTTCGAAGCCTTGACCTTCGCGACGGGCCAATCCGTTCGAGCCTTGCAGGCCGTACGAAATCAGGTACTGAACGCCCATAACTTCCGCGGTGCCGTCACCGTCGATGTCATAGACGTCGAAGTCGCCCGAATTGTTTCCGTAGAAGGAAACTTGGGTCATCTTCGAATTTTCAACGGGGAAGATCTGACGAAGTTCCCAGACGTGGCCGGCGGGCAGACGCAAGCAGCCGTGCGAAACGCCACCGCGTTTCACCGCCCACAAAGTATTGTGAGCCGAGTTGATGCCCAGGGCTTGTTTCAGGCCCGAGGCGGGATTCCAGAAACGAACGGCGGGATTGTGGAAACCGTTGCCGATGCCTTCGTAGTCCATCTTCGGGATGAAGCCGTAGTGCGGCTCGTTGCGGATGTTGTCGACTTCTTTACCCGCGTAGTTCAGGAACTGCCACAGACCGGGCGTCGCGAACAGGTTGATGCGGTTACCGAATTCGTCCGAAGTCTTCGCTTCCATCGATCCGGTCGGGTAAACCGCCGAGAATTCGGGATAGCTCAAGACGCAAGAAGCGGCCGAGCACTGGATCGGCGAAGTGAACTTGCCGTCCGCGCCCATCACCTTGATTTGATATTTGGTGCCGGTCGTCGCTTTGAACAACTCCAGCGCGGCGGGAACGAACTGGTCGTCCGCGGCGTTAGCGATCGCCAGGCTGACGGCCGTTTTCAGCTTCGCCATGACGTCGTCCGAAGGTTTCGCGTTGTAGTTCACGCGGCCCCACACCAGGGTGTTGATCGCGGTGACGACGGCCTTCGCGTCGTTCGTGATTTTCGCGGCGTCGCCACCCGAACGGCGCTGGATGTCCGCTTTCCATTTCGCGAATTCGTTCTTCAGATCCAGTTGGATCTGGAACACGCGGCCGGGATTCAGCTTCGAAAGAGTTTCGAGGCCTTTTTGATAGATGGCTTCGTCTGACTGGCCGCCCGACTTCACGAAATCGAGAATGCCGTATTCACGGGATTCGAGAACTTGGTTGAAGTAAGAAAGTTGGGGCAGGAACTTCGCGCCTTTCGGGTTGATGTTGAGCATCGCGCCCGAACCCGAGGTCACTTTATTGTAGAAGGCGTAACGTGCGGCGAGATCGTAAAGGTAGTCCGAAACGGTCGTCTCATCGAGGATGACCGAGACGCGAGTGTTGTTCCCGCGGGCCACGCGCACGTGAATTTTTTCGGGCGACTGCTGGCGCATGACGAAGCCGGTATAGAAGGTCGGATAGTATCCGTTGACCGCGCCACTGCCGGGCGACCAGCTGATTCCCCAGTGCGGAACCAATTTGTTGTACTCTTCGATGGTGGTGACACTCTGGTTTTGCGCGACGGAGAAACTTCCGCCGATGAGTAACACAAGGGCCAAGTTGAACGCTTTCAGTTTCATTCGGTTTCCTTCTGCTGCCGGGAGGGGATCCGGGCTGTTTGTGGATGTGTTTAAATATCGGGCAGCGAATTAGCCGAGATTGGCCTATAAACCCAGCTTATTTCGCAAAGTGTCACAGCCCCGTGTAATTCCTTCATGTCTGTTAACGCATTGCAATAACTTCCTGATCTCGCGTAATTGGTCGCCTCTTTGTCAGGGTTCGGTTATGTTGCGCCGCGTTTACAAGCACAATTCCAACGTCTGCGCGACGAGGTTTAGCGATGCTCGATTTCAATGTCCTGAGCACTTCGATGGCGAATCCGACCCTGCTGTCGGTCTTCTACGCCTTCCTTCTTTCCTTCGTGCTGGGAACCGTGATTGCGGTTCTCTACATCAAAACCTTCCAGGGACTTTCGTACTCACGAAACTTCCTGCACTGCTTGGTGCTGTGTCCGATCCTGACCGCGACGGCGATGCAGGCAATCGGCGATAACGTGGCTCGCGGGATCGGCATGATCGGCGCGATCTCGATTCTGCGCTTCCGCACGAATATTAAAGACCCGCGCGATATGTTCTTCATCTTCGCGTCGCTCGCGATCGGCCTTGCGGCCGGCGTTCACGCCTACGCGATCGCGGCGATCGGCGCGTTCTGTTTCGTGGCGGCGACGCTGGTGCTGTCGAAGACGCCGTTCGCGCACGGACCGCAATTCGACGCTTTGTTAAGAATCAACCTCAAGCGTGATGAGGAAAGCGCGCGCGCACTGGAAAAAGTCCTCAACGAGAACTGCAAACACTTTGCAATGATCTCGTGCCGCGAAATGGGACAAGGGGATTTGCTGGACTACGCCTACCAATTGAAATTTAAAGGTCAGGCCACGAATCACTCGGTGATGCAGTCGATTCAGAAGATCCCGGGCGCCAAGGGTGTGAATTTAATGATGCAAGAATCGATCATCGAGGTCTAAGCCATGAACGCCATCAAAAAACTCATCACGATCGTTCAAGAAGACATCATCGGTACCGGCAATCGCATCATCGCGATGTCCTGGTTGGTCGCGCTCACCGGCGTGATCGTTTTTGGATTTTACCTCAGCTCGGAGTCCATGAGCTTCATGGGAGTTTCGGGCTCGCGTGAGTTTCAAGTCACCTTCGAATACCCCGTCGAGATCAAACGTTTGCACGTCATGCCGGGACAAGTGGTCCGTCGTGGGGATCTGCTGGCCGAACTCGATCAAAGCGAACTCAACGGTAAGATCCGTCTGACGCGCTCGATGCTCGGAAAGATCGAAGCCGAGATGAAAGTTCGCAAGCATTTGAATATCCTCGTCAGCAACGGGACCTCCGAGGACGGCGATGCCGACCCGCTGATGGTCGACGCGGCGGATTTGCGTGAAGAGCTGGCTTTGCTCGAGCGCGCGAAGCGGAATCTGTACGTCTTCGCGGAAGTCGACGGGGTCGTCGGCGCGGTGAATTACAAAAAAGGCGAAAAAGTTCCGAATTTCATGCCGCTGTTGACGCTGTCGCCGGAGAGTCCCACTTTCGTCGAAGGCTTCGTCCATGAAAGTTTGCATACGCGACTGGAGGTCGGTCGGACGGTCACGGTGAAGCCCGTCACGTCTTCGACCCAGCCCGTCCAAGGACGTATCATCAGCGTCGGCTCGCGCATCATCATGATGCCGCTGCGCCTAACGCTTTATCCGAACCAGCAAGTCTGGGGACGCGAAGTCGTCGTCGAGATCCCCGAGCACAGCGGATTGCTGATGAACGAGAAGGTCCAGATCAAGCCGGACTTCGAAATGTTCAAACTACCGCTCGTGATCGCGGCGACCGAAATGGCGAAGGCGAATACCGCGGCGACGGCGGCTCCCGCTTCGACCGCGAAGGCTGACGGCAAACCGCAAGAGATGCGTATGCCGGCGCAGCTGGAACGTCGTTTCGATTTCGAGCCCTCGGGAGTGATCTATCTTCCGGACGTGAAGAAGTTTTTGGTCGTGAGCGACGACACCGATAAACAAAAATCGGCAAGTTTGTTTATGGTCGACCGTGACGGTCGCATCGAAGATCAAACGCTTTTCATCCCGGGCGTCGGCGAAATCTCGGATCTGGAGTCCATCAGCCAAAGCGGCGATTACGTTTACATGATGACGTCGCAGGGGCTGAATAAAAAGGGCAAGGATAAACCGGAGCGGAATCTTTTCGTTCGGGCGAAGCGCGCGGGTTTGGAAATGACCGAAACCGAAGTGCTGAACTTCAAGCCGATGCTGATGAAGATGATCGCCGCTTCGTCGGACGCGAAGTTGAAAGCGACCTTCAAGGGCGCGCGCGCGACGGACTTCGAAATCGAAAGTCACTTTGTCGAGGACAACTTCTTGTACATCGGGTTCAAGACGCCGCTGAGCTCTGCCAAAGAGACTTTGATGCTCGTCATCCAAGATGTGGACCGGATGTTCAAAACGAAGAACCTCGAGATCGCGCAGCTTTCTTCCGTGAAGTGGGTGGATTTCGGCCAGGTGGCGGGCGCTCCCCACCACATGAGCGATTTGATCCGGGTCAAAGGGCGTATGTACGCGACGACGGTCTGTCACCACGAAGGCTGCGGAGCGATCTGGCGGCTGTCGGAATCCGAGGGTAAAATCACGGCCGAACAGCTGAAGTCCTTCGAAGATCTGAAACCCGAGGGGATCGCCTTTGATCCCGAAGATTCGAGCTTCTTCGTGACTTTCGATCTGAAGGACCAGCCCGCCAAGTTCTTGCGTATTCCTCTCGTGGAAAGCGGTGTGAACTCCAATGACCGCAAATAAGCCGCAAAAAGCGGCGGGAATCCGGAAATTTTCCGGGTTCTTAGCGACCGCTTCGTCCAAATTTTTCGTCGCAGCATCGCTGCTCTCCTCGGGCGCGGGGGCGGCGACTTCGGAAGACGTGTTGAAAACCGTGTGGAAAGACCCGCGCGTCACCGCCCACGAAGAAGCGGTGAAGCTGGTCACCGACGCCAATACGCTGAACCCCTTGCAGAAGGCGGATCTGCGCGTCGATCGCGGAGAGCTGACCCAGGACGACATCAAATTCGGACTGCGGTTGTATCCAAAAGGTTACAGCGAGCACGTGACCACGCGGGAGCTTCAGCGCGTGTTGGAGCGCAATGAACGCGCGGCCCAGGGCGAAATGCTTTCGCGCTTATTGTCCTCGAAGTACGACCTCATTTCGCGGATCGCCTTATTGCGCGAGAAAAGAAAAAACGCGGTGGAGCTGACCGCGGTGGTGCGCAAAGCCAGTCAGGCGCTGGCGTATTCCGCCGGGCGTGATCGCGCCGAGCTGAAATCTTACCTGAAGAATAAAAACGACATCGAAAAGCTGGATATCAAATTGGCCGACGTCGAAAGGGATTACCGCAATCTGCAGGCGGAGCTACGCGAATTGTCCTTGGGGACGCCGGAGGCGTTCAATCTTTCGGATCTCATGGATATGAACGACATTCGTGGGCGCGTGACGGCCATCACGGCGAACGGCGAGACGTTGAGCGGTCAAGTGGCCACCTTGGATCTGGCCGTGACCCGAGCCGAGATCGAGTACGAAAAGGCGAAAGACGAAAAGTGGCTGGAACACGTCGAAATCTCGATGAAGCAGGATAAACGCGAGAAGGTTTACGGCCTAGAGGTTGCGATCAACCTGCCCTTCACGCAGGCCACCGATCTGTCGCAGGTCAGTAAGCTGTCGCGAGAACTGCGCGAAAAGGCGAAGGCCCGGGATACGGCTTCCGAGGCGGACCGTTTAGTGAAAAACGCTTCGGTCGAACTGCAAACCCTTTTGGATCTGCACAAGACCATGACCGAGAGCCAGCAGCGTATGAACCCGGAGCAGATGCGCCGGGCGAGCCAGGGCATCGCGGGGCAAGACCCCATGCTTGCGGTCGAACTGCAAAAAGGCTGGTTCGAGGCCCGTGAACAGCTTTTGGATTTGGAGTACCGTATCCGCTCGTTATTCGTCGTTTACCTGCATGAGATGTCGGTGATCGCCGGCGCGCCCGAGACGAACCATCTTTCGAAATCGCAAAGGAAGATCTTGTAATGGCGATCGGGCCGGTTTCACCCTCAGTTTTGGAGCGGTACGAATTGAAGTACCTGATTCCGTTCTCGATGGTCGAGCCGATCTCGCGTTACGTCGAAATGTTCTGCGAGATGGACTACTACTCGCAGATTTCGCACGACGGTTTCTACACGATCAACAGCCTTTATTTCGAAACTCCGAACTTTTTCTTCATGCGCAACAAGGCGAACGACACGGGGCGCTTCAGTCTGCGCGTGCGTTCTTATGGGGACAAACCGAAAGCGCCCTATTACTTCGAGACGAAAGAAAAGATCGCCGATTTCTCCAAAAAACGTCGGGGAAAAGTCCCCCTCGAGAATTGGAGCGACGTTTTCCTGAATCCGGAGGCGTTGGGATCTTTCGACCCGCGCGCGGACAAACATACGGACTATTTCGTCAACCTGATCCGGACTTACAATGCGCACCCGATGATCCTGACCCAGTACCGTCGTCGCGCCTACCTTTCAACGTTGGACGACTACGCCCGCGTGACCTTCGATCGTCAGCTTTGTTACCGCGAAGAAACTCGTTATAACGTCGATCCGAATGATGGCACGATGCTAAATTACGATCACCCGGACACCTTCGGGTATCCGGGCGTTAACGTGATCTTGGAACTCAAGTGCGAGCGTAAAATACCCGTTTGGATCGTCGACTTGATCCGCCGGTTCAACTTGATGCGCATGGGTTTCTCGAAATTCGAAGGCAGTATGCTAGAGTGCTATTCGCTCGCCGGAGTCGAGGATTTCGCTCGCGGCCGCGTCCCCAGCTGATTTGACGACCCACGCCCCCTTAGTGTTGAATGATGCATGGTCATCTTTCCGAAACCTCCCCGTGAAATCGAAACCGAACGTTTGCTCCTGCGCGCCCGCGACGTGAACCAAGCGCGCGAGATGTTCGCCTTGATTCAGTCGAGCCGCGAGCACTTGCGGCCTTGGATGCCGTGGGAAGAACAAACGAAGTCCGTGGACGATTCGAAGGACTATCTGGCCCTCGCGACCAACTGGTGGGAGACGGGGCGCAACTTCGACTTCTCGGTTTACGAGAAGAAATCCGGCGAGATGATCGGTTCGTTCGGTTTACACACGATCGACTGGGCGAATCGCAGCTGTCATGTGGGCTTCTGGATGGGCGCGAGATTCGCGGGGAAAGGCTTCGTCAGCGAGGCGCTCCGGCGCGGCGAAGAATTGGCGCGAGAGTTGGGCTTCCACCGTGTGGTTTTGACTTGTGACGGGCGTAACGAAAAATCCGCGGCGGTCGCGCGTCGCAATCAATATTCATTCGAAGCTCGGCAGTTGGATGATTGCGTGGATCGGGGGCGGACCCGCGACACGCTTTACTTCGTGAAGCTGTTGAATCCGCCGGTCGCGGACGCGTTCAACGAAAACCTTCCCGAAGGTTTTACCATCGTCTGGGTTTCGGAAACCGATTTTTGGCCGCGAGTGGAAAAGACCATGGAGGCCGTTTTCGACGAGAATGAAATCATCGTACGCCCACAGGATCTATTGAGTGATGCCGAAAAATCCCGGTTGCGTGAATTGAATCAAGACTATCGCCGCTTTTATGCCCAATACCTGTTGCTCTTGAAAGACGGGGAGCTTGCGGGATGGAGTTGGGGATATCAAGACAACCGCGACAGTTTCTATATGGTGAACTCCGCCGTTCTGAAAGAGCATCGCGGTCGGGGTCTGTATTCACGTCTTCTGGATGTGGCTTTGTCCAAGCTTGTGGATAAGGGATTTCAAAAGATCTGGAGTCGTCACAACATGACGAACAATGCGATTCTGATTCCGAAGATGAAAAAGGGCTTCGTGATCACCGGTACGGAGCTGACCGATACTTTTGGGACCTTAGTGCATCTGAGTTATTTTACGAACCCGGAGCGACGTCGGATTTTGGATTTCCGTTCCGGAAGCTTGCGTCCCGATGCCGCGATGAAAAAACGTTTGGGCTTATAAGTCCGCGCCAAGAAGTTCGCGGAAAACGTCCTCGTTCGGGGGATAAAGAACGGCGTGATGTCCGTCCTGGGCGGGACGTTCCGAAACGATGACGTGGCTCAGTTTAGCGGATGTCGTCGCGTCGACTTTCGAGACCTCGAGCTTTCGCCCCTCGTGCAGGGCTTCGTTCACTTTCAGCTGAAGTTTCGCGTCGAAAAAATCTTTGGCATGCAGAAACGCGAAGATGTGATCAGGCGGAGTTTTTCCGGGAAGATGGGTCCATGAGGCGACTTCATCGGCATGCGCGTCTTGCGGTCCCGCGAAGAGAACCAGGCGTTTTACCGCGACGAACTTCGCTAGATACGCGGCGTGTCCCGCGCCCTGGGAGTGTCCCATCAGAATCACTTTGTTCCAGTCGACGCTTCGGTTTTTCATGAAGCCGCCCCAGCGCTCGTCGCGGTTCGCGAGCAGGTGAACCAACGACTGAATGCGGTTGAGGATCGAATTCACGGCATCAACTTGAACGATCTCGCTGCCCGCGACGCCCGTGGCGACTTCGGCGCGGAACTGGTCAAAGCAATTCGGGGCGGCATTCCGGCAGGTGGTCGAAATCACGTTGTTCGGATAGTCGATACCGAGGACCGCGTGGCCTTCGCTTAAGGCGACTTGATGGACATGATGAAAGTCCGAAGTGCGGCTGTTCGTTCCCCCAAGGGTAATGACCAGAAATCCCGAAGCGGCGACCGCGTCGTCACGGAGCGCGAGGTGGGGACTGGTCGCTTGAAAGATCGCCGGGTTCGTTAAAGAGGGCGGAATTTCCAGACGACGGACCTCGGCGTGCGCCGAAAAGGTCAGAAAGAACAGCGCCGCGAAACCGGCGAAAGACAGCGTGATCGTGAGGACTTGGCGGGTCGGCGACATACTTCCTTTCAATGCAAAGCCCATCCCCGATTCAGGGGTTTCTGGCCCCGCCCCGCGTGTTGATCTTTTAGACAGCCTCGAGAATCCTGGTCGCCGGAGGTGAGGATGTTTCACCAAAGTGAGGACTGCGTTTTTTGCCGAATTCTCTGTGGAGAGTTGCCCGCGAGTTTCGTTTATCGGGATGAGTCCGTTGCGGCCTTCATGGATATCAATCCCATCAATCCTGGTCACCTCTTGATCGTGCCTCTACATCATTCGAAAAGTTTGACCGGAGTGCCGCCTTTGTCGGCGGGTCGGCTGTTTCAGGTCGCGCAGTCCCTGCTGGGCGCTTTCGAACGTCAGAGTGAAGTCAGGTATCAGGGGGCGAACGTGTTTTTGTCCGAGGGGGAGGTCGCGGGTCAGGAGGTTTTCCACGCCCATCTCCACATCGCGCCCCGCTTTCGCGGGGACGGTCACCGTATGGGGTTCGCCGGTGCGGATCCGGATGCGGGATCGCGCGCGAACCTGGATCGCGTCGCCTTGGCGTTGCGTGCAGCTTTGCCGATCACGGGACCGATGGTCTCGACCGCCGACCTCACGGTGGAGCGCGCCCGGAGCACGGATCTAGAAGACTGGGCGCGGATGCGCGAGGAGCTGTGGCCCGGCGCGGGGGTGGCCGCGCATCTTCATGATGCCGAAGCGATGCTTCATCGGCCCGACGTGGCCGTCTTCATCGCGCGTGCGGCAGACGACGGTGGAAAAGCGCGTGGATTTTGCGAAATCTCGATTCGGCCTTACGTGAACGGGTGCGACACCGCGCCGGTGGCGTTTCTTGAAGGAATTTTTATCGAGGCTTCATTTCGGCGCGCCGGGATCGGACGAAAGTTGATCGAAGCGGCGGTGAAGTGGGCGGCGACGAAAGGTTTTCGTGAGCTCGGCTCGGATGCGGAAATCGAAAATCGTGAATCGATCACCGCGCACGAACGCTGGGGCTTCGAATGCACGGAACAGGTGCAATACTTGCGATTCACGATTCCGGGATCTTTTTCTGGACAAGGCGCGCCCCGGAACGTTTAATTTGGGGGTTTTTCCGCCACTTTTCGGGGAAAAGCGGGAAGGGGAAGATGCGCAGAGTCAGTATCGTCGGTGTCAGTGCGAGCGGAAAGTCCACGCTGGCGCGCGAAATCGCGAAATTGAATCAAGCCCCGGTCGTCGAGCTCGACGCGATCCACTGGCAAGCGGGCTGGCAGCCGCGCACGCCTGAAGAATTCCGCGCGCTCACGCTTCCCCAATTGGAAGGCCCGTCTTGGATCGTCGACGGAAATTATTCCGCGGTCCGTGCGGACGTTTGGCGTCGCGCGGACACCATCATCTGGTTGCATATTCCCTTCTGGCAAAATCTGTGGTCCGTCATCCGTCGCACGGGTTTGCGTCTTTTCACCCGGGAAAAACTTTGGGCCGACAATCGCGAGTCTTTCCTGATGCAGCTCACGAAAGACTCGATCATCCGTTGGGTTTGGACTACGCACCGACCCTATGAGGAGCGTTACCGTAAGGCCTTCCGGGAAATGGCTTTGCGGGAGGAATCGCCGCGCCATCTGACCTTGAAAGGACGCGATCAAGCGCGTGTCTTTCTGGAGACGATCGCGCGGACGCCCGGTCACACGGTGCCCGAGCGGGTGCTCGTTTATCCGGTACGATTCGGGAAAAACGGCGAAGCCGAAATTCTGGTTTTCCGCAACGCGAAGACCGGACTGGTCGAAGTCATGAGCGAGATGCGCACCGAGGACGAAGACCCACGCAATGTCGCGCAGCGGGAGTTCCGCTTGGACGGATGGACCTTGAGTGAAGGACATCCGCGGCGTTTCGCGACTCGTTCGGCGGTCGTGCGCGTCCCGCGTCCGCCGGCGGAGCTTGCGGTCGCGGAAGGCTCGGACCGCACGATGAAATCACTGCGCGCCATCGGCGCCAGCCCGCGGCTGCGTCCCGAGTTTCGTTTTCACCATGCCTATTGGGCCCACATTCATGGGGCCCCCGAGCGTTTGAACGCGCGCCTGACCGATGCGAACGGCGTCCCGCAAGAGTCGATGTTGTTCTGGATGAGTTTGGAAAAAGCGGCGAAAACGATGACCAAAACCGCCAAGGATTTCCTGCCTGAGCTGAAGATGGCCCTGGATGACTACCGGAATTCGGGCGCTTCTTTGGAGTCCGCGCCGGTCGAGAAACCGGCGTCGAATCTTATTTCGTCGCCAGACGCGTCTTCGCCACCTGAAGCTGGGCTTTAACCGCGTCCACGCCGGCGCCGCCTTCGGAAATCCGGGCGTTCATCACGGTCAAATGCGGAATGACTTTCAGGCTGGCTTCGTCGAACAGCGACGAGCACTTTTTCAGGTCTTCGAGTTTCATTTTTTCGAGGGCCACGCCGGTTTCGAGCGACTGGCGCACCAGGCGGCCGATCACTTCGTGCGCTTCGCGGAAAGGCAGGCCTTTGCGGACGAGATCGTCGGCAAGATCGGTCGCGTTCGAGAAGTCCCCGGCCAGCGAGGCCGCCATCCGTTCGGGTTTCCAGGACGCTTTTTGCAACATGAGGTTCATCATGCGGGTCGAAACGCGGACCAGATCAAGTCCTTCGAAAAGGTAGACTTTGTCTTCCTGCATGTCGCGGTTGTAGGCGAGGGGAAGGCCCTTCATCATCGTGAGGGCGCCCATCAGGTTGCCGTAAAGCTGGCCTACGCGACCGCGGATCAGCTCCGCGACGTCGGGATTTTTCTTTTGCGGCATGATGGAGGAACCCGTGGTCACTTCATCACCCAGCTCGACGAAACCGAACTCGGGAGTCGACCAGATGATGAGTTCTTCGCATAGACGCGAGTAGTGCATCATGATCAGCGATCCCGCCGAGAGGAACTCCACGATGAAGTCCCGATCGCTGACGGCATCCAGCGAGTTCGGGATGGGGCCGGCAAAGCCGAGCTCTTGCGCGGTGGCCTTGCGGTCCAGCGGGAAACCGGTGCCGGCCAGCGCCGCCGCACCGAGGGGATTCAAGTTCATGCGCTCGCGGCAGTCGGCCAAACGACCGATGTCCCGATCGAGCATCCAGAAATAGGTCAGCAGGTGGTGCGCGAGCGACACGGGCTGCGCGTGCTGGAAGTGGGTCATGCCCGAAAGCACCGTTGTCGTATGCTTTTCGGCGGTTTCGAAGAGCGTGGTTTGCAGCTCTTTCAGCTCGGCGCGCAGTTCGTCGATCTGGCCGCGTAGATAAAGGCGGACGTCGGTGGCGACCTGGTCGTTGCGGCTACGGGCGGTGTGCAGCCGACCCGATAGCGCGCCGATCTTTTGGTTCAGGGCGACTTCGATGGCGGAGTGGACGTCTTCGGCATTGGGATCAAGTACGACTTTGCCTTCGGCGATGTCCTGCTTGAGTTCCGTCAGCGCTTTCACCAGACCCGCGCTGTCCGCGGCGCTCAGGATGCCCTGAGCGCCCAGCATCCGCGCGTGCGCGATGGACCCGTCGATGTCGACGGGCCACAGGCGCTGATCGATGCCGAAGCTCGTGGTGAACTCCAGCACGTCACGGTCGAGGTCTTTCTCGAAACGTCCGCCCCAAAGCTTCATTACTTTTGGGTCCGCTTCAGGTGGTGGTACATGCGCGACTGCATACCGAAGTTTTTCACCGCGCCGGTGGACTCACGCTGATCGAAGGTCGTCGTATCGAACGAAGCCAGATCCGCCGAGTACAACGCCCAGGGCGAAGTCCGGCCGACGACGGTGATGCCGCCTTTGAAGAGCTTCATTTTTACTTCGCCCGCGACACGTTTTTGCGTCGATTGGATGAAGGCTTCGAGGTTTTCTTTCAAAGGATCCCACCACAGACCTTCGTAGGCGAGCTTCGACCATTCCAGGTCGACGGTCGCTTTGAAGCGGATCTCTTCGCGCGTGAGCACCAAGTTTTCGAGGGCTTTGTGCGCTTTCAAGAACACGGTCGCCGCGGGGCACTCGTAGTTCTCGCGGACCTTCAGTCCCATCATCCGGTCTTCCATGATGTCGATGCGGCCGACGCCGTTATCGCCCGCGATGGAGTTCATGCGGATCACGAGTTGCGAAGGGGTTCCGGTTTCGCCGTTGATCGCGACGGGAACGCCGTTCTCGAATTTCACGGTGATGGTCGTGGCTTCGGCGTTCGCGGCCTCGGGTGATTTCGTCCACTGGAAGATCTCTTCCGGGGGAGCGTAGTCGGGCTCTTCCAGGCGTCCGCCTTCGATGGAACGTCCCCACAGGTTTTCGTCGATCGACCAAATCTTTTCGAGCGACTGCTGGATCGGGACATTGTTTTTCTTCGCGTACTCGATTTCCCAAACGCGCGTCATATTGTGTTCACGGATGGGTGCGTGGATGGTGGCGTCGGGGATCAGGGTGCGCAGACCGAATTCGATCCGGTACTGATCGTTGCCTTTGCCGGTGCAGCCGTGGGCGAACGCGGTCACGCCGAGCTTCTGGGCGACTTCCGCGGCTTTCGCCGCGATCAGGGGGCGCGCGATGGAGGTCGACATGGGATAACCTTGGTAGTCGCCATTCGCCTGCAGGGCCTTCCAACAGTAGTCCTTCACGAATTCGTCTTTCGCGTCGACGGTGAAGTGGGTGGTGCCCATGATCTTCGCCTTCTCTTGCGCTTGGACGATGTCCTTCGGGTCTTGGCCGACGTCGACGGTCACGGTGATGACCTCTTTGTAGCCGTACTGCTCTTCCTTCATGAGGGGAATGCAGATGGATGTGTCGAGTCCGCCGCTGTAAACGAGCAGCACTTTGTCTTTGCCGTTCTCTTTTTTCTGTTGGGCCATGTGGACCTCCTGCATGGAAATTCTCGTTTCGGAATATTTATGCACACAGGTCGCATTTATTTGCAATAAAATATTGACATTGCGTCTCATGAGCATATTATGCACCCATGACGCATAAATATGATGCCTCATTCAGCCCCTCCAAGACCCTCGCACGCGTGGCCGTGGTGGGTGCGCGCGGGTACAGCGGCCTCGAACTCGTTCGGGGGTTGCTTCCGCGTCGCGATATCGCGCTGACCGAGGTCTATGCGTCGAAAGCCTTTGATCTCGCGGCGGAAGTTGAACTTCCCGGCGTCGAACAAATCCAAGTCGCGGGCGAGTCCGAAATTCTGAAAACCCAGGCGGACCTTGTTTTTCTGGCCACTCCGGCGGAAGTTTCGCTGGAGCTGGCTCCGCAACTGGTCGCCCTGGGTAAGAAAGTCATCGACCTGAGCGGAGCATTCCGTCTGCATACCCATGCGATCAAAGAGTGGTACGGTTTCGACGTGAAGCCGGAGCTCCTCGCGATGGCGCGCTACAGCTTGGTTCCGTTCGCAGGCCCCTTCGCGAAAGACGTGAAGATCGTTTCGAATCCCGGTTGTTACGCGACGGCGATCCAGATGGCGCTGGTTCCCCTTTTGAAGAAGGGTCTGATTGATCCCGCGATGATCGTGGTGGATGCGAAGTCGGGAACCTCGGGCGCGGGTCGCAAGGCCAACGAATCCCAGCTCTTCACCGAAGTTGCGGAAGACTTGCGCCCTTACCGGGTCGGCCGTCACCAGCATCTGCCCGAAATCGAAGAGGGCTTGTCGCAATATTCGGGGACGCAACCGGAGCTTTTCTTTTCGACTCACTTGCTGCCGATCCGTCACGGAATTCAAGCGGCGATCTACGCGAAGACGAGTGCGCGGTTGGAGCAGGTCGAGGCGGCCTACGCCGAGGCCTTCGCGGACTATCCGCTGGCGAAGTTCGGCTCCTTGGAGAAGAAGCCGCAGCTCGCGAATCTGACCAAAGTGGTCGGAACCGCCGAAACGCGCATTTCTTACGAGATCCGTGACGGCAAATTGTATGTGTTCAGCTGTATCGACAATCGACTGAAAGGGGCGGCCACCCAGGCGATCGAGAATATGAATGTGTGGTTGGATTTGCCGGCGACGGCGGGTCTTTACTTTCACCCGGCACCCGCAAAGGCGACCGGTTCTCAAAATGGAGGTCGGTCATGACCCCTGGCCCTGGATTGCAACGGACTCTTCTGCCGAAAGGCTTTTTCGCGAGCGGTGTGAACTGTGGCGTCCGACGTTACCGCCCGGATATGGGACTCATTTTTTCGGATGTTCCCGCAACGGCCGCGGGCGTCTTCACGACGAACGCGTGCGCGGCGGCGCCCGTGCACTACTCGAAAGCGCTGCTGCCCGGGAAGGGGATCCGCGCAATTCTGACGAACAGCGGTCAAGCCAATGCGGCGACCGGTGAGCAGGGCGTGAAGGACAACCTCGCCATGGTCGAGGCCTGCGCGGCCGCTTTGCAGGTGCAACCCAATGAAGTCCTCGTCGCGTCGACGGGCGTGATCGGCAAGCCGCTCGAGATGGATAAGATCATTCCCGGGATGCCCGAGCTCGCGGCGCGTTTGACCGACGTGACCGAAAATTTCGCGCTCGCGATCCTGACGACGGACCTTGTGCCCAAGTCGATGACCACCATGGTGGCGCTGTCGACAGGCGTGGTGCGGCTGACGGGCATCGCGAAGGGTTCGGGGATGATTCACCCGAACATGGCGACGATGCTGGGTTATCTGCTGACGGACGCGCAAATCGAACCGGGCATGTGCCACTTGATGCTGAAGGAAGTGGTCGACGAGAGCTTCAACATGATCAGCGTGGACGGCGACACGTCGACCAACGACTGCGTGTTTATGATGGCGAACGGCGCTTCGGGGATTTCGCTTGCGCAACAGAAGGATATCCAGACGTTCCGTAAGGCGCTCCTGGAAGTCGCGCAGTTTCTGGCGCAGTCGATCGCGGCGGACGGTGAAGGCGCGACGAAACTCGTCGAAGTCGAAGTGCGTGGGCTTCCCGATGTCGAATTGGCACGGGTCGCGGCGCGCGCGGTGACGACATCCCCGCTGGTCAAGACGGCGATCCACGGTGAAGACCCGAACTGGGGTCGCATCTTGGCGAAGTTGGGAACGGCCGGGATCCCCGCGAACGCGTTTCGCGAGATGAACCTGAGCATTCAAGGCAAAGAGATTTTCAAAAACGGCGCGCCGCTGGCGTTCGATCGGGACGAGGTCCGCAAGGAGCTGCGTCTGTCGAAGGTGCGCATCGAAGTGGATTTCGGCACCGGTGGGCACAGAGCCACCGCTTGGGGCTGCGATCTGTCGAAGAAATACGTCGATATCAATACGGAGTACTCATGATGAACCAATCAAAAAAAATTCTGATCAAGTTGGGTGGCGCTTCGCTGCAAAAAGACTCGATCCTGCAAGGGATCGTGCAGGCCGTGAAAGAGTTCCGCCAATTCGGTTACCAGGTCGTCATCGTTCACGGCGGCGGTCCCGCGATCAATGCGGAGCTGACCAAGAAGGGCATCACCTGGTCGTTCAAAGACGGCCAGCGCGTGACCACGAACGAAATGATGGACACCATCGAGATGGTGCTGAGCGGCTCCATGAACAGCCGGATCGTCCGCGCGCTGAACGTCGCGGGCGTTCCCGCCATGGGGCTCTCGGGCACTGACGGGGGCATCTTGTCCTGCACGCGGGCCTCGGAAGCTTTGGGCCAGGTGGGACAAATCCAAAGCGTGAATACGCTTTTCATCGACGGCTTGGCGCAGATCAAGGGTTCGCCCGTTCCCGTTATCGCTCCTTTGGGCGTCGGCGCGAACGGCGAGACCTACAACATCAATGCGGACTGGGCGGCGACTCGCCTGGCGGCCGCGCTGAAGGTGGAACAACTGCTGTTCATGACCGATATGCCCGGCATCTTGAACGGCGACGGCTGTCTGCTGCGCGAACAGAGCGTGGACGATCTGCAAGACTTGATCGAAAAGGACATCGTCACCGGTGGCATGCTGACGAAGGTGCGCGCGATTCAGTTCGCGGCGCTGAACGGAATCGGCAGCGTGCGCGTCTTGAACGCGATCGATGCGGTGAAAGGTCTGTGGAGCGACTGGGTCGGCACCACCTGTTACGACAACGGGCACGCGCCGGCATGGCTGAAGTACCCTCCTCGGTTCGAGGAGCTTCCTTCGGAGGATTTCCAATATGCTTAAGCTCGACTTCCCCCATTTCCTGACCGGCGAGGAGCTCTCGCCGGAGCAGTTGAACGCGCTTCTCGAGACCGCGGAGCTTTTCCGTAAAGAGCGTCGCGTGCTCGTCGATGGACCGCTGCAAGGGAAGACCTTTGCCCTCGTCTTCGAGAAGCCGTCGTTGCGGACGCGCGTGAGTTTCACCGTGGGCGTGCAAGAGCTGGGCGGTACCGCGCTGGTCTTGGATTCCGCGCAGAAGAAATCGGAAGAGCCCGAGGATTCCGTACGGGTCATGCAGGGCATGGTGCACGGGATGATGCTGCGGACCTTCGATCATTCGATTTTTGCGAAGATGACGAAGTTCGCGAAAATGCCGATCATCAACGGACTTTCGGATCAACATCACCCCTGTCAGGCGCTCGCGGATTTGCAAACGCTGAAGCAGTCCTTCGGAAATTTGAAAGGACTGAAGCTTGCCTACGTGGGCGACGGGAACAACGTCCTGAACTCGCTCCTGTTGTTGGCGCCCTGGGCGGGCGTTGACGTTCACTACGCGTGCCCCAAAGGTTTTGAGCCCGACGCGGAAATCGTGAAGCGGGCCGAGAAACGCGCCGAAAAAATGGGCGCGAAGATCCGCGCGTTCGCGACTCCGGCGGAAGCCGTGAAGGGCGTCGATGCGATCTACACCGATGTGTGGACCAGCATGGGGCAAGAGGCCGAAGCGAAAGCCAAAGAAGCGGCGTTCGCGGGGTATCAAGTCAATATGGACCTCTTGAATGCGGCCTCGCCGCGTGCCATTGTTCTGCACTGCCTTCCCATGGTGAAGGGAAAGGAAATCACGGCGGATGTCGTGGAACACGAGCGCAGCGCGCTTTTCCGCCAGGCCGAGAATCGCCTGCACGCGCAGAAAGCGCTGATGTTCGGGATTTATCACGGCATCCAGAGCGGCAACGTGAAAGGCTTTTAGGACAGTGGCGATGAAGACGGGCGACACTCAGGAACGATTGAAGGTTTTGACGGAGCTCCTCGAGAGCGGGGCTCTGTCGACTCAAGAGGAACTGGCGGCCGAGCTGAAAAGTCGCGACTACCACGTCACCCAGTCCACGATTTCGCGTGACCTGCGCCGGATTGGCGCGGTGAAGGCACAGGACGTGAGCGGCCGCACCGTGTATCGGCTGACCGAAGATCTGACGGCGACGCCGGTTCCTTCGTCGAATCTTGATGGCTTAGTGTTGGATATGGCCCACAACGGCGCCATGATCGTTTTGCATACGACGCCGGGCTCGGCGTCGTTGGTTGCCCGTCACTTGGATGCGATGAGATCTGAAGGAATTTTGGGAACGATTGCGGGCGACGACACGATTTTTTTGGCGCCCGAATCGGTCAAGAAGATCGATGCGATCATGGCCCGCATCCAGGACGTCTTCGCTTTATCCGAAAATTGAGTGCAGGGTCTCTTGCATATGCTGGGGCGCCGAAAGGAATTGCACCCGGTGCGAGCGCAAAGGGAACTCGAGCGCTTTCCCGCGCACCATTAAGAACTCTCGTGAGTTATCGCTTTTCTCCGCGATGAAAAGGCAATCGAAAGGCTTTGCCAGGAATTCGTGCGGGATCAGGTCGCGCAGAAACGCGCCACCGGAAGACACGTTGACGGTCGATGTACGGAAGGTCGAGCGCTCGTTTGAAATGACGACCGTGACGTGTCCGCTGAAACGCACGTGCTGACGCCGTCCCATCGAATCGACGATCTCTAAACGGTGTCCGGTTGCGGTATACTCTTCTTCGAGGCTGCCATGGGAATCAGGACGTAAAGAGACTTCGGTCTGTGAAAGATCGGTGATGCCTTGAAAGTCCGAATCTTTGGAACGCGACTGTTTTGCGGGAGTCTGTTTCGATTTCGGTTTGAAAATCATGGCGCCTCCTTCGAATGACCCAATGAACCCAGAGGGAGTTAGAGCAAGGGGCGGGCCCGCTCTTCTCGCAATAGTTTGCGGTCGGCACCAGGTCATCGCCAGGGAAGCGTGATTTTTGCGACGTCCTCTTGCCCAAGTCTGCGTTATGACTTTTGATTTTCGAAACAATCGGAGCCCCAACAGTCGTCATTCCGCTGACACTCTGAACGCGCCAAAACGAGACGGTGACGAGGCCGTCGAAGCAAGTTAGCTGTGAATCCATGATGAAGTTGATGGCGGGATTGATGTTGAGTCTGGTGACGGCGACCGCGGCGCAAGCGGCGGGTCCCATCGGTGTGGGTTTGATTCTAGGAACTCCGGTCGGCGTGACCGGGAACTACAAATTGGATGAAGGTCATTCGATCGATCTGGCGCTCGCGTGGCGTTTTTATCCCGGTACCGAAACCTATCTGCACTCGACTTATCTTTGGCGTTTTCCCGATTACTATCGGGTGGAAGAGTTTCCGATGCTTTTCTACGCCGGAGTCGGAGGGCGTTTGTACAGCACGACGCGCGAAACGAACAAACCCGACACGGGCCGTACTTACCTTGGTGTGCGCACCTCGGTCGGCACGTCCTATACGCTTCCGAAAGCGCCCGTCGAATTTTTCGGAGAGCTCGCGCTCACGCTGGATCTGACGCCTTCGACGGCGGCTTCGATTGGTGCGGGCCTGGGCGGTCGATTCTATTTCTAGAAGCGGAAGCGCGCTTCCGCGCCGAAGAACGGAACCGCTTTGAACATGACGACGTTTTGGCTTGAGTCCAAAAACGGCGGTAGCGCCAGGCTATCGGTCAGCACCTTGTTGGAAACGAAGAAAACAAGCGCTTCAGTTTGCTCCGTGCGGGGGATGTAGGCGACACCCCAGCGGTAGAAGAACAGATTTTTGTGATCCGCCTGGTTGTAACGGAAGGTCACGGCTTCGTTCAGCATTTGGACTTCGTAGCGTTCTCCGATACGGAAACTGAGATTGAGATCGAGTGAACCCGCCGTCACGTCGTCGTCGACGGTCAGGATGTTCTTCGTGTTCATCACACGTTTGTCGTACTGATCGTAGGCGGTGTACATATGCTCGATTCTTTGGATGAATTGATCGCCCCAAGCCTCTTGAATCGATCGGCCCTCGATGCGCACGAAGAGCTTCCAACTTTCGAAATCCCAGAAGGCGCTCACGCGCGCGAGCGCCGCCAGCGCGTTGTTGCGCGCATTCACTTCGAGACCTGTCGACCAGATGTCGGACCACGCGACGTTCGAGTACAGATACTTCGCGGGATGACGGAAGGGGGGATTGCCGCGATTCCCTTCCGTCCACTCGGTAAAACCGATGCCGATCGCGCCGTCACGCCAATTGAGCTCGTAGTTTTTTAGATCGTCCGCAAGCAAGAGGCCGCCTGTACCGTCACCTAGAAGCTTCAGTTGCCAATCGCCGTTGCGCCAATCGAGCAGAAGCCCCGCAGTTTCGTGCTCCTGAAGCAGCAAGCCCGTACCGATGGTCTGCCGACCCAAATCCATCACGCGCCCGACGGCGCGGCCCCCAAAAACCTCTTCCGGCCATTCGGCGGTGAAACCGAGCAGATTGTAGAAGCCCAGCGGACGGGTGTAGCCGTAGCTGATACTGCCGGAATACAGAAGGCTGCGCAGATTGATCGCGACGTGATCGGAGGGGCGGGCTTCGGCGCGCAACTGCACCCAGTGACCGACGCCGTGATAGAACTCTTCCGCGCCGAGCGTCCGTAGATAGATATCTCCGTCGCCGGCCGCACAAAACCAATCCGTGCGGGGGACTTTACGGTCGCCCTGGTTTTCCAGCTCCACACACAGATTTTCGTTCGCGCGGGCCCAGGGATAACCGTAGTCAGAGACCCGTGGAGTCGTCTCGGGGGATTGAAGCGGGGGCGAGGCCCACGCCGCCGACGTCAGAAGAAAGGAGAAAAGGAGGGTTTTCACGCCCCGATCTTCCGTGGCCCAAATCGAGGGGGCAAGGGAATTCCATGTAAATTCGAGCTGTTAACAATCCTGACAGCGCGCCCGAAAGCGGCCCGTCGCACCCTTTTTGTCAGTGAGGGGCTTGGGGTCGGACCTGCCCCCCTGTTTCTTTGGATCTGAGGGGCCCGTCGGGTGGCGCGGATCTTGGAATGGGCGGGGGCAGGTCCGTGTCGGCGGGCTCATAACTTTGGAGTCGTGATGTTCGTTGTTCTTTGTAAGTCGGTTCGTGTTTCGGCACTGATGGGGCTTTTCGTCCTTGTCGGCTTCTCGTCGGCCCAGGCGAATACCCCTGCCGCCGCTCCTGCCGTTGCCGTATCGCCGACTCCGGCTCCGCTGACCTTCAAGGAATGGAAGGCCGCCAAGATTTTCCACTCTCAAAAACGACTGAAGGCCCTGCGGACTCAATACCTCGAGCAGCGCAACGTGAATGCCCGTTCGCCCCGTTTGCCCCTGCTCCAGCAGGAGCTCGCTCAGGAGCACTGGAATCTGGAAGTGGCGCAGGATCTGACGACCCGTGATTACCTTTACCTCTACGTGAAGGGCCAAGAAGTCCGTCCGCGGATCGGCGAGATCGCCGCTCGCTTGAGTCCCGAAGAAGTGGGTCTTTTCCTGGAGTCCTACTTCCAATTGATCGAGCGTTCGCAGCCCACTCCCGTGAAGCGCAATCGCCTTGGAATCCAGACTCAATAAGGCTTTGAAAGCCCGATAACTCATCGCGCCATCCTCCGATCGGAAAAATTCCGCGACTCACCTTGACTGTGATTTGAGGCCGTCCATATTGGGCCCGATCTCAAGTTTAAGGGGAAAACCCCCTATCTATGTTGTCCGAGAGTCAGGACAGGAGGATTCGAATGGCGAAAACTGCAGAAGTTGGCGTGCGTCCCTTACATGATCGCATCTTGGTCCGTCGTATGGCGGAAGAAGAAAAAACGGCGGGTGGCCTGTTCATCCCCGATACGGCGAAAGAGAAGCCCCAACGTGGCGAAATCGTTGCTACCGGAAAAGGTCGCGTGACCGAAGACGGTAAAGTCCTTCCCCTCGAAGTGAAAGCCGGAGACAAAGTTCTGTTCGGAAAATATTCGGGCACGGAACTGAAACTCGACGGCGAAGAATTCCTGATGATGCGCGAAGAAGACATCCTCGGAATCATCCAATAATTTTTTAAGCTCAATATCCACGGAGTACGAAATGTCTAAAGAATTGCTGTTTTCTGAAAATGCACGCGCCTCGATCCTCAAAGGCGTGAACACCCTCGCGAACGCGGTTCGCGTGACCCTTGGCCCGAAAGGCCGTAACGTCGTCATCGAAAAATCTTTCGGTTCGCCCCTGATCACGAAAGACGGTGTGACCGTCGCGAAAGAAATCGAACTCGAAAACAAGTTCGAAAACATGGGCGCACAGATGGTCAAAGAAGTCGCTTCGAAGACCAACGACCAAGCCGGTGACGGAACCACAACGGCAACCGTTCTGGCGCAAGCGATCTACCGCGAAGGCGTGAAAATCGTTTCGGCGGGGAACAACCCCACAGCGGTGAAGCGCGGTATCGACAAAGCGGTCGAAATCGTCGTCAACGAACTGAAGTCGATGTCGAAGCCCGTGAAAGGTTCGAACGAAGTCGCGCAAGTCGGCACGATCTCGGCGAACAACGATAAAGAAATCGGCCAGATGTTGGCGGATGCCATGGAAAAAGTCGGTAAAGAAGGCGTGATCACGATTGAAGAATCGAAGACCGCTAAGACCGAAGTGACCGTTGTCGAAGGTATGCAATTCGACCGTGGTTACCTGTCGCCCTACTTCGTGACCAACGCTGAGCGTATGGAAGCGGTTCTCGAGAACGCCTTCGTTCTCGTCTACGACAAAAAAGTTTCGTCGATGAAAGACATGATCACGATCCTGGAAGGCGTCGCGAAGTCGGGCCGTCCGCTTCTGTTGATCGCGGAAGACGTTGAAGGCGAAGCACTCGCGACTCTGGTCGTGAACAAGCTGCGCGGCACTCTGCACGTCTGCGCGGTGAAAGCACCGGGCTTCGGCGATCGCCGTAAGTCGATGCTGGAAGACATCGCGGTTCTGACGAACGCGAAACTCGTGTCGGAAGACATGGGCCGTAAACTTGAGCAAGCGACCGTGGCGGACCTCGGTACCGCAAAACGCGTCGTTGTCGACAAAGACAACTGCACGATCATCGATGGCACCGGCAAAAAAGCCGACATCGCGGCTCGCGTGGCGCAAATCAAAGCGCAAGTTGAAGAGACCACTTCGGACTACGACAAAGAAAAACTGAAAGAGCGTCTGGCAAAACTGTCGGGCGGTGTTGCGGTGATCCACGTCGGTGCGCCGTCGGAAGTCGAAATGAAAGAAAAGAAAGCTCGTGTGGAAGATGCGTTGAACGCAACTCGCGCGGCGGTCGAAGAAGGTATCATCGCTGGTGGCGGTACCGCTCTGCTGCGTGCGGCTCAAAAAGTCGACAAAACGAAGTTCTCGGAAGAAGAAGCTTTCGGCGCCGTGATCATCAAGCGCGCGTGCGAAGAGCCCATCCGTCAGATCTCGGCGAACGCCGGTCTTGACGGTGCGATCGTTCTGGATCGCGTTCTGCAGAACAAAGCGACGACATACGGTTACAACGCTTACAGCGACGAATACACCGACCTGCTGAAGGACGGCGTGATCGATCCCGTGAAAGTGGTCCGTTGCGCTCTCGAAAACGCGGCTTCGGTTTCATCGCTGATGCTGACGACCGAAACCATGATCGCCGAAGCTCCCAAGAAGGATGACAAAGGCGGCGGCCACGGTGGTGGCGGCATGGGTGGTATGGGCGGAATGGGTGGCATGGGCGACATGATGTAATGTCGTCCCGCTTCCCGATCTTCGTCCTGTGAAACACAGGTGAAAATCCAAGACCCAGGTCCCCACGGACCTGGGTTTTTTTATGCCCGAATGTTAGCGTTGAAGGATGGGTCTAAGCTTCGGGAAAGGCATATTGGTGGGTGGATTTCTCGCCCTGGGGATAGGCGCGATCGCCGCTCCTCCTAAGCCGATTGGCAAAGCTCCGGCTGCACGAGTGAAATCGCCCGCGACATTCTCCGATAAACCTCTGAAAAGCTACGAAGTGCGGGTGAATACCCAGATGGAGTGGCTCATCCTCGAGCAGCTCAAACTCGGCGCCCAACCCACTCACTTTCTGAAGTTCCGCCGTGGCCACCGTACGGTCGCTTTGTCGGTGATCACGAAGCAAGATTTCGAGCGTTGGAGCCGTGATATCATGGCGGTGAAGACTTCGCGGCAACCCGCGTGCGCGCACCCTTTCGAGGCCCGTGCGTTCGTGGATGGAATCCGTTATGTGAATCGCTTCTGTCCCGGCCCCGCAGCCGATCCCCAGGTGCGCAATCTCGGTAAAAGCACGACCGAGATGTTGAGTCATCTACGGCAATTCGATGGGCTTAAAGGGAAGGGAAGATGATTCCCCCGGGCGCGGTCCTCACTTTGTTGGCGGCCTGGGCGCTCGCGGTACCGGTCCAGGCTCGGACGTGCGATCTGAAAACGCTGACCCAAGACTGCAAGCTCTTCGAAGATTTGAATCCAGAGGATTCTCTGGAGTTCGAGGACGGGACGAGTGTTCCCGCGTGTGCGCTGCAATCCATCTCGCAATCGGAAAGCAATCGCAATGAAGCCGAAACGAAGCCCGAATTGGCGAAGCTCGCGGTGGCTTTCTCGGCGCTCAAGCCGGGGGAGGTTCCCTCGGCAACGTTGAACCGTTGGATGAACGGCGATTTGCAGTTGCGACAGGTTCTTCCGAGCGAAACGGAGATCGTCAACTGGCCGCCGGATTCGGCAAACCCCACGCGGCAGTCGAAGACGCCGGCGGAAGTCCGCGCCTACTGGGAGCAAAAACTCGGTCAAGACGGTTATATGAATCTGGTCGACGCGACGTTTTCGCTGGATCAAATCTCTAAAAAGTACGCCGCCCGCAAAGGTCAAAAGGACACGATGCAGTTCGATTTTTCGCAACAGGATGCGCGCGCCGAACGCTTGTTCAAGGAGGCGAAGGCGGCGGTTGAGCGAAAAATTCTGGCGGGGCGTGCGGAGTCCGCACTGAACGCGAATGAAAAGGAAATTCTGGAACGTGTCCGCGCGGTCACGAACAACAAGTACCCTTATTCTATCAATGGGTGCGGGATACCCTACCACGCGAGTTTCGACTACGGAGCTCAGGACATTTCCATTCCCCCCAGCGCCATGTTTCAACCCGACGAATCAGTTCTGCGCGCGATGACCCACGAGATTTCCCACGCTTTCGACTTGTGCCGTTTGGGCGGTGGATTGGATGGCGATTCCGCGGCAAAAAAAATCCCGCGCGCCACGGGCGATCTTGTTCATACCCCTTTCTACGAGACCTACCGCTGCCTACGTTCGGACGCGGGTGGAAAATTCCGTTCGCCTAAAGAGAAGTCGAGCTCCCCCGATCTGAAAGACGCGTGTTACTCGAATCATCACAACGAGGCTTTCTGCGACTGGTTTGCGGCGGAAACGATGGCGACGGAACTACCCCTGCGCGATCGCGTCGTTAACGGTCCCATGCCGAAGCGGGTGTCGCCCAAGACGGGAAAGACCGTGAAGCTGCCGAACGCCCTGAAGGCGCACCTCATGCAAATGGACTATGCTTGCGGCGTGAAGGCCGAATCACGCTACGACTCGACCGGATCGCATCCTTCGTGGGCCGGACGCGTGGACAACATCATGTTGCGCCAACCCGCGCTGACCCAGGGGCTGAACTGCGAGCCGAGCGGGAAGGGGTGCCCCTATCCCGTGGCCCCCCGTGCGGATACTCCCGCCGCGCTTCCCATGCAAAGTGCCCCGGGGGAACGTACCCAGGGCGTCGATTAGATACATTTAGAAATAGAACGCGGCGCCGGCCATCAAATTGACCATGTTGGCACTGGCGGAGTTCGCCGGACCACCGGAAAAGGAACTCGAAACCTGTTTGAAGTTCACGTCCGTGCGGAACGCCATCTTGGTGGAAATCCCGTATTCCGCGAACAAATTGAAATGCGTGATTTGGTTCGAGGCGCTGCCGCTGGAAACGGGAGTTTCGCTGATGGTGGGTTGCCAGTAGTACAGGAACTTTCCGCCCAACAGCCAACGCGAGTTGTTTTCGGCGACCAAAGGGAAAGACCCGCCGAGACCGAAGGCGAAGCCGCCGTATTCTTTACTGGTGTGCGCACGGGGAGTGGAATCGTCAACGAACAGCGTGGTTTTCGAAAAGCCGCCCATCAATTCGAACTTCGGTCCCCAAAAATCCTCGGGTTCAACGAGGAAGTTGTAGCCCAGCAGCAGCGACAGCTCTTGCATCTGCAGATTCAAATTCGAAGGTGACGAATTCGCGAGCTCGTTGGGAATCTTCGTCGCCATCTGTTCGATGATGAGATCGAATTGCCATCGTGGATCCAGCCACATCTGGGCATCGATGCGCACCAAAGGACTGAAGTTGTTGGCGCCGCTGGCGCTGTCGCCGGTGGATAACGTCGTGGATAAATTGGTTTGCGCGATGCCGGCCAGCAGGGCGACTTTGCCGAAGCTTGCATCCTGACCCGTCGTCCATTCGCGGGGGGCGTTGCCGTAGGCCAGGGGAGCGTCGGGGCGATCGCCGATGCCCGGCACCAGACCACCGCCCTCGGTAATGCCCGCCCGCGGATAACTGACGGGCTCGGACCACGTGGCTTTGAAACCGGCCTGCACGAGATTGGCCGAGCGTTCCGACACCAAGCTGCCGAACGACACCGAGTCGTCGACTTTCTCCAGGCGAACTTTGCCCATGATTTCGCGGTCGACTTTGGTGATGAACTTGAATTTCGGATGACGTTCGATGCCGGTGATCAAGACGACGAAAATTTCGTCGTTCAGTCGTAACCCGTGTCGTGAACCGGCGTTCAACGTCACGACCTGTCCCTGCCGACTGGTCACTAAGGCTTGGTAAGGCAAACGCGACAACAATTTCGCCAAGAGCTGGCTGAGCTGGCGTTTGACGTCTTCGGTTTCGAAACCGGGGTAGTCTTCGAGGATCTCTTGCGCCATCGGTAAATTTTCCGAACCCGCGATCAATGTCAGACGCAAGGAGAGTCCGCGCGCGCCTTTGATCAATCGCGAGGTGATGAGCGCGTCGGCTTTGACCGACGAGAGGTAAGTGGCGACGGACTTGGGGTTGCCTTCGAATTCCTCGGGGGCGAAACGAGGTGCGGGGCCTGCCAAAACTTCGAATCTGCGATCTTGCTTCAATTCGTTCAGCAAGCTTTCGGTCAGAGGGCTTGCGTAGATGTGTTTAACGTTGTCTTCCATCGGTACGACCGCGATTTTCCGAAGGTTCAGCGTTTGGTCGATGGCGCTTTGGTAGGTTTTGATTTGCGCGAAAACCGGGCCCGACGAAAGGCAGGTTAGTAGCAGCGAAAGAGCGTGAAAATACCTAAGATATTTCATCTTTTCATGATCGGGTGGGGGTGGGATCAAGTCAATCGGACCCGTCGATGGGCTTGCCGGTCTTCAGGAGGAACTCGGGGAATCCGAAACGGAGTTATGGCATTTCCATCGCGTCCTTCGCACTACATCGCGTTTGTCGTTTGTTGGTCCTTCTTGGTCGCGTCGGTGGCGTTTGCGGTTTCCCCCGAGAGTCGTTCGCTGCTTCCGGCGGCGGGGACGACCGCGGCGCCGGATCGTTCGCCGGCGGAAGCCGGACTTGAGTCGGGTCGCTATCGTGAGATCTCGAAAGAGGACGTGGAAAAGTGGGAGCGCGACCAAGACTCTAAATCCGATCGTGAGCCGTCTTCCGAGAAAAAACCGGCCTCGGCGAACACTCCATTTTAATCTAACATTTATTCATGGCGCTGAAGGTTCTCGTCGTGGATGACGCCGGTTTCGTCCGGCAAATACTGGTTTCGATGCTCATGGATCTTGGCTGCGAAGTGGTCGCGGAAGCCCGTACGGGAACCGAAGCCATCGAACGCGCGAAGCTCGCCAAGCCGGATCTCATCTTCATGGATATGGTTTTACCGGAAAAAAATGGTGCCGAAGCCGCGATCGAAATTCTGGAGGCTCGACCGCAGTGTCGCATCATCGCCATGTCGACCGCGACAGAGGAAATCGTTCGCGCGCGCGCAAATCAAGCGGGCTGCATCCGCTTTTTGGAAAAGCCTTTTCGAGTTCAAGACGTTCAATCTTTACTGGAAACACTGGACGGCTACCGCGCGCCTTCGCGCGAAAGCGTCGGCTAATTGGAAGGACGTGGAACATGATGTTCGTCGTTAAATCGATCGTCGCAACCGTCGTGATCGTCATGTTGATGCAAATCGAATTTGGTGGACGTACGTTGGAATCGCGCGCGGAACGCTGGCTGACCACCAGCATGGTGACGGAGCAACTTCGTCAGGTCGCGGGCGGAGCCATCAAGATCACGAGTGATCTTTGGAAGAAAGGCCATCGCTGGGCCGGCCTGGATTCCGGCGCAAGCGTCGGGCAGAAGCCGTGGTCGGTCGAGTTCCGCCACCGGAAAACCGGCGCGGAAACCGAAGCGGATTAATCGCGACCGGACTTCGCCGATCCTTTTTTCGCTGCCGACGTCGACGCGGGAGGATTAGTATTCGCGAACAGATCGGTCTGTTGCAGGCGTCCGCAATCGGTTTTATTGTCCCGTGCGATATTGCGGTCTTGTGCGCGCGTCGACTTCGACTGGGCGAATCCTGTGCCCGCCGACAGCAGAATGGCTGCGAACAACATCGTGGCTTTTTTCATAGGCCCTCCTGGTAGAGCATTGTGTCTCGTAAGGAGAGTATTGCGAGATCGGTGCCACTCGATCCTGGTTTGAGGCACTCAGATTCAATATATAAACTTTGGACCAAAAAAAACGTGTCTCATTCCGAGACACGTTCTTTCCACCGTCAAATTGTTCGACGCGTGTCTGATCAATCCGTTCCGGACTTCTCGTCGCTGCCTGCGGCCTCGACTGGCGAGCCGTACTGGGGAACCGCGTTCTTCAGGAATTTCACGTTATAGACGTTCTCGTTCGTGTTTCCGGGCAGATCGATGCCGGTCATGACATGGCAGCCGTTGCACTCATCTTTGAGCGGCGTGTTGGTCAGGTTCGCATCGAAGTATTCGCCTTCGGTGCGACGAGGATCGAGGTCTTTGCTGACTTCCGCGTAGCAAGGACTGTTGGGGTCCTTCATTTGCTCAGAGGTGAAGTCCTTGCAGCCCTCGGGAACGGCGCGGTCCATGTCCGAAGACGCGGGAGCATCGTTCGCCTGGGTGAAGGCCGATATCGGAGCGAACATCATCATGATCGTAACAACAAGCAGCTTGCTCATGTTTTTACCCCTCTATCCTTAATTGTAGACTTCCGGGGACGCCGGGGAAAGTATGTCGAGTAAGTTATTGAAAGTACTGGCAACCTGCATGGCTACGGTGGGTCCTTCCGCGGAATTCACCTTGTCGATGTCGCCGTTGGCCTTGTAGCTGACGCGGATCGTTCCGAGGCCGGGGCGACTGACCACGGCGGGTTTGCCGAAGCGTTCTTCGTAGTCGATGCGTACGACCTTACGGGCTTGGTCCGTGATCGTCTTGATGCGGCCGCGACCGTCATAGGTCATGCGTACGCGTTGTCCTTCGGAGTTCGAAGCGAAGGTCAGATTCCCTTTGGCGTCGTATTGGAACGCGGTTTTGCGACTGGTGACGGCTTTGCCTTTGTCGTTCAACACCGTCGTTTGCACCTCCGAGACCTTCTGGCTTTTCTTGTCGTACTGGTAAGTCATACGTGTCAGGCGCGTACTTTTCGTACGGATCTGGCCATTCGCGTAGTACTCGAAATTCGAGGTCTCGGCATTGCGGCGAATCGTAAGGGGGCGATTGAAGACTTCGTGGTAGGTGATATCGGTCACCGAACCGTTGATCGTCGAGATCACACGCTGCAAGTAAACTTGGCCGTCATCACGTTTTTTGTGAATGAACTCGTGTTTTGATTCGTTGACGATCTCTTTGCGGCAGACTTTTTTCACCGTCGACCAGTAGTGCATCTTGGGATCCGACTTCGAAAGTTCGTAGCCGTAGTCCTCGGTACACTTATCGCGATCCACGAACTTTGTGACCCAGTCGCGCTCTTGGTTGTAGCCGATTTGGATCGAGGTTTTATCGGGGTAATTGACCTTCACCAAGTTATGGCGATCGTCATATGCGTAGGTGTAGATGTTGCCCCATTGGTTCTTCACCCAGTTCAGATCGTCAAGGCCCTCGAATTTATATTCGGCGGTCGTGCCGTTGGGACCCGAGATGGCTTTTACCTTCTTGTTGTTAAAGTACTTGAAGCTGAGCTTACGGCCGTTGTTATCGACGACTTCGCGGACTTGGTCTTTGTCGTACTCGAAGCGCAAGAAGTTACCGGCGGCATCGTACATATGGGTCATGCGACCCTGAGTGTTGAAACGCATTTGCGTTCCGCTGACCAGCGTGCGGGTGTAAACGTTTTTGGAAAAAACGAATTTTTCCACTTCGCGACCGTTCGCGAAGTACTGCATGCCTTCTTTGGGTTCGACTTTGATTTTGAAGTCGGCGGCGTACTTGGCGCGCAGCTTGGCGTTCGACACCATTTCTTCTTGAAGCGCCTTGAGCGCTTTTTCATCCATGCCCTGCTGTTGGCGGAGCTTGGGCAAGATGGCGGCGATGGTTTTGTCGATGTCTTTACGATTGAACTCCAAAGGCATGTAAACGGTCTCTTGACCCGAACCGCATTCGATCAGGCGGATGTTGCCCTCGGGAGTGATGTCCAAGCGGGTTTCGAAATCCGAACACCAACCGAAACCGAACATGCCGTCGAAAAGCGAACGGCTGTTGTAAGTGCGGTCGACTTTAAGTTTGAACTGATTTGCCGCCGAAGGAACGTCGATATCCGTCCACGTTTGGCTGTAGTTCGCGGTCTTCATATCCACGATGGCGTGAGCGGTAGCAGATCCGAGAAAAGCGGTGACCAGGGCCAAAAGCCGCGAGGTTCGTTTCATCCTTGAAACTCCATCGAAAAGGGTCCGTACGGCCTACGGCCGCGATGTGATTACACTTTGATTGTAACCACTTTTCGAATGGCGACACCACCGATAATGATGAATGCGAACATGATCATCAGAAGGATAATGCCCAAGGTCGAGGTGAACATGGGCATGATGTATCCGGGGTCGATGAAGTAGAAAAGCGCGATCAAACCGATCGGGACCATCGATACGATGAACCCCTGCATGATTCCCTGCGCGGTCATCGCTTCGATTTTACGTTCGATTTTCTGACGTTCGCGGATCGTCACGACGATGGTCGTGAAAGTTTCGGCCAAGTTACCGCCGGTTTCTTTCAGGATGTTGATCGCCGTCACGAACATCTGGACGTCGGCCTTGGGAATACGCTCCCCCAGGTCCAGGAGCGCCTCTTCCACGCTGCGTCCCATGCGGATCTGACTGAGGACCAGGCGGAATTCCTGGCTGATCGGATTCGGCAAATTTTCCACGACGCGTTCCATGGATTGGGGCACGGACAGACCGGCTTTGATCCCGTTCGCCATGATGGTGAGGCCGTCGACCATCTGATCGACGAGCTTCTGATTTCGCTTTTCCCACTGCGAGCGGATCAGCAGCAAGGGGACGCGCCACATGAAGCCACCGACGGTCCCACCGATGATCAATCCGATCGTCGCGCGCGGCCATAGCAGCAGGAAGAACGCCAAGCCGAGTCCGAAGCTGCAAAAGAACAGCAGGTAATCGACGTGACGGGGATTCACTTCCACGTGCATGAGGTTCAGGTAGCGCAGGATTTCGGAACGGTTGCTCGCGGCGCTTCCCATGACTTTATTCAGGATCTTGTCGAACCACATGTACACGATGGTCGCGACGCAAAGTCCGATCAGCGGCAGTGCGATCCAATGACTTCCCAGGAGCTTGTTGATGATATCCATCACTTGCCTCCGATTTTCTTCATGCCGGGCATGGTCGGCATGAGCGAAGTTTTGGGCGCGGCCTGGGCGGCGGGTTTCGGCGGTTCATTCGAGAACATATCGCGCGGAATGATGACGCCCTTCTGCTCGAGTTTTTCGATGAAGGAGGGGATCAAACCCATCGCCTGGAAAACGCCGACGATCTTACGGTTTTTGTCGAAGCCGGTTTCTTTGAAGCGGAAGATCTCTTGCATCGTGATCGTTCCGCCTTGCAGTCCGCAGACCTCGGTGATGCTGATGACTTTACGGCTTCCGTCGGACAGACGCGAGATCTGCACGATGATGTGGACGGCGCTGGCGATCTGCTCGCGAATCGCGGCGACCGGAAGATCCATTCCGGCCATCAAGCAAAGCGTTTCCAAACGTGCGGTGCACTCGCGCGGGCTGTTCGCGTGCGTCGTGGTCATCGAACCGTCGTGACCGGTATTCATCGCCTGGAGCATGTCCAAGGCGGCGCCGTCACGCGTTTCCCCGACGACGATCCGGTCGGGGCGCATACGCAGGGAGTTTTTGACGAGGTCACGGATCGTTACGGCTCCCGTTCCTTCCATATTGGCGGGACGGGTTTCCAAACGGACGACGTGTTCCTGTTTCATTTGTAGCTCGGCCGCGTCCTCGACGGTGACGATACGTTCCGTCGCCGGGATGTAGCCCGAGATCATATTCAGAAGCGAGGTTTTACCAGATCCGGTACCGCCAGAGATGACGACGTTCAATCCGTTCTCGACGCAGATTTTTAGGAAATCCAGCATCGGCTTCGAGACCGAACCGAATTCCATATATTTTTCGGGGGTGATTCCGCCCTTTTTAAACTTACGAATGGTCAGTGCGGGGCCATCGATCGACAGGGGCTCGATGATGGCGTTCACCCGGGAACCGTCGCGCAAACGGGCGTCGACGTACGGAGTCTTTTCGTCGATACGGCGACCGAGCGGCGTCACGATACGTTCGATGACGTTGCGCAAATGATGGTTCGATGTGAAGGTCGTGGGGGAAAGCTGAATTTTTCCCGATTTCTCGATGAAAATTCTTTTGTATCCGTTCACCATGATCTCGGTGACGGCGGGATCGGCCAGCAAATCTTCCAAAGGCCCCAGCCCAAGGGATTCTTCAAGGACTTCCTTGATGATCCGCGAGCGTTCGTCACGCGCGGTGTTCGGCGATTCTTTGTCGACGAGGGTCGTGATCATCGCGAGCGTCTTTTGGCGAAGGGCTTCTTCTTTTTGCGGATCGCCATTCGTGTCGGCGACGCCCTTTTTCAAGTCCATGGCGCGGATGAGTTCGCCGTGGACGCGCAACTTCAGCACGTTACGGGGATCGAGTTCTTCTTGGCCCGCGTGAATCAGCGCCGCGGACTCTTTCTGCGCGGCCACCGTTTCGTTGCGGCCTTGGCCAATTTGGACTTGGCCTTGCGGTTTTTGCACCGACTTCAGCTTTTGCAGCGTACCGCCGGTCAGCTTGCGAACGAGGTCGTGATAAGCCGCAGTGATCGGAGCCTGACGGGCGCCGATCACGAAAGGGGTCGACTTACTCAGGCTCATGGCGGTGGTCGCATCGTCTTGCGGAATCAGACCCAAGGCGGGCATCCGCAAAGTCTGCGAAATCGCCTGCGGGGACAGCGCGCCGGGTCCGACTTTGTTGATCACCAGCTGGAACATCTCTTGCGGCATGGTCGCGACGAGGAGTTCTTGAATCATGCGCAAAGTCTGGTTCACGACCAGCACTTCGGGCACGGTCAAGATCATCAGGGCGGTCGATTCTTGAATCAGCGTCGTTTGCAACGGGCCGTAGTCCGTACCGACGTCGATGATGATGTATTTGAAGTGGCGCGAAAGGAATTCCAGGGGCTTCATGAAAGCCTCGGGATTTACTTTCAGCGTTTCATCCGGTCCGCGCACGGCGCCGATGTACGACAGGCCCGAGGGCAGCTGCGTGACCATTTGCGGAATCGAGGCGGGGGTCAGCGATCCTTGGAAGGCCGCGAGTTCGGCGATCGTTTTGTTCGGACGCACGCCCAGGATGACGTTCTGGTCACCGCACGAACGTGCGTCGGCATCGATCAGCAGCACTTGGGTTTTCAGTTCCATCATCAGTGCGAGGGCGAAATTGGCCGAAAAGACGGACTTACCGACGCCGCCTTTACCACCACCGACCGCAATGACGTTACAACCAGGACTTAAAAGCATTAATCCCTCAGACGGAACTTACGTTTGATCTTTTCGGACCCGCTGGAAGCCGAGCTTTTGATGATCGGCGTGACGAAGACCACGAATTGACTTTGATCGCGTTGGAAATCCTTGGACGCGTAGAGCGAGATGATCGGATTGTCCGAAACGTCCTTGGGCAGTTTATTGTAGTTCGTCGTCGCGCGGTTCGAGATCAAGCCGCCGACCGCGGCGCTTTGTCCGCTGCGTACGACAATGTCGCTCGTGATCTTGTTCCGCGAGGTCAGGGGACCCGCGTCGGTCAAACCGACCAGCGAGCTGATGTCGAATTCCATCGAGAGGCTGAGTGAATCCGAGCGTTCACCCAAGATGACCGGGGTGATCGCCGTGGCGATACCGACATCTTTGAACGCCGTGACCAGGCCGCCCGTATCGCCGCCGGCGGCGGTGGTATAGGGGATTTCGCGGATCGAGTTGAGGACGCCCCGCTTGCCGTCTTGGACGATCAAACTTGTGGACTCCAGAACGCGCGCGTAGCCGTGCTGCTTCGACCAGTTCAGCTTGGGCAGCAATTGATCGATGATCCCCGTGATGCTCCATCCGCTGTCGGCGTCCTGCTGTTGTCCCGCACGGAACGACAGGGTCGACTGATCTTGCAGGTTCGGCATGAACTGGAAGCGGAATCCACGTTGGTAGTCCTTCTTCAGCTCGACGTAGTGAATGACCAATTGAACCGTCTTCGAAGGCGGCGGCGGTGCGGACGGGCGCACCGAAATCAAATTGATGATCCCGTCGTTCGCCGGACGGGGCGCGCGGACGATACCGTCTTGAATCGCCGATTCCAGGAAGGTCGGCTGAACGTAGGCCTTCGCGATGATTTCCGCCTTGTTGCGTTCATCGTCGCTGTTGACCGTGCCTTCAAGGATGAATTTGTCGTTCAAAGCGCGCACGCGCACTTCGGGGTTCTGAATGTCTTTTTCGATGAACTCGGCGATCCGTTTCTGCGCGATCGGTGACAGGGTCACGATCGACGAAACTTGATCTCCGTATTGTTTCACGACGGTGTGAATGCGGTACATGTCTTTCGGGATGACGATTTGCCCGTCGACGATGACCTTGTTGTTCACGATTTTGATCGAGATACCTTCGATATCGCCCAGTAGACCTTTGAGTTCACGCGCGATACCGTCCAAACGGCTTTTGCGCACTTCGATACGGTACTCGGCGACGACCCGTTGTTTGGCATCGATGACCACGAGGGTCGCGACCCCTTCGCGGTTCGGCGTGAACCGCAGGGTGTTGATTTCTTCCGAGAAGGTCACGCTGACGATACGTCGCCAAGTCCCTTTGAGGTTTTCACGCCCCAGGTTCTTCATCTTCACGGGCAGCTTTTCATCCTGATCGACACCCACGGTGAGCGTCAGGAAGCGGCGTGAGCGTTTCGGCTTTTTCGTCGGCTCTTTCGCGGTTTCTTCCGCGGGGCCGGGCAGTTCTTGCGCGCTCGCGGGTGCGACATGCATCAAGATCCCGAGCGAAAGCATCGCCACAAAGCACAGACGGGACCAGGTCGAAACCCGTCCCGCAGCGACTTTGAAATTTTGCGTTCTCGTCTTCATGATCTCCCCTTACGCCCCCGAACCAGAACCCAACCCAAACCCAGTGAACGATAATCAACTATAGCGGACGGAAACCTTTCCGCGGCCGTTGCGTCGGCCTTGCGGCCGGCGCGGGTGCCACCGGCACCGGTTGCTGCGGAATTTGAATGACCGGCGGTGCCGGGGCGGGTGCCGAAGGCTCGAACGAAGGACGTCCGAGGATTGTTTCGGCCACCGAACTCGGCAGACGTTGTGTCGAATTGCGGTCATTCGGATTTTTCAAAGTGAAGTAGATGTTTCCCGCGCCGGCGGTCTGCAAGAACACGATGTCCTGCGCTTCCTTCGGCGAGAGCTCCAAGGTCACGGAGGTGTACCGGGTGTCGCCCGTCAGCACCGTCTGCATGATCTTGCCCGTATCGGGATCGAGTTCCACCGAGCGGGGAATGTTGTTCACGACGTTCACGCCCGTGGCGAGAACGGTGATGTCGGTCATGATGGTCGCGACTTCGCGACGTTGATTCTGTCCTTTGCCGACGTCCACGGCCGCGACGATGTCGATACGATCACCGGGACGGATCAGGCGCGCTACGCCCGTGTATTCGTTGATCGGAACGGCCAGGGCACGTTTTCCGGGCTGAACTTGCAACGAAATTCCGGTGTCGGGACCGGGTTGCAGCAATTTGTTCGAAAGAATTTGTTCGCCCTTTTGGATCGGCGCCGCCGCGACGTAGCCGATGATGTCTTCGGGATTGCGGACCGCTTGGCCTTGCACGACGAAGCTTTGGGGCATCTCGCGCACTTCGATCATCGTGTCGTCAATGGTGTCGAGTTCGCGAATGTCTTTCAGCGCGAAGACGACGTTCATTTTGCCGCCGTAGGGCTTCACGATTTCGGCTTTTTGTTCTTGAAGGAACGAGTATACGAGGAACATGGCGAACAGCCCCGCTCCAACCGAAATCCATAATGTCCTGGTTTCGTTACCCATCTGCTCTTCCTTCTAGTTCGACGGTCCACATTTCGAGTTCAGACAAATTCCGTAAAGCGTCTGCAACCAAACGGGATTGACCCCGCTTTTTCCTTCTTCCGCCGACATTCCAGTAAACGTATCGGACACTTTTCCCGTACTTTGAATGGACCGGACCAACGTCGTGTGATCGCCCTTGTCACCTAGAGCTTCGTCCATACCGCCGGCATCCGTGAACCGGATCGGACGTTGAGTCGCGATCCAATCCTGCGAGCCGCGGTTGTTTTCGGAAATGATCCCGTGAAAACGGAAGCCCACTTTCGTGTAGCGCGCTTCGACTTCCTCGTTCGCGCCTCGTAGATCGACGTCACGCAGGTAGGTGAGGTTGGTCCGATTGCGGAAAGTCTCGAATGCGTAGTTGCGCGCGGCGATGCTATTCAGAATTCCGGCGTGGATGACGCCGAAGAAGCCGAGCGTGAAGTTGAAGAGCATGGCGAAAAGAAGCAGGATCGGCACGATTTCGACCGAAGCCATTCCTTTTTGCGCGCGCGTTTTCCGCGGGGTCGACGGTTTTAACATCCGTTGTCCTCCAGCGGTACGTAGGATCCGGTTTGGTAGAACTGACGACCGGCGGGCAGATTTTTGAGCGCGGAACGACGTTGCTCGTAAAAGTCTTTACACTCTTTTTCGGAGGGGTCGCGGATCAGCATCGAGTTGAGCGCGGTTTGCGGGCCGTCGTCCTCGTCGGGGGCGGTGTCGCCGATCAAAGGCAATTTCATCTTCAGCAGACCGACGGTGAGAGGGATGCTGACGCCGATGAACCAGTTTCGTTTATCCGCGCCGCCCGCCAAATCTTGGTCGAACATTTCGCCGTTACCGGTCGGTCCTTGGCGGACATCGAGTTTATCTCGCGAACCCAATTGAAACCATGACGTGGCGTACAGACTGCCGATTGCGCCTTTGCTGGTCGTCAGCTGAGTGTATTTCGCGCGCGCCTTATTCTCTTGTTCGAGCGCGGTTTTATGTCCCGCCATTCCCGCGCGCGCGACCGAGAAGCTGATGTACTGGGTGACTTCGACGACGGCCAGCGTATAGGACATCGCGAATAAGATCATGCCCAGGCCGGCCGCAAGGACGATCGAGAAAACGAAATCCGCGACGATGACGCCGCGTTGATCGCGCGATTTGTTTCGAAGGTAGGAGGGGGTTCCGCGCGTGCCCATCTCACATCCTCTTCGGGTCGAGAGTGAGGACCCGGTTCTGCGTATTCGGGTGAACGCCGGGCGCGGTCTGATTGACGCCGCAACCGACCCAGTTCCCGCACTGAATCATGCCGTTGATTTTTTCCCAAGGCGCGCTGGTGAAGCGCGTGGCGAGGTCGTTGCCTTTGAGGATGTTCATGATCGCGCCGAACACGCCGATCAGGACGACCATGAGGAGAATGTACTCGACAATGGCTTGGCCGCGCTGATGGCGCGAACGTGCTTGGCCTTGCTGTGAGCGGGGGCTGCGGCTCATAAGGCCCCCAGTCCGCGTAAGGTCATCAGGCTGAGGTATCCGAGGAGGAGTGCGACCGAGAACGGCACCTTCACGAGGTGCGATTGATCGACGCCCTTGCGGTGAATCAGCAGGACGGACAAATTGCTGATCATCGCGCCCATGCGGGCGTTCAGGAGCGCTGACGTCAATCCCAGAACCGATCCCCAAACGAGACAACATAGAAGGTAGATCGGCGTTTCCGCGAAAAGCAGGAGTGGAGAAACGGCGATAAACATCTTCGCATCCCCGCCGCCCCAGACTTTCATCGCGAACAACGAAAGCGCGATGACGGAAGCGAGGCCAAAAGCTTTCAGGGGCTCGGTCCAATGCGATGTGGATTGCGTGGACGAAACATAAATGACGGCGAGTGTACACAGGACCAGGGAGGTCAGGCTCAGGATGTTCTGAATCTTGCGCGTGCGCAGGTCAGCGACGACCGCGGCGGTCAGGCACCCGATAGCAACGATGTTGAGCAGATTCCATTCCATGGGCCCAATCTATTTCTCCTTCCACTCGGTGGCGGGAGTGACGCCATCGCGTGAAAAGCGGTCGCCCGTAATGAGCTGTTTTTCGACCCGCGCCGCGAGCTTGGGGCCGGCATTTTTGAATGCTTTATTGGGCCCCGTGAAGACCACGGACACGACGAAGAGTACGATCATGCTGAGAAGTAGGATGTACTCAAGAATCATAAACGCCTTCTTTGTTGGGGAGCTCTACGGCCCCCCAACTTAGAGAGTTCGAGGACTACTTTCCTTCGACGTTGAAGTTCTGGAATTCGCCCGAGACGCTGGTCATTTTATCTTGGACCATGCTCATGATGTTCTTGCGGAACATGAAGGCGACGCCGACGACGACGACGATCAGCAGGACGTATTCGGCCATACCCTGACCCGATTCATCGTTGATAAAACGGCGGGCGAAAGTTTTAAGTTTATTCATAAAAACCCCTTTCATTCACAAGCTCCACATCGGAAAAATCGTTCCGGTTTGTTAGCTTTATTGTGCCGCCGTGACTGAAAATTGCGGGGTTTTTTGGAAATCGGTCCCGTCGTGAGACGACGGTGCGACGGAATCTTGAAAGCGAATGTCGACGCTTTTGACAGGGGCCTGGATTCGTCAAAAACCTAGGCGATTTCCCTCTGAAACAATAAAAAATCCGGAGCTAATGTGGGCGTTCGGGAAGATCGCGTTCGACGCGTTTCCAGAGGGAGATCACGCCGATTTTCTGCATGAACTTCGAGTAAGCTTGCGCGGAATCGAGAGTCGCTCCAGCGAGCTTGTCCATCAAGCCGGGTTGGTGCCGGTCGGGTTCGAACGAACGAAGTCGGCGATTTCTTGGGGATGGTGGAAGCGACCGTCGGCTTCGTGTCCGGCCGCGATATGCCCCGCGTTTCCGGTCATCACCAGCACGAGCTGCGAGGAGTTCATTTCACATTGGGCGCGTTGAACATCGAGGCTTGAGGGACGTCGCGTGACGGGACCCGAGTCGGGCCGGCTCGTGACGCAAGAGCTGAGGAGCGCGGCCGCGAGGAAAAGGGAAGGCCGGGCGATCATATCCCTGCGGGATGCGCCGTGAAGGGGCGAAGCTCGGGCAAACGTGTGGGCACGATCCCGAACGACGTCATATTGGCGCTCGGATCGCGCAGTTGGATATTGACCGAGTTGAAGCCGTGACGGTCGTTGAAGCGCAGGACGGTCGCATCGGTTTGCGCATCGGCGGCCGACAAATACAGGTGCATGTCGAAGATGGGGCGAACCGCCGTGAACTCCAGACCGCCGCCTTCCAACTTCCACCAGCCGGTGCCGTCACCGAGCTTGTCGATCTGGTAGTAAAAGCGTCCATCTTGGAAAAGGACGTAGCGCATCGGGTATTCAGCGCCGACTTCCATCACTTTGAGTTCGCCGATTTTGGATTCGGCCACCGAGAAATCCGCCGCCGGATTCATGAACTGATTGAAGAACTCCGGCGAGCGTTGGGAAGCCACCATCTCATTGTTCGGCGAGCAGGCGCCGAGGAAGGTGGTGGTCAGGATCAACACGAAAAGCGAAATGGTGTTTTTCATGGTTTTCAATCCTACCCCAGCGCCCGGCCGGGTCAACCTTACGGAAAGCAGAGTTCGTTGCGCAGCTCGCGATTTGTTTTGATTTCGTCAAAATTGGCCGTGGACACGGATTGTCCGACTTTTGTCACAACCTCGTGGGTCGTGAATTTATAAAGGCGCAGGTCCGCGGTCGCACCGACGGGCTGGCCGATTTTGGCCATCATTTCACTGAAGCGTTCCGCGAACATGCAGCCGCACTGCGCGCCGTAAGCCGCTTCGCAAGCTTGCATGATGTTCGCCCGCGCGACACCATTGACAGCCAAGAGGTAGAGTTCATCGCCATCGACGGTCACTTTGACCGAGGGGGCGGCGTCGAACGCGACGTCGGTAAACGGGGTGGCGGTCCCCTCATCGGCGTGCGCGGCCGTGAAAAAAAGGAAAGAGAAGGCGAGAAGGAGAGATGCTTTTGTCATTTTGTTTTCATCCTTTCGGAAGGATCAGAATGCTCCCTGACCCCTTACTAGAATTGGTTATAACAGCGGTAATGACAACGTCAATGCGCCGCGGTTTGTGGGTGGGTTTATTCCTGGTCACCGCGATTTCCCAATCCTTCGCTCAAGACACCGCCAATGAAAGCGCGATGCGACTCGACGATATGGTCGTCACCGGGACGCGTACGCCGAAAAGCCTGAAAGAAGGCCCGGTGAAAACCGAGGTCGTCAGTGAGTCCGAAATCCGTGAGCGTCGTTTGCGGAATGCGGCCGAGGCCTTGCTGGAGATCCCGGGCGTCACGTTGATGAACGCCACCGGCAAGACTGGACAGAGCGCGGTTTTGCAAGGTCTGGGCGGTGATCATGTCTTGGTTCTGATCGACGGCGCGCCCATTTTGCAAAACTCCTCGGCCGGGGTGGACCTCACGCAAATTTCGGCGAACGACATTCATCGGATCGAGGTCGTGAAGGGTGGGGCGTCCGCGCTTTACGGCGGTCAGGCGATGGGCGGCGTGATCAACATCATCACGAAACGCCCGAAAGACGGCTTCAGTTACGAGCTGGATCTGATGAAAGAATTCTTCCCCGCGGACGAGACGCGGGCGGGGACACGGCGGAGCGTGGATCCTTCGGCGCCGAATCAGGTGAAGGGTTTGGCCAGTGCGCGGCGGGGCCAAAACGCCTGGAAAGTCAGTCTGAGCCGTCAAGCGGAAGCGAGCATCGATCGTGACCCCGGAACGGTGACGCGTGATACGCCCGATCTTGAAAAGAATCAGGTCGGTCTTTTCTACGAGCGTGAGCTGGGTGAGCGTCGCAAAGTGAACTTCGAGGCCGGTTATGCGGACGAGTCCGCGACGACCTACTTCGCCCGCCTGCAACCCAACGCGAGCTACCTGCCGGTCGAGAACCGCGGCGACATCAAACGCCTGCGCGCGCGCGCCGGTTATCAGGTCAGTCCGTCGGAATCGTCCACGTTTTCGGTTTACGTCCTTGGCGAGCGCGTGGACGACAAGTTGGATATGGAAGACGACCCCACGACCGCGGTCGTGGAATCCAGCAAAAGTGCGATTTTAGACCGCCAACGCGTGGAAATGCAGTGGGACTTCAACCCGACGGACGAACATGTCGTGAGCGTCGGGGCCGTCGCGGAGAAGCAGACCCTCGATCAACGCAATCGCACCGCGATCGACGCGACCACGGTTTACGATAGCGTCGAAGTCGCCGGTCGTTCGCAAGACTCCATCGAAATCTTCGCGCAGGACGATTGGATCCGTGATCGTCACGAGATCATCACGGGCGCGCGATTGACCCACGATCCCGCATTCGGAATGCACATCGATCCCAAGGTGAACTGGCTGCACCAAGCCGATTGGATCGACGGCCATACGACTTCGGTGCGGGCCTCGGTGGGGACGGGTTTCCGCCGCCCGAATCTGAAGGAACGCTACTACTTGTTGGATCACCGCTCGTTCGCGGGTTACGTGGTTTACGGCGATGAGAATTTGCGGCCCGAAGAATCCGTCAGCGCGCAGGTGGGTATCGAAATCGCGCGCGGTCAGGACTACAGCGCGAACGGAAATCTGTTTTACAACCGCGTTGGCGGCTTGATCACCACGACCGAAATCGCGACGGGGACCTCGGAACGCGCGTTCCGGTTCGCGAATTTGGACCGAGTGCAAATTCAAGGTTTCGAGCTCGCGGGCGCTTGGAAGTTCGCCTCGGCCTGGCGGTTGTCGCCGTCGTTCGTCTACACCCGCGCGCGTGACGAAGGAACCGGCCTTTACGTACCGAATCGCCCGTTCTATCTAGGGCAGCTGAACTTGTTTTACGAATTCGCGGGTGAACGCGGAAACCTGAACGCCACTTGGCGCTACAACGGCGACGCTTACGCCGACATCGCGAACACCGAAGCGTATGCGGGTTACTCGGTTCTGGATCTGCGTTACAACCGCCCGATCAACCGGAACTTGGAAGTGTATTTGGGCGTGCGCAATCTGCTGGACGAGCGCCGCGCGACGATGGTCGACGGCACCGCGCAGGTCTATGATTTGCGACCGGCGACGGGTCGCACGCTCTTCCTGGGACTGAATTTCGAAGGATGATCATGATGAAATACCTCGTTCCGCTGTTTCTGATCTGTTTGAGTCTCGGCTGCGAACGCGTGGAGCTTCGGCCCAAAGCCGGACCGCCCGCGGGGGAAGAAAAGCCCCAGGCGTTCTCGGGCGACTATCTGAAAGACGGCAAGGGCGGTTTGTTCCAGAACGTGAAGTGGTATGAATACGAAATGGCCACGCACATCATCTGGCCGCGCTTCGATGTCTTCGTCGTCCGGAGCGGCGTGAACATTCACAAGTTGCAGATTCGGTCTTATCACCACTCGGAAACCAATGAGCCGGGCTGGGTGAAGTTGGCGATCGGCACTTCTTCAGGAGCGGGACGCGAAATCGACATCGATGCGCGCGCCTGCGGGAACCCGTTCACCAATCCCGATCATGCGGGGTGCTTGAGTGACCCGACCTGGAACGTCTTTACCTACGTGAATCTGCAGTCGCTGGCCCAGCGGCGCATGACGGACGAAGAAGCCCGCGTCGATCGCGACTGGGACATCGCTTTTCGCGGCACCGATGTGAAGTTGAACGGCGGCCTATCCGGACCGGGCGAGGTGGTCGGCGCGCTGCTTGAGCGGTTCGCGTTCTTCGACGAAAACGGCGCTTTGGCCGTCACGAAGCTGCGCGACCCCGAACTCAAAGCGCGCGCGGTCGCGGGCTTCGAGGCCGCCGACGCGGCGACGGCGCGTAACTTCTATCTTCCCGACGGGATCGACCGCGTGATGCACGAACGCGAGTGGTTCAGCGTGGATCCCGCGACCCAAAAACGCGCGGCACGCGCCGATCGTTGGTGGGTTCTGAAATCCCCCGGGGATGAGGCTTACGCGAAGCTTCGCGTGGCGCAGATCGACGAGTCGACGACGGGGGCCGCGGCGTTCAGCACCACGCTGACGTTCGAAGCGGCGGTGCAGGCGGCGGGCGCAGACGCGTTCGCGAGCGCGACGGCGCCCCTGACTTTGAACTTCACGACGGACGCGCGTTCGACGCAGTTTTGCGTTTCGTTCATCCGCCAGGAGTCTTGGACCTGCGTGAAGGAACGCACGGACTGGGATTTGCGGCTTTTAGTGGTGAACCAGGTGAAAAGCGGGGCGTTGACTCGAGAATGGCGTATCTTCGTCAATGAAGGCGCTCGCGGACCACTGAGCGCTCAGGAAGCCGCGGCGATCACGTCCGGACGCTAGGAAACGAGCGCGTTGAACAGGAAGAAGACCACCACCGCGAAAACGAAAATAAAAACGAGCTGCTTCGGGACCATGAGCTTACTCCCGACGGCTTAGTTTTTGAGATAGTAAACGTCGGGGTAATTACGACCGAGTTCTTCGGAGTCCATACCGTAACCCACGACGTAGCGATCTTCGATCACTTTACCGATGTAATCCGCTTGGATCGGCAAATCGCGACGCGCGGGTTTGTCGAGAAGCGTGAGGATCTTCAGTGAAGCGGGATTCGAAGACAGCAGACGGTTGCGCAAGAAAATCAGCGAACGACCGCTGTCGATGATTTCTTCAACGATGATGACGTGTTTGCCCGTGATATTCAGGGTGATGTCTTTCGTCATCTTGATCGCGCCACCTTTGGCGATCGTTTGCACGTAGACGAAATCGACTTGCTGCGGGAGTTGCACTTCGCGCATCAGATCCGCAACCAGGTGAATCGATCCGCGCAGGGGGCAGATGAAGATGACTTCGCGGCCTTCGTAATCGAATTCCAGTTGGCGCGCGAGTTTTTTGACGAGCTTTTGAATCTCCGCATGCGGCAGGAACGGCAGCAGATCGTCCATGAGTTTCGACATCGATTCCCTCCGGACGATATCTTTCATCAAATCAAAGCTCAAATCAAGGCGACAGGTCCATCTTCGTGATGCCTGCGGCCTGCGCCATTTTCAGGTACTTTTTCGCCTCGGCATGTTGGGGGTCGCGGTAGAGCACGTTTTCCCACTGCTCGGTCGCTTCGGCGATGAAGTTCTGATTGTAGTAAACGAGTCCAAGCTTCACGCGCGCGGGCAGATACTGCGGGAAGTCTTTGATCAGCGTCTTGAGTTCGCGAATCGCGCGCTCGCCGTCGCCCAATTTCACGAAGCACTCCGCGACGCGCATGGTGATCTCGGTTTTGCGCGAAGACAGCTTCAAGGCCTTCAGGAGTTGCTCGAGGGCTTCGTTATAGCGCTGGTATTGGAAGTACAGGTCCGCGAGCTCTTCGTGTTTGGAGGCGAGCTTCTCTTCCAGCCAGGGGTCGGACTGGCCTTTGCGTTTGTCGAGCAGGCCTTTGGCCTCTTCGAAGACTTGTTTGCCTTCGTCGTAACGGCCCAGGTCGTTCAGAATGATCGAGAGGCCCACGCTTGCGTCGGTGTAGGTCGGATCGATTTCCAAGGCGCGACGGAAGGTTTTGATCGCCTTGTTGAACTGGCCTTTGTCGTAAGCGATGGTCGCGAGCATCTGGAAGATCTCGGGATTACGCGAGTTTCGTAAGATCAGCTGATTGAGGAGGGGCTCGGCCACCTTGTAGTTGCCGTTGATGAATTCGCGGCGCGCTTCATCGAGCACATCATCATGAAGTACGTTGGCCATGAAACCCCCTCTATTTCCCTATTTCGTGGCGGATTGCAGAACTTTTTCGGCGTCGGCGAGCTCACTCGAGCCCGCAAATTGGGTCTTCAATCGAGCGACCAATTGTTTGGCGCGATCCAGTTCGCCGGCGTGCGCGGCCGACTGGGCGGCGCGCGAAAGCGCCAACGCATCGAAACCCAAATTCGGGTACGTGCGCAAAAGGCCCTCGTAGCGCGTGAGCGCGCTCGCGTAGACTTTCCGTTTGAAATAGAAGTCCGCAATGTACATCTCTTTTGCGCCGAGTTTCTTCAGCACTTCGGTTTTCTTTTCTTGCGCCTCTTTGGCGTGAGGCGAGTTCGGGTAGAGCGACATCACTTCGTCGAAGTAGATGATCGAGCTTTGGGCCAAGCTCAGGTCGCGATCCTCGGTCTCGGGCAACTGTTCGAAGAAGCTAAGGCCCAGGCGGTAGGTCACGTAATCGATTTGCGCGTGCTTCGGGTGCAGCTCTTTGAAGGTTTGGTAGGACACTTGCGCTTCGGGGTAAGATTCTTGCTTGAAGTAGGTGTCCGCGACGGCCAGTTCGGCCATGGTGGCGAACTTGCTGTAGGGGTATTTGTTCTTCACGTCATTGAAGCGGCGGATCGCCTCTTCGTAACGGTCGTCTTTCGCGAATTCCTCCGCGATCGCGTAAGCGCCTTCGGGCGTGTCGGAGCTCTTTTCCTCCGACGCGCAGGAAATCACCGAAACCAGCGCGAGCGCGCAGCACAACCGACCAATGACTCGAAGCATCGTTACCTCGCAGGAAGTCTACTGGGGAGGCTTTTGGGAAGTCAACCGCCGGCGGGGGCGAGGGCGAAATGCAAGGCGCTCTTGGGAATCCAGCCGGTCGGTCCGCCGGGATAGCGGACTTGGGCCCAAGCTTCATTTTCACGCAGAATGAGGACCTCGAGTCCCGCGAAAAGTTCAAACAGCGAGGGCGACTGGGAATCGGGGGCGGAGTGAGCGGCGATTTTCGTTTCGATGATCGTGCCGCGAGGTTGACCACGGTCCATCACTTTCGTCATCAGCAGTCCCAGGTGCAAAACCAAGAGAAGGATGGCGGCCACGTGCGCGGGTCCGACGCGCGGCATAGGTTCTTCGTCGACCAGTGCGCGACGGCGGTCCGCGATGAAGCGCAGCACGAGGAGTCCCACTAAAAGGACGAGAGGGGCGCCAATCAGGGCCAGCCAATAGAGCGAAACGCCGCTGAGGACGTTCTCGCGGTAGGTCTCCCAGAATTCGGCGCTGTGCGAGATCTCCTTCACGGGAAGTTTGGCGAGTACGAAATCCAGGGCCTGCCGAGGCGCGTTTTCCGTGGGGGCGACCTCCACGGCATCGCGCAAAAGACCGGCGGCGAGTCCCCATTGCTCCAGGCGGGCGGCCGCGATTCCCGCATTGGTCAGAAGCGCGGGGTCATGCGGCGTTTCGCTCAGCAGGACTCGCAATTCGTCCAGGGCCTTTTGATTCGCCCCGCTGTGCAATGCCGAAAGGGCACTGTCCAGCGAAGCGGAGTCCGTGGAGTCCTGCGCAATCGCGGGGGCGCTCAGAAGAAAGACCGCGGCGATGAGTGTCGGAAGAGTGAAGCGGAAGGTCATGCGAGGAACAGTCTGCAGTACTTCCCAATGAATTGCCAGTTCTTGTCTTCATTCTGGGCCGGGGCTAGAATTGAGCCCTCACAAGAAAGGTGTCGTTCATGGCACAAAATCCGTCTTTGATCGGTCACGAAATCGCGAACTCTTCGACAATCGAACAACAGATCCAAACGCTGGTGAAAGAAGTCACGCGTCTGGAAGAGCCCCTGAAGGAAGTGCGCGCGCCCTTGCCCGCCTTCGTCGACGCCGGCAAAAAAGAGTTCGATCGCGCGGGCGCCGTTCGGGGTCGCCCCTTGCATTATTCTTATATGGGCACCGGCGCGGGCCGCGGTGTTTTCGTGGAGCTTGAAGACGGCAGCGTGAAGATCGACATGATCAACGGGATCGGCATCCACCTGCTCGGGCACGCGCATCCGCGCGTGATGGCGGCGGGAGTGCGCGGCGCGCTCGCGGACATCGTGAACCAAGGAAACCTGCAGCCGAACAAAGAGTACACGCGCATGCTCGAAAAGCTCGTGCAGCTCGCGGGTCGCAAAAGCCGCCTGAAGTACGGCTGGCTGTCGACCTGCGGAACGATGGCGAATGAAAGCGCGCTCAAAATTACGCGCCAAAAGAAAACCCCGGCGCGGATGATGATGAGTTTCCAGAACGCTTTCGCCGGCCGCTCGACGATGATGGCGGAATTGACGGACAACCCCGCTTACCGCGTGGGTCTTCCCGAATACAACGAGGTCCTGCGCCTGCCTTTCTACGATAAACGCGACGCGCGCTCGGGCGAGAAAACTTTGACCGCGATGAAAGAGTTCGTCGCGAAGCACGAGAACAACATCTCGGTGTTCGCGTTCGAGCCGATGTTGGGCGAGGGCGGTTACCGTCCGGCCCCGCGCGAGTTCTTCGTCCCGTTGCTCGAGTTCTGCCGCGAAAAGAAGATTCCCGTCTGGGCGGACGAAGTTCAGACCTTCACCCGCACCGGCGAGTTCTTCGCGTTCGAAACTCTGGGGATCGGCGAATACATCGACCTCTGCACGATCGCGAAGACCGCGCAGGTCGGCGCGACCCTTTACACCGAAGAAATGAATCCCGCGCCCGGCCTGATCGCGGGCACATTCTCGGGAAGCACGGCGGCCTTGGCCTCGGGTCTCGAGATTTTGAACATCATGGAAGAGGGCTACATGGGGCCGAACGGCCGCGTGATGCAGATCCACAATAAATTCGTCGGCATGCTGAACCGTCTGAACGAGACGACCTGCAAGGGCAAGCTCGTGGATGCGGAGGGCATGGGCCTGATGATCGCGGTCACTCCTCTCGACGGCAAAAAAGAGACCGTCGATAAACTTCTGAAGAAGATGTTCACTCTGGGCCTGATCGCGTTCCCTTGCGGAAAGGATCCCGTCCGGATTCGTTTCCTGGTGCCCGCGGTGACCCAGGATCACGAGATCGAGATGGTCGGTAAGATCATCGAGCAAACGATCCTCGAAGGGGTTTGATTGGATTTTGTCGAGCTTTGCCGAAAGCTCATCTCTTTGGATACGACTCCCGCGCACGGTAACGCCGAAGCGACCCGCTTCTTGGCGGAGCTGGCGCGCGCGCGCGGTTTTGACGTCGACGTTCAGGAAGAGACGCAGAAAGAGACGCCCCAGGCGAATCTGCTGATTCGTCTGGCCGGTCCGCGTCCGGACTATGAACTCATGTTGCAGACGCGGCTCGATACGCCGGATCCGGGGCCTTTCGCGCTATGGACGAAGACGGGGCAGAATCCCTTCGACGCGCACATCATCGAGGGCGAAATCTGGGGTTTGGGCGCGGCCGATTGTAAGCTGGACGCCATTTGTAAGCTGGAAGCTTTGACCCGGTTCAAGGCCGCGCACGGCGGCCGGGTGGGCAGTTTGCCGCCGGTGCTGGTCTACACCTTCGGCGAAGAGACCGGGATGACCGGCGCGTTGAAGTTGATCCGCAAAAACAAAATGAACGCGAAATACGCGGTCATCGGCGAGCCCTCGGATCTGCGTCTGCTGACCGCGGGCAACGGTTTCGCGCACGTCGAGATCCAGCTGCCGTTCGAGGAGGACGAAGCGGACTATCGCGAGGATCACAACCTGCGCGAAAACTCCTCGACGATTTCGAAGACCTTTTCGGGGAAAAGCGCGCACTCCGCGAACCCCGAGCGCGGTGAAAGCGCGGTCATCAAGATGCTTTCGTACCTAAGCCAGCTTCCGGAAGATTTGGCGATCATGGAAATCGACGGGGGCGTGAACGCGAACACCGTACCGGCGCAGGCGTTCCTCGAGATCGATCCTTTCTCGGGCTTCCGACTGCCGATGGCGAAGAAGTTGAATCACGTTTTCGCGGCCGTGCAACGTCTGGAGAGTGAATTCCTGTTCCACCGGGACTTGGATTTCTCGCCGCCGCATCCGACCCTGAATTTGGGTTCGGTCCGCACGCGTGACTACGGGATCGAGATCATGGGGACGGTGCGCATTCCCCCGGGCATCACCAATGAAACATATGAAGCATGGATGCAGAAGTTTCGGGCCGAGTGCCAACGCGTGGGCGGTGACTTCCGCGTGTCGGATTACAAACGACCCTATCGCACCGATGCCAACGGAAATTTCACGCGCACGTTGCGGGGGATCGCCAAGGATCAGGGATTACCGGTGGAAACCGGCACGCATTCTTCGACGAATGAAGCGTCGCTCTTCCATCGCGTGGGCATTGAGTGCGTTTCGTTTGGTCCGGGCGTCCGAGAAGGCAATATCCATACTCCCGAGGAACGTGTTAGGATCGATGACCTGCGGCGGGCGGTGGATTTTTACGACGGCCTCATGGCCAGGATGAGTCTATGACATTTTTGGTTCGCGAAGTCCGACATGATGACCTGAATCAGCTCGTCGATCTGGCGCGCCAGTTCGCGCTTTTGAATCTGCCGGCCGATAAGAAGGTCATCGCGGGGAAAATCGATCGCAGCGTGAAATCCTTCGCGGGCGAGCTGCCGAAGCATGAAACCGAATACTTGTTCGTGGTGGAAGACACCGAGGAACAAATCGTCGTCGGATCTTCGCTCATCATGGCGAAACACGGAACCGAAGAGATTCCCCATAGCTACTTCAAGGTGCTGGAACGCAATCATTCCAGCCGCGACTTGGGAATCGGGTTCATCCACAAAGTGTTGCGCTTTCAGTGGGACGCGGATGGGCCGACGGAAATCGGTGGTCTGCTGGTCGACAAGATGTACCGCAAACGTCCCGAAAAATTGGGGAAACAGATCTCGTTGTCGCGTTTCTTGTACATGGGGATGCATCCCGAACGTTTCGAAGATCGAATCTTGTGCGAGCTGACGCCGCCTTTGACCGAAGAGGGGCGCAGCGAATTCTGGGAAGCCCTCGGTCGCCGTTTCACCGGCTTGCCGTACCAAGAGGCCGATCTCATCAGTCAGGGAAACAAAGAGTTCATCCGCACGCTGTTTCCGGAAGAAGACATCTACATGTGCCTGCTGGACGCGAAAGCGCGTTTGGTTCTGGGGCGTGTGGGCGAGCAAACCAAACCCGCGCAGCATCTTCTGGAGTCGATCGGCTTCAAATATCTGGAGGAAGTCGATCCCTTCGACGGCGGCCCGCACTTCGGGGTGTCGTTCAAAGAAGCGTTGCCGATCAAGTTGGGGCAGCGGTTCGTGCTGGAAGGCGGGATCGCCGATAGCTATCCCGAGACGGGTCTCTTGGGCTACGTCGGGGATGAGGGGTTTCGCGCGGGACTCGTCACCTTCGATCGCGAAGGCGACAGTATTTTCCTTTCTCCGAAATCACAAAAGACGGTCGGCGCCGAAGCCGGCCAAGAAGTTTTCGTTTCGCCGTTCCACTATCCGCGACCGCATAAGGAGCAAACATGAGCACGGAACGCATGACCTACCTGGGCGATTTCATTGATGGAAGTTTTAACCCGGTCAAACAGGCCGAAGGTAAAATCGTCGATAAAAGCCCGGCCGATTTGAACGATATCGTCATCGAGGTTCCCTACAACGCGGACCACGTGGACGCGGCGGTGGCGGCGGCGAAGAAGGCGTATCTTCCCTGGGCGCGCCTGTCGATGGATGAACGTAAAAACCGCCTGATGAAACTGAAGGGCGTTTTTGAAGCGCATCAAGACGAACTGGCGATGGCGATCGCGCGCGACACCGGAAAACCCCTTTGGGAATCCAAAACGGAGGTCACGGCCTGCATCGGTAAAATCGACATCACCGTCAACCACTCGATCAAGCTGGTCGAAGCGGAGCATTTGCCGAACGCCCTTCCCGGTGTCGAGGGCGTGACGCGCTTCAAGCCGCGTGGGGTGATGGCGGTCATCGGTCCGTTCAACTTCCCCGCGCATTTGCCTAACGGTCACATCGTGCCCGCGCTCTTGATGGGGAACACGGTCGTTTACAAACCTTCCGAGCAGACGCCGGCGGTGGGTCAGCTTTACGCGAAGCTGTTCCAGCTCGCGGAGTTCCCGGCGGGCGTTTTCAACATGATTCAAGGCGTGGCGGAAACCGGGCGTAAGTTGGTGCTGCATGAAAACGTCGACGGGATCCTGTTCACCGGAAGTTACGAAGTCGGTCTGAAAATCAAGCAAGAGACCCTGACCCATTACTGGAAAATTCTCGCGCTCGAGATGGGTGGTAAGAACGCCACGATGGTGTGGGACGATTCGGACATGGATAAGGCCGTTTACGAAACGATCGTCGGCGCGTTCATGACCTCGGGGCAGCGCTGCGCCTGCACGAGCCGCGTTTTCGTGCACGAAAGAATCGCCGACGAATTCACCGAAAGATTCTACCAGGCGGCGAAACGTCTGAGCATCGGTCACTGGAGCGAAAATCCGTTCATGGGCCCGCTCATCAACGAATCCTCGGTCGAAAAGTATCTGCGTTTTCAAGAGATCGCGAAACGCGAAAACTGCGAAAGCCTGATGCGCGGGAAAGCGCTGGATCTGAAATGGAAAGGGCACTTCGTCACCCCGAGCATCAACCTGGTGCAGAAGTACGATCCGAATTCGATCTACCAGAAGTCCGAAATTTTCGGTCCGAACGTTTCGATCACGAAAGTGAACGACTTCGACGAGACTCTGGACATGGTGAACTCCACGGGCTTCGGCCTGGTGGCGGCGCTGTTCACGAAGAATCGCGCGCTTTACGAAAAGGCGTTGCTGGAGTGCAAAGTCGGCCTGCTGAACTGGAACCGCACCACGAACGGCGCGAGCTCGAAGCTCCCGTTCGGCGGCATGGGGAAATCCGGCAATGACCGCGCGTCGGCGCATTTCGCGATCGACTATTGCGCGGTGCCGGTCGCGAGCCTGGAAGATCCGACGCCGTTCGATCCGACCAAAACTTTGACCGGCATGAACTACCCCACCGGAGACCAGCGATGAAGGCCGCGGTTTGGCTCTCGGCGCTGCTGTTCATGGCGGCGCTGGGAGGCGGCGGCTGGTACGTGTGGAACGGATTCGTGAATTCGCCCGCGACGAGCTTGTCCACCGAAGTCGTCTACGAAGTCCGGCCCGGTCTGACCCTGACCCGCGTGGCGCACGATCTCGAAGACAAACGTATCGTGCGGAACGCGGACTGGTTTCTGCTTTTGGCGCGCTTTCGCGGTCAACAGAACGCGATGAAGGTCGGCGAGTACCTGCTGACCCTCAACATGAAGCCCACCGAGGTTTTGGAGGTGATCACGTCGGGGCGTTCGCTCGGTCGCAATTTCACCGTTTCGGAAGGTTTGAACATTTTCGAGATCGCGGACATTTACGGCAAGGCGGGCTTCGGCTCGAAAGCGGAGTTTTGGAAATGGGTCACCGACGCGGATTTCGCATCGTCGCTCGTCGGCGAACGCGTGACCTCGCTGGAAGGTTACCTTTTTCCGGAGACCTACCAGATCACGAAGTACACCGACACGAAAAGCGTGATCCGCGCGATGGTCGCGCGCTTTCTGGACACCTACATGCGCGACGTGCAACCCATCGCTTTGGATTCGGGCATGACCCGCCACCAGATCGTGACCTTGGCGAGCATCATCGAAAAGGAAACGGGCGCGCCGGAAGAACGCCCCCGGATTTCGAGCGTTTTTCACAACCGGCTGCGCAAAGGGATGATGCTGCAAACGGATCCGACGGTGCTTTACGGAAAAGCCCGCGCGGCGGGAGTCTTCGAGCTTTCGATCACGCGCAAGGATCTGACGACACCGACCGAATACAATACCTACGTGATCAAGGGCTTGCCCCCGGGACCGATCGCGAATCCCGGTCGTGCGGCCTTGCTGGCGGCCTTGCGCCCCGAATCGACGGACTATCTTTTCTTCGTGAGCCAGAACGACGGCACGCACATTTTCACGAAGACGTACCAAGAGCACTTCCGCGCGGTGCAAGACTTCCAGGTCAATCGCAAGGCGCGCGAAGGGCGTAGCTGGCGGGAACTCGGCCAGAAGCGGACCGGCGAAAATCTGCAAAAATCGAAAGACTGAATTTTAAAGCTGAACGTTCTCGGGCCCCATGCGGACAAACACCTTGCCCATGGGGTCGAAACGGAAGACGTGCAGGCGGGGGATCAGGTTCTCATCGTAAACGGGAACGATCACTTCGAGGACGCCGTCGCCGTCGAGATCCATCAGCGCCAAATTCGTCGCCTGGCCGCGGATGCTGAAGTGTCCGTCCCGGCGTTCGTCGAACTTCAGGCGCGCGAGCAGGTTTTCGCTGTCGCTATCCAGGCCACGCTCGTAGATTTCGACCAGGATGCCTTCTTGGGTTTTCAACTTAACGACACTGACGACGAAGCCTTGACCGGTCAAATCGCCCCGCGCTTTGGCGAGGACCTGGCGGTAGGGGCCTTGGAAACGCGCGCGCACCGTATCCCGCCAGGACGGCACGCTCGCCACGACCGAAACGCCAAGCACGGCGAGCCCGAGAACGACGAAGGCGATGTTCGAAGCTAAATGTTTGGGGCGCTTGGGCGCGTTATCGTTGCTCATGACTCTGACGTAGTATAGCTACCGAAGGGGTATGAACAAAGATGAATTTTACTCGCTGATCCGATCGCGCAAATCCATCCGTAAGTACAAGCCCGAGATGCCGCCGCGAGAGGTTCTGGAGCGCATTCTGGAAGCCGCGACCCATGCGCCCAGCGGGAAAAACCGGCAGAACTGGCGTTTCTTCGTCGTCACCGGGGAAAAGCGCGACGCTTATCTCAAGTACTCGCAAAAAAGCTGGCTGGGAATTCAGCCGGTTCTCAAACAGCGTTTGAAGCCCTCGCTTTACGAGTTCACCGAAAGATTTTTCTATACGCTGGGCGAGGCGCCGGTGATCATCTTTTGTTATTCTTCGAACACGCCGGACGAGCGTTATCACACGAGCATCGGTTCGGTGTATATGGCGGTGGAAAACATCAATCTGGCCGTGCAGGTTGAGGGATTGGGTTGTTGCACAATGGGCGCGCCGCTTGAAATCAAAGACGAAGTCGACGAGTTTTTGGGAGTGAAATCTTGGCCCGAGTATCAGCGTGGCGAGTTGGAGCTGCTGTGCGCGGTGACGTTGGGGTATCCGGATCACGAACCCCCGAAAGCCGCTCGTCAAACGGAAGGTCGCGTGACCTGGATGGATCGCTAATGGTTCTTCTCGCTTTGCTTCTGGCGCTGTGGTCGGGATTGAACTGGTTCGATTTCGACATCGTTTTATTGTGGCAATTTTCGGTTTTGTCGCGCGAGTTCGGGCACTGGCTTTTCTTCGTCGCGCTTTTGGTGGCCGTCTACGTTTGGCGTCGCCGTTTTTATTATCCCCGCGCGAAACGTCGCGCGGTTTTTATACTGACCGCGATCGCCGCATGCAGTTTCATTCGTCCGGTCTATCTGGCCAGTCGCTACGACGCCGAATACACGGCCGAGGTGGCGAAGTTGGGCTACGCCGTCGAAGGTCATTCGCTCTTCTCGATTCCCGCGTTGTGGGAAATGGCGTGGTTGAAAGAGACCTCTTGCCGGCGCATCGAGTACACCGGACCGGACGGGCATGCCCTGCACGCGGACTTCTATCCGGTCGTGCGGAAAGATGTGACGAAACCTCCGCTCGTGGTGGTCGTTCATGGCGGCGGTTGGGAGGGGGGCAACACCCAACAATTGCCCGCTCTGAATTGGGAGTTGGCCCACGCGGGATTCGCCGTCGCTTCGTTGAGTTATCGTTTTTCGCCGGCGACGGTCTGGCCCGGACAGATGGAAGACATCGTCGCGGGGATCAATGTTCTACGCGGCCGCGCGGATGAGCTCGGCTTCGATCCGGATCGATTGTTGATCTTGGGACGCTCCGCGGGCGCGCAGATCGCGGGCGTCGTCGCTTACACGCGGACCGAATTGCCGATCAAAGGTTATGTCGATTTCTACGGACCGACGGATCTGGATTTCGGTTTTGAGGTGACCGTCGAGGGCGACATCATCGATTCGCGCAACATCTTGCGCCGGCTTCTAAGTGGAGATCCGGATTCATCCGTCGAGATGTACCGCACTTCATCGGTGATCGCCTCGGCGGCGATTCGCCCCGTTCCGAGTCTGCTTTTGTACGGTGAAGGTGATCGCCTCGTTTGGCACAAACACGGTGAGCGTTTGCGGCGTCGATTGATTCAAAGTGGAACGCCGGTCGCGCTCATCGACTTGAAGTGGGGAACGCACGGGTTTGATTTCAACCCCAATGGACCCGGGGGGCAGATCAGCCGCAATGCCGTCATCACTTTCGTCCGCGGTGTCTTGAAGTAGATCGTTTTTCGAACGACCGAATGCCCGCGAGTTGAGCCGATACGGTTAGCCTGTCCTAAGGCGAGTCGCTCCCTTAATTCCTCTTAAGTGGCTGGACTTAAAATGCCGATATAACTGGCGATGACGTTAAGTCTTTTTAAAAACCTCACAATTGTGACGTTTGCTTCCTTTGTCGTGGGTTGCGATTCGGGCGACCTTTCGATCAAAGCGACCGAAGACCTTGCGGCCATTCAGCTCGACCTTACTCATTTTGAGGCCAAAAACATCGGGCGCATCGCGATGCCTTTGAGCGGGACGCTCCCGCGGTCGATCGACACGTTGGAAGTGAGTTTAGACGGAGGACAGACTTGGAAATCTCTGCTGCTTCCCGCGGACTCTATCGATCGAAGTGACGACTGCCAAGCCGAGTGCAAGTTCACTTTCGCCGTCACCGATTTGGGGGCCCGTTGGACCGAGCTGCAATCGATGCACGCGGGGGATCGTCGCACGCTTCAGCTGCGTGGTTCGGGACCTTTCGGTCGTACGCCGGCTTTGAATATCACGATCGGTAAACTTGGTTCGGGCTTTCGCTCACTCAGCGCTTGGTCCGGCGGAGCCGAAATCGCGCGATCACTTCATCCGGTGGGAACGACCGGCTTCAAAGTGTCCTCCTTGCAATACGAAGCCGAGCCCCGCAAAGGGAACGCGGCGGGAACATTCAAGTTCAAAGGAAGAGTCGAGGAATGAGACCGCTCATCACCTTCCTTCTTCTGCTCTTCGTCCTTCCCGCGCACGCGCTGGAGTTGACGTACAATGGGCGTTTGCTGGAAACCGACGGTGATCCCGCGACGAACGTAAACATTTTCGTCCGTTTCGATATCAAGACCGCGGTGAACGTCGGGCCGGCTGCATGTTATCTGTACCAATATCGTCAAGGCAGTATGGGATCGGAAACCCATATCAATAACACGCAAACCGATGCGGACGGCGTTTTCTCCGTCGTGCTGGATGATGCCCAGCCGCGCTTCAATCAGCCGGGTGGTTTGGAGCGCGTCTTTGATGGAAGTCAGCCGCGCACCTGTTTCGATGAGTCGGGAGTGGCGACGGGACAGACCATCGCGGCCGGTAGTTATCCGGTGATTCAAATTCTGGTTTATTTCAAAATGGACAATGCGGATGGCTGGGACGAAATCGACGCGCAAACCATGCGTCCCACCGTCGAAGCGGTGAACGCGCAGAAGCTTGCGGGCAAACCGATCACCAATTTCATCCAAGTGGACGGCGCCGCGAACCAAACGAACTTCGCGAATTTCTTCCAAGGAACTAACTTCGGCAAACTTTCAAATTATGCGAGCGGCGGCGCCCTGGATCTGGGGGGCGGCGGCCTGACGAACGTTGCCAACCCCATCGCCGGAACCGACGCCGTCAACCGCAACTACGCGGACTCGCTCATCGCGACCGCTCTTTTACGGAGCGGTGGCACGATGTCCGGCGCGATCGAAATGGGCGCGCAGCGGATCGTGAACCTGGGAGCGCCGGCGGCGACGGGGGATGCCGCGACCAAATTGTATGTCGATACCCGGATCGGTTCCACGTTACCGCTGACCGGTGGTACGATCAGCGGAGCTTTGAATATGGGTGGTCAACAGATCACGAATCTGGGCGAACCCGGCGCGACGGGGGCCGCCGCGACGAAAAACTACGTCGATACGGAAGCGACGAAAAAGCTTTCGTTAACCGGTGGGACGATGAGCGGCGCCATCGATATGGCGGATTTTTCACTCGCGAACTCTGGTCACATCGTGATGGCGAACGACAAATTCATCAGTGTCGGTCGCAGCGCGGGGAACCCATCGACCTTGACCAACGCGTACGTCGGCGCGCTGTGGTTCGACAACACGAACGATATTCTCAAGTATCAAGCAGGCACCGGCGTGATACGTCCCGTTTCCTCTTTGGTGGCGGTGACGGGAGTGTTTCCCGTTTCGGTGAACACGGCCTCTCACGAGGTCGGCATTTCTATCGCGAACGCGACGAGCAGCTCGGTCGGCGTGGTGCAGCTCGCGGCGAATAACGAGTCGAACGGGGCCCGCGCCTTGGCGTCGAACGATGCACGATTGACGAACAGTCGCGCGCCGACGGGCACGGCGACGGGTGATCTGGCGGGCGACTATCCCGCGCCGACGGTTACGAAAATCCGCGGCTACTCGTTCAACGCGGGCGCACCTTCGACGGGGATGGTCCCGAAATTCAACCTGACGGAATGGGTTCCTTCGTATTTCGACTACACGCAAATCCGTAATTCCGCGAGTGGCGTGCAGCAGATCCCGACCGGGGGCTGCTCGGCTTCGCAAGTTCTGACTTGGGACGCGGGTTCGGGGGCATTCGTGTGTTCGAACATCTCCATTCTTTTGGCGCAAATTTTGGATCGCGGAACGGCCGCGGGGAAAAATTTCGGCGTGGCCGCGGGAAATCTGGTCGAGCTGAACGGTGCCGCGCGGATTGATTCGGGCCTTTTGGAGCAAGCGGTCGTGCGTGCGACGGGGAACTCGACGGGTTCGTCGATGACGATCGGCTCGAACGACGCCCAGGATGTGTCGTTGGTGACGTCGGGACATGCGCGAATTTCGGTTCTGAGTACGGGATTTGTGGGCATCAACAAGGCGGCGCCCAGCGAACGGCTTGAAGTTGACGGCAACATCCTGGCTTCGGGCAGCGTCCGCGGCCAGACGTTGGTCACCACGTCGGACGGCCGTTTGAAGAAAAACGTGCGCGGCGTTGAAGGCCTGGCTTTGATTCTAAAACTTCAAGGTCACCGTTTCACCTGGAAGACCGATGGTCGCGAGGACATCGGATTCATCGCCCAAGAGGTGGAGGCGGTGGATCCCGACCTGGTTGTGACGTCGGAGGATGGCACCAAAGGCGTGAAGTATGCGAACGTCGTGGCCCCCCTCGTAGAGTCGACGAAAGAGCTCTATGGGCTCTGTCAGATGGCGAAATCGCAAACTGAGCGTTTGCAGCGTGAGTGGGCTGAAAAATTCTCACGTCTGGAGGGGGAACGTCGGGCGGACCGGGCCCAGCTGGACGCCATGACGGATAAAGTGCGTCGTTTGGAAGATGACAATCAACAGCTCCGTCGTGACGTGGATGAGCTGAAAGAGACCTTGAAAAGACTCGCCCGCTAAGGCAATCCTTGGGCCTTCATGGCCTACGCGGAATCCCAAAGTCCCCAACCCATTCCACATGCGAACTCGGGTCGCGCTCCGCGTGCGGATATTCTCGCGGCGCTGCGTGCGAACCCCTTCATTTTGGCCCCCATGGCGGGAATTACGGACCACGGCTTTCGCAGCTTCATGAAGGCCCGGGGCTCCAGCGTCGTGATCACGGAGCTCGTCTCGGCGGCGGGGATTCAGTACGAGTCGCAAAAGACCTTCGATTTGATGAGCTTCGACGAGACTCAACACCCTATCGGGATTCAGCTTTTCGGCGAAGAGCCCGCACAGGTTGCGGCCGCCGCGAAGATCGTTGAAGAGCGGGGGGCGGACTTCGTCGACCTCAATTTTGGCTGTCCCGTCCCCAAGGTCGTCAAAAAGGGAGCCGGCTCGGCGATGATGAAAGAGCCGCTCTTGATGGCGGAAATGCTCCGTCAGGTCGTGGCCGCCGTTTCTATTCCGGTGACCATCAAGGTTCGCACCGGCTGGGACGCAAATATGCGCAACGCCCTGGAAATCGCCCACATCGCCGCGAACGAAGGCATAACCTGGATGGCGATCCACGGTCGCACTCGTGCCCAAGGCTATACGGGCTTTGCCGACTGGGATTTCATCCGTGAGGTCAAGGCCGGGGCGAAACTACCGATCATCGGGAATGGCGACATCGTGACCTCGGGACAAGCCGTGAAACGCCTGACCGAAAGCGGGTGTGACGGGGTGATGATTGGACGGGGGGCTTTAAAGAACCCCTATATCTTTCAGGACGCCCTGACGCAGCTTTCAGGTCATGAGAGTGTCAAGATGCCCCGGAGTGGTCATGGAATTCCGGTGCCCCGGAACTATGCAAAGCTATTCCAGGAGCTCCACGACTGTTTCGCCGCGCACTGTCCGGAAAGAATCCTTCAGATTCAGCTTAAGAAATTTGCCGCATGGTTCGCGACAGGTTATCCTGGGGCCGCTCAATTTCGGAAACAGGTTTTTCAAGCCACATCGACGGCGCAGCTTCTTGATATGGCCCTCTCCTTTTTCGCATCATTGACCATCGACGATCAGGTCAACCCCGATAACGAGGGGTTCTTGATGGGCGGGCATGGTTAAAAATTTTGAGTTTTTTAAATTGGAATTCCGTTTTCAGAAAGTGAGTCCGAAACTGTATGTCTATTGTTGATCCCCAGAAAATTCGTAACATCGCCATTATCGCGCACGTCGACCACGGTAAAACGACCCTCGTCGACCACCTGATCAAACAAGCGGGAACTTTCCGCGAAAACGAACAGGTCGAAGAACGCCTGATGGACTCCATGGACCTTGAACGCGAGCGCGGAATCACCATCGCCGCGAAGAACGCCTCCTTCATCTACAAAGACTACAAGATCAATATCGTCGACACCCCCGGGCACAGTGACTTCGGTGGTGAGGTCGAGCGCGTCTTGAACATGGTCGACGGCGCCATCCTGCTTTGCGACGCTTCGGAAGGACCGCTCCCGCAAACGCGCTTCGTGCTGCGTAAGGCTTTGGAACAAAAACTGAAAGTCATCGTCTGCATCAACAAGATCGATCGTTCGGATGCCCGCCATCAGGAAGTTTTGAACGAAGTCTTCGATCTGATGATCGATCTGGATGCTCCGGACACGGTACTGGATTTCCAACCCGTCTACGCGATCGCGCGTGAGGGGATGGCGACTTTGGATCCGAACGTGCGGACCAACTCGCTGGAAGTTCTTTACGAAAAAATCATCAACGAAGTCCCCCCGCCGCAAATCAATGACATCGACTCGCTGCAGATCATGGTGTCGAACCTTTCGTATTCGAGCTTTGTCGGCCGTCTGGCCGTGGGCCGCGTTCGCGCCGGTAAAGTGAAAGTCGGCGATGAGCTGATTTGCGCTCAAGAAGATGGAAACAAGAAATTCAAAGTTTCGGCTTTGTTCCAGTACAAGGTTGCGGCTCCCGTGCAGGTCCAAGAGATCGGTGCCGGGGATATCGCGATCGTCGCGGGCATGGAAGACTTCCAGATCGGTGATACTTTGACCTCGATCGAAAAGCCCATGCCTTTGCCGCGGATCCGCGTCGAAGAGCCCACCGTTGCCATGATCTTCTCGGTCAACGATGGACCCTTTGCGGGTCGTGAAGGCAAGAAGGTCACTTCGCGCCAAATCTTGGACCGTCTGGAGCGCGAGCTGCTGTCGAACGTCGCGATCCGTATGGAGCGCACGGATTCGAACGAAGCCTTCAAGGTCATCGGCCGTGGTGAGCTTCAGCTGGGTGTCTTGATCGAACAAATGCGTCGTGAAGGTTTCGAGCTTTGCGCTTCGAAACCCCAGGTCATCTTCAAGACCGAAAATGGTGTGAAGAAAGAGCCCTTCGAAATGGCGATCATCGACGTGGCGGATGCCTATGTCGGCGTCGTGACCGAGAAGCTCGGTATCCGTAAGGGCGTTATGCAGAACATGATGTCGAAAGGTTCGGGACGTACGCGTCTGGAGTTCCTGATCCCTTCGCGCGGTTTGATCGGTTACCGTTCGGAATTCATGACCGACACTCGCGGTACGGGTCTGCTGAATACCCAGTTCCACGGTTGGGATGATTTCCGCGGTGAAATCGTCGCCCGCAACAACGGCTCGATGATCTCGGATCGTCAAGGTGTGACCACGACCTACGCGATCTTCAACTTGCAAGAGCGCGGTAAGATGTTGGTCCTTCCCGGTGTCGAGACCTACCAAGGTATGGTCGTCGGTGAGCACGCGAAAGAAAACGATCTCGAAGTGAACATCGTTCGCGAGAAAAAACTGACGAACGTTCGTGCTTCGGGCGCGGACGAGAAGTTGACGTTGGTTCCCGTGAAGCCGATGACGCTGGAGCAGGCGATCGAGTGGGTTTCGGATGACGAACTCATCGAGGTCACGCCGAACAACATCCGTATTCGTTGCCGTGAACTCGATCCGCATAAACGTCGCAAAAAGGCGACGGCCGAGTAATGAGCGGTCTGGCTCTGGAGGCAAGAAGCCTCGTGAAGAGTTTCGGGGACTTCAAAGCGCTGAACGGAGTCAGCTTTGAAGTTCAACCGGGGGAATGTTTCGGATTGCTGGGCCCCAATGGGGCCGGCAAGTCGACAACCCTCAAGATGATCTATGGGCATATCCAGCCCACCAGCGGCGAACTGTTCGTGCTCGGCATGAACGTTCGCGATGCGGGTCGCGAGATCCGTTCGCGCATCGGCGTCGTTCCCCAAGACGAGGGCCTGGATGCGGAACTGACCGTCCTTGAAAACCTTCTGATCTTTTCGAAATACTTCGGCATCGACGGGAAGACCGCACATGGTCGCGCGCTCGATTTGCTGAAGATGATGAGGCTCGACGAAAAACTCGACGAGCGCGTCGAAAATCTGAGCGGGGGTTTTCGCCGCCGTCTCGCCATCGCGCGCAGTCTGATGAACCATCCCGAACTCTTGATTCTGGATGAGCCCACCGTGGGTCTGGATCCGCAGGTGCGCATCTGGATGTGGAGCTTCCTGCAGAAAATCAAAGAGCAGAAGAAGACCTTGATCTTGACCACGCATTATATGGAAGAGGCCGAATCGCTTTGCGATCGCCTGGCTTTCGTGAACCGTGGGCAGATTCTGGCGGTGGGCTCGCCGCGCGAACTGATCGAAAAACACCTGGGCACCGAGATGGTGGAATTCGAAGCGGCTTCCAGCGAGATCGGCTATTTCTTGAATCGCCTGAAAGAGAAGAAGCTGCGCTACTTCGTCGTCGGGGATCAGGTTTACGTTCCTTTCAACAACGAGTCGGGTGCGCGTGAGTTGATTGGGCAGATCAAATCGCGTCGGATCGCGCTTCGTAAGACGAACTTAAGCGACGTCTTCTTGAGCCTGGCCGGACACGACCTTTCGAACGCGGCCGAGGGGGATCAGTGAAAAATCAGCTGATCTTCATTCAGGCGATGCGGGTCTGGTACCGCAACTACATCATCTTCAAGCGTACCTGGCTGGTATCGGTGTTCTGGGTGATCTTGGAACCCGTTTTCATGCTGGCGGCTTTGGGGTTCGGTTTGGGCGCTTACGTGAAAACCATGGGCGGCGTTTCGTATGCCGAGTTCTTTTTTCCGGGTCTACTGTGTTCGAGCACCATGATGGTCGCGTTCTTCGAGGGAACCTACGGTAACTTCTCGAAGCTGTCCTACTCGAAAGTCTATTCGGCGCAGATGTTGTCGCCCGTCACGATTCCGGAATTGATCGTGGGCGATCTATTCTGGGGGGCTTCGAAAGGGATTCTGAGCGCGCTCGCGATTTTGCTGGTCGGTCAGTTTTTCGGACTGGGGCAGTCGTTGGGGGCCGTGGCGTCTTTGCCGGTCCTGTTCTTGAACGCCTGGATTTTTTCGTGCGTGGGAATGATCGTGACCTCTTTGGTGCGGAACTACGATCAGATCATCTACCCGACTTCGGGTCTGATCGTGCCCATGTCGTTGTTCGCGGGCACCTACTTCCCGGTGGATGAACTTCATCCGGCGTTTCGGATGCTCAGCTATTTGCTGCCGCTCACTCACGTCACGACGCTGGTGCGGGGCATGGCGCTGGATCAATGGAATGTGATGATGGTCGCACATGCCGGAATTTTGGTGATCCTGGCCGTGGTTTTGACCCGGGTGTCGATTCGCCGCATGACCCGTCGGCTGCAGCAGTAGGGGCTTAGCCCTTACCTTTGAGCAGATTTCCCAAGCAGTGTTCGAGGGTCGCTTGAAAAGCGGCCCTTTCTTTTTTCCCGAGCCCTTTGAGGGCTTTCAGTTCGATTTCGTTCACAACGATATGTGCGTCGCAGATGGCTTTCAGACCGCGCGGGGTCAGTTCCATTTCGATTTTGAGTTTGTTTTCGGTCGGGGCGCATTTGCGGATGAATCCATCCCGTTCCAGGTTCTGTAGAATGCGGATCATCGTCTGGGGGGTGACCTGCGACTTGCGGGCCAGGTCGGCATTGGTCAGATTCTTCGAAACCTCAAGACAGGACAGGACTTGATATTGGCTGAAGGTCATCTTCAACGGCGCCAATCCCAGATCGATGCAAAAGCGCATCGCCAGTTCGGTTTTCTTCAGAATGTCGCTGAGGCCTGTTGTTTCTTCAAAACGCACGGGACCCTCTTTCTATAAGCATGCTGATACTATATAAGCATGCTTATAAAAATAAAGGCAACCCGGAAATCTCTCCGGAGCCGAAATGAAACAGGAGAATTTTAAAATGAAACAACTTGTCGCCCTGATGGTATCGGTTTTAGCGGCGGGCGCGGCCCACGCGAAATGTGAAGGCTTGCCTTCTTACGACTCTTTCAAAAAGGCGCTGGTCTCGGCCCGCCAAGCGGACAACGGTGGCTTGAATCTGGAGATGTGGGGCACGTTGGTGGACCGCCAAGGGAACGTGTGCATGATCGCTTACACCGGTGAAAAGGTCGACTCGCAATGGCTGGGTAGCCGCGTGATTTCAGCGCAGAAAGCCAATACGGCAAACGCGTTCAGCTTGAAGGGTCTGTCGCTTTCCACCGCGAATCTGTATTCGGCGGTTCAGCCCGGCGGTAGCCTCTTCGGACTGCAGGAGTCGAATCCCGTGAACACTCAAGTCGCTTACAAAGGCGATGCGGCTCGCTATGGTTCGAATAAAGACCCCATGGTCGGCGAAAAAGTCGGCGGCGTGAATGTCTTCGGCGGGGGTTTGGCCCTTTACAATGCGAAAGGTGAAATCGTCGGTGCCCTGGGCGTTAGTGGTGACACCTCGTGTGCGGACCACGCCATTGCTTGGCGCCTGCGCAATACGCTGGAGTTGGACTACGTTCCGGCCGGTGTGAGCCCGCAGATGAACGACAACATCATCTATGACATCAAAGACGGAAAAAGCGCCGCCGGCTTCGGTCATCCCGCTTGCGGCGGTAAAGAGGTCGAACTCGCGTCGACATTGCCCGCTTCGCGTTCGCTGAAAAAGTAATCGAGAGACCGAGGTCCGTTTTGCGGTTTCGTGGCCGGTGGGAACGCCGGCCTTTTCATTTTTAAAGAGTGAGATCTTCGGATTCGAAGTCGCTTTCGGGCGGTGTCGCCTGGGGATCAGGGACTTCGATTTCGGGCGGCGGGGCCATCTCGCCCGGGATGGGCTGCAGTTCGTCCTCGGGTAAGAAGTCAAGACCGCCGTCATCCTCGGGCGCGTCGAGATCCAGACCGTCGGGAATATCGACGGCGGCTCCGCCCACCAAGAAGTGATCCAAACGTCCCAGTGCCAAACGGTACTGATCTTCGGTCGCACGGTGGAAGCGGTACATATTGGTCACGATCTGGCGCAGGCGTTTGCGCGCGAAGGGCGTGAGTTGTTTCTTGAAAAATGACACCGAGTACTTATCCGGGCTGGGGAGCAGGAAGGCGAGCCACGCGGACTCGATCAGGTCGAGATCGGCGGGAGATTTTTTGAAATAAAACTGCGCGGCCTCTTTTACGCCGTAAATCTTGGGTCCGAATTGAACGACGTTCAGGTAGCGCTCCAGAATCTCGTTTTTCGAGAGGTGCTTCTCGAGCTGCACGGTGATGACCGCTTCCATCATCTTCCGTTGGAGAGATTTTTCGGAGGACAGAAAAAGATTTTTCGCCAGCTGTTGCGAGATCGTCGATCCGCCGCGGGCGAAGCGGCCCTGCTCGAGATTCTTTTCGAAGCTGCGTTGGATCTCCATGAAGTCGAAACCACGGTGGTCGTAGAAGGCGGAATCCTCCGTGACGATCACGGCCTGTTGCAGGTGTTTCGAGATTTTTTTGAGTGGTACATAATCTTTGCCGCCGGGACAGAGTTCGACCTCGAACAGGACGGTGGTCATGCAGCCACGAATGGCCTCGCGCGAGGGAATTTGGCTCATGACAATGACGGCGAGGAACAGGAAGAACGTCGCCAAAAAGGCCAAGAATAGAAAAAGGCCCTTCAGCATCTGGCGCAGCCAAAAGAGGCGGGGCTTGGACTCGGTCACGCTTTCGCCCCAAGGTTCGGCATTCGGCCCAGGAGTCCGTGTTCGCGACTCCAGCGCACGCTGTCTTCGATGGCCCGGCGGGAATCGCCCGGCACGAAGCCGAGCTCGCGCTGCGCTTTCGCGCTGTCGAAATAGTGGTACATCGTCGCGGTGTATGCATTTTCGCGACTGACGCCGATGGGGTATCCCATGGCGGTCAAGGTGTCGCCGGTGAAACCCACGACATGCAGTAACCAATCGGGAAGGCGCAGCTTCGGCGCAGGGACGCCCGCACACTCGGCGATGATTTCGAAAAGCTGTTTGATGGTCATATTCTGGCCGCACAGGATGTAGCGTTCGCCCGAACGACCGTTCAGCCAACCGCGAACGATTCCGTCCACGCAGTTTTCTACGTGGACCACGTTCACGCCACCCGAAGTATAGAACTTCATCTTCCCTTGCGCGACTTTCAGCTGATTCTTGCGGCTGCCTTTGCGGGCGTCGCCGGGACCATAGATCGTCGAGGGATTCAGCATGACGGCATCGATGCGCCCGCGTTTGACCGCTTCGCGAACGAGTTCTTCGGCTTTACGTTTGGTCTCGAAGTAACCCATATCAAGTTGCGCGACATTGTAGGGGGAGTCTTCATTCAAAACCTGTTCGGGTGTATAGCCCGCGCCAACGGCGACGACCGAGCTGAGGTGCACCAGTCGTTGCACGCCTTTTTCTTCGACCGCGGTGATGACGTTCGCGGTGCCGTCGACGTTGATTTTTTCCATCGCGGCCCGTTGGCTGCGTTTGTAGGCGATCAATCCCGCCAAGTGAAATACGGCGTTCTGCCCTTCGCAGGCGGCGCGCAGCGAGTTCAGATCGGTGACGTCACCATAGACGTATTCACAGTCCAAACCGGCGAGTTCACTGCGGTCGCTGGTGGGACGGACCAGCACGCGAACTTGATGCCCATCATTCAGGAGGCGACGGATCACCCACGCACCCAAGAAACCGCTTCCGCCCGTTACGAGAATTTGAGCCATAGTGGCGCCCTCAATTGCATTCGCTCGCCGTACCGAAGCGTGATCGTTTTCAAAAACCAGTAGCCCGTGAAACCGCAAGCGATGCCGAGCGCGGCGCCCGCGGTGATATCCAGCGGATAGTGAACGCCGACGTAGATACGACTGTAGGCCACAAGGCCGGCGAACGTGAAAAACCCGGCGCAGGCCCAGGCCCCACGGGGAGCGAACCTGAAGATCAAAGAGAGAAAGGTCGCGAGCGCGAACATATTCGCCGAATGATTCGAGGGAAAACTTTTGCCGCCGTAGTGGTGGGACTTCAGGTTGACGTCCAGTCCGGCGACATTGGGCCGGGGGCGATCGAAGGCGGGCTTCATAATTTGCGATCCGACCATGTCCGACATCGCGACCGAGATGATCATGCAAAGCAGGAAGAAGATGCCCCAGCGCCGGAAGAAGTACAGACTGGACGCGACGATCAGCGGGACCGCGACGAACTTGAAGCCCCAGGTTTTGTTCAGATTGGTGATGAACGGAAAGAACACATCCGCCCAGCCGGCCACCACGTTATGGTGCAACCATAAGAACAATTCGGCATCCCACTGCAGAAGGGTCTCGAGCATAAGGGCCCAAGATTATTCACAATCACGAGGAAAGTCGAGGTCTCAAACGTGATTTTCCATGGCAACATTTCAGCATGGATTTGACGACAGTCTTCGGAATCATCGTCGGCATCGGCGGGATTTTATTGGGAAACATGGCCGAGGGCGGGCATATGGGCTCGCTTGTTCAGGGCGCGGCCTTCGTGATCGTGCTGACGGGAACCGCGGGCGCGGTTCTGGTGTCTTCGCGACGCGACGATCTGAAGCTCGGATTTCGTATGGTGGGCAAGGCTTTCCAGGAGGACTCCGAACGCGAGAACGAAAGTATCTTACGTTCGCTGATGGAGTGCGCGCGCCTGGCGAAAAAAGAAAGTCTGCTGGCGCTTGAGGCGAAAATTCCAAATCTTTCCAATGAATTCATGCAAACGGCGCTGCGCTCGGTGCTCGATGGGATGGAGCCGAAGCTTTTGGAAGATACGCTCCATCAGCAGCTCGATGTCGAGGAAGAACATCTGCTGGCGGGCGCGCGGATTTGGACCGACGCTGGCGGCTTCGCGCCGACGATCGGGATCATCGGTGCGGTCTTAGGACTGATCCACGTGATGGGAAATTTGACCGATACCAGTAAGCTCGGCGGCGGGATCGCGGTCGCTTTCGTCGCGACCGTTTACGGCGTGGGCTTCGCGAATCTTCTATTCTTGCCCCTCGGCAACAAGCTTAAACGCAAAATCCAACAAGACATGAAGGGCCGCCAGATGATCATCGCCGGCGCGCTCGGAATCCAGGCGGGCCTGAGCCCCGCGCTTCTTGAAATGAAATTACGCGCGTACCTGGGTTCGTCATATGAGAAGAAAAAGTAAGGCCCACGAAGAACACGAAAATCATGAACGCTGGTTGGTGAGCTATGCCGACTTCATCACGCTATTGTTCGCGTTCTTCGTCGTGCTTTACGCCACCTCCTCACAGAACGTCGAAAAAGAGAAAAAATTCGAAGAGTCGATCCGCGAAAATCTGAAGCTTCCGGCGAGCGGCGCTCCCGGTGGCGGGGGGGGCGGACCTGGCGGTGGCGCGCCGACCTTGGCGCAGCAAGCCGGTTTGGAAACGCCGCGGGCATCCGCCGATAGCCAAGAGCGCTTGGCTTCGAACGCCGAATATCAAGAGAAGTTGGAAAAAGAGATCGGCGGAAAATTCACGGACGCTGAAAAGCAGACCGTCACGAGTTTACGTCATGACCTCTTCGGCGTGCGCATGTCGCTGGCGGCATCGATGCTGTTTCCCACGGGTTCCGCGAAGATCCGTCGCGAGGCTTTGCCGGTTCTGGATAAGATCGCGCAACTCATGAAGGGGAATCAGTTCAAGATGCTCGTGGAAGGGCATACCGACGACCAGGCCATTCCCGCGGGCGGACAGTTTGACTCCAACTGGGAGCTGGGCAGTGCGCGGGCGACCCAGGTTGTACGTTACCTGGCCAAGGTTCATTCGATTCCCGAGTCGCGCCTGGCGGCGGTCTCTTACGCCGATCAGCGTCCGCTGGCCCCGAATAAGGATGAAGAGAGCCGTGCGAAGAACCGGCGGATTGAAATCCTTTTCGTCACGGGTGATAGCCCTTTCGACGAATTTTAGGTCGAATTCCAAAAATGAAAAAGGCGACCCGGGGGCCGCCTTTCAAACAGAGAGATATTCAGCGTCGACCGCGAAGCGGTGACGTGAAATTAGATGCACTCTTTCATGTCTTTCATGCGAGTTTTCGCACCGGCTTCCAGCACCGCGTCCGAGGGGACTTTGCACGAACCGTCTTTGCAGCGACGCTCGAAACCTTCGCGGTAAGCTTTGCGCACGCCGAGCATGGTCGCTTCCGCGTCCGTCAGTCCCGCGTTCAGTTCTTTTTCGCGGTTCATCGCGGTCACGAATTCCATGTGTTGGGCGACTTCTTCCGCCGTGGCGATGGACTCTTTCGAAGCGATCTTCACCGCGGTTTCGACCTGGCGAGCGTAAGCGTCGCGGGCCAGAACCATATCGGCGTCCGAACCTTCATAACGTTTCGAAGCCAGGGTCAGCAGTTGCACGGTCGCTTTACCCAACTCGATTTTCGAGTTGTGCAGCGAAAGTTGCTCGGGAGTCAGAACTTCCAGACGGACCTTTTCCAAGGCCGTGATATTTTTCGAAAGCTGGTCCGCGAGCTCGGTGACTTTCACTTCGACGGCCTTCGACGAAGTGCCGCTGCGGTTGGGAACTTCAACCATATATTGAGTCCGGCGAGCCATATCCAGCTGCATGCTGTCGACTTTACCGCCCGAGATCTGCGACAGATACGATGTCACCGAGTAATCGGCATCTTCACGTTGTCCGCTGGCGCGTTGGTCACGAACCTGGCCCTGACGGACCTTTTGGGCTTCGCGCGTTTCGCGTTCGATCTGCTCTTGACGGGCGCGCTCACGGGCCGAGGGGGCCGCATGCACGGTCAGTGCGGAAAGGGTTACGGGCAGGATGAGCAACAAGGACAAAGCTGTCGTTTTCATGTTTAAAGACCTCTGTTAATTGGTTTCAATATCAATTCCTATGCCCTCACCAGTGACGAGATATTCATTCCCGCGTGGGGGCCACCGTTTAAGTCTTGGACACCCCGCAAATTAAGGGCACCCCTTCGTATTCTGGCCGCGGAAGTTCGCCGCACCTCCCGAAGAGGGCAGGTTGAGGCAGCGCTGCTTCTGCGGTTTTCCGTTCAGGGCGTGGTTTTCCGAGTAGCTTGCGGTATTCAGAACGAGTCCGTAATCCAAGATCTCTTGGTGCGTGTTTTTCAACGCGCGTAGAGTGACGAGGGCGACTTGCTCTTGGGGGTTTTGGGTATCTTCGGCGATCCCCAGTCCCTTCAAGACCTCGTCCAGTGCTTCGTCCATCTTCTTCACGCCCTCTTCGAGCTTTTCGTTCGGCACGCGCGAGAGAAGCACGCCTTTCGCGGCGTCCATTTGTTCATTCAGATCCGTTTTCATGCGGGGCAGGTACGAAATCACTTCGTCCCAAGACTTCATGTACTTGTCGAGTTCGGGGCGCAGATCTTTGACCTCTTCGGCCGCGCGGTTATGCATGCGGTAGGGGGCATCAATGATGGTCAGCTCTTTGCCGGTGCGTGCGATCATATAGTCGTTCACGAAAGTCAGATAAGTTGCCCGCTCCTGTTCGAGGCTCGCGACACCGGCGTTGGCGAAGCCCGTTCCGTTCGACCAGTGTTGGCCGATGTCCAGCAGCTGTTGTGCGTATTGTTTCACGACGGTTTCGTATTCCGTTTCGAACTCGTACCAAGCGTCAAGGTAGGGCGGCTCGACTTTTTCGGCCCACCATTTCGCCATATGGTTCCCGCTTTTATCCATCACGCTGGGGCGAACCCAGCCACTGCTCAGCCATTTCCAGGTCGGCGCCATACATTCGTGACGCGATTGTTTCTGACACTCGAATTTCGAATGACGGCCCAGCTTCGAGAAGATGGTTTCGTAACCGCGATTGTCGGAGCGCAAGGGTAGGTTGTTGCTGTAGGTGATTTCGCCGTCGAAAAGGATCGAGGGCGGATTGAACTGCGCCATCCCTCCCCAGCGAGAGCGGTTGATCAGTTGTCCGTCTTTTTCGATATCGGGTCCGGCGGTCATGGCCGCGGCCATATACTCCGGTGCAGACAAGGTGGTGATCGGTCCATGTTGACGCGCGAAAGGTTGGATCGCACCGCTCGTTTCGGCCTCGCGATCGCGTCCTTGCCATTGGGCCCACGCTTTCAGGAAACCTTCACCGGGACTCGAGACGGGACGGGGGCGTCCGAGGTCTTTGACAATCGTCTCCATGATGGCGCGATACTCTTCACTGGAAGGGCCGTAGTCGGTCAGATATCCAATGGGGGGACGCACGGCCGAAGGGTCTTGGTCAGGCATGCTGAGGTTGAGTTCTTCCAACGCTTTGCGGATCTCACTCACTTCCGAGGAAGCCAGGCGACCGATGAAACGTTCGTAGCGGCGCTGTTCCATGATCACGAGCTGATTGAAGATTTCCGTATTTTTGAAGAGTAGCCATTTCGCCGCGACCTTTTGGATGCGCTTCCGCTGGGCCTCTTCCAAGGGACGGATGTCTTGAAGGTAAAGCGTCCAGTCCACTTCGGTGGCGCCGTCGGGCAGAACGCCGAAGAAGTTGTTCGTCTGATCGAGGGGCGAAGGCTGACCGTTCGAACCGTAGTTCTTCTTCCAGATCTGGTCGGTCAAATGCTGATAGAAAAGACGCGTGCTGCGGTAGTGACCGGCGAAGTTGGCCAGGTACATCTGCCAGTTCTGGTGCGCGGCCAGAGTCTGCTTCATGTTTTCCATGCGCCACTCTTGGCTCAAGCGTGAGTAGGTTTGCAGCGCGGGGATCAGTTCCTCGCCGCAGAACTTCGATTTCATCAGGTCGAATGCGGCTTTGCGTGGATGCGTTCCTGCGTGGGTCTGTAGCCGGTGCATCTGGTGAAGCGTACCTAAACACATCGCGGTACTATTGAGTTCGGAGGCCTTACCGAAGACGTTGAGCCAAACCGTTTCGATCGGTTGTCGTAGCCAGAAATCGAGCGCCAGGAACTGCACGTTCTTCACGACGGTCCAAGCGAAACGCGCGGCCATGGACATTCCGCCCGTGCCGAAGCTGAAGGCGAGTTCGAGTCCCGCAAACTGCAGTGCGCGCCGGGCGGCGGTTCCCGCCAGCCAGTCGACCGCGCCGCCGATGGCGGTGGATCCCATCATGGACAGCCAGCCCGTGGCGTACTGTCCCCATTTGTCGTTCCAGTGCTTGTTCATATCGTCCCAGGCCTGATCGCAGGCCATGTCGACGTCGGGATTGTTGCTGAACATTGATTTCGCGCAGGCGCGAAGCATCTTCGAGGCCCACACATCGTGAACGATGTTCGAGGCCATCATCCCCATGGACATTCCGAAGTAGGGCAGAAAGTAATGTAGACGCGGGTTACGCATGACCTCTTGCAGAGGCTCCGACGTCATCCCATTCGCCGCCATGAAAGCCATGAAACTCACGTGCGTGACGGGATCCATTTGGCTCTCACCGAACTGCTTCATGATGACCGGGTTATGTTGATAGTGGAAAATCAGGTCGTACATATTGATCGCGCCGATGGCGGTGAAGAACGCGGCGGCTTCGAACGGGAAGTGGCGCACTTTTGAGGTCAGGATCGAGCCCGAGTTCGACTTCATGGTTTTCAGCCATTGGCGAACTTTGGAGGGACGGAACTCCTCTAAAGTTTTGGGCGCGGTTCTTTGCCAGACGAATTGACGAAGGGCTTTGCCATTTGCGCCCATGAAGACCAGGGTCATTTCCTTTTGGCCAGCCAGGGTTTTGACTTCGGTCACGCCCGCGGCGCGCAGCTTTTCCAAAGAGAAGACGCCGGCACCGCGACCGAAATAGGCGTTGCCGCGACCGAGAGTCGATAAGGCCTGTGCGCTCGCGAGATCCGGAAATGCCAACAGCAGACCTAACAGGCAGGTCAATACGGCGAGCAGGGTCCGATAAGGGGCAAACGTACGGGGCATGGGCGGGTGACTCCTTAGCCCTGACAACAGCAAGGCGGAGGCCGCTCAAGGCATAAAAAAAACCCCAACTTTCAGCAATTTAGAAAGCTGGGGCTTTGAATGTCACCTGCGCTTCGGCAGCCAGGTGTAAAGACTTTGGACAGTGGCCGAGGCCACTGGAGGCGGACTACTTCCGCTCGATTTTCAGGTGGTTGATCACGATGGGCTCAACGGGGCGGTCGCCGGGTTGAGTGCGTGCCATCGAAATCGCGTTCACGATATCCATGCCTTCAGTGACTTCACCGAAAACGGTGTGTTTGCCGTCGAGCCAGGGCGTCGCCGCCACGGTCACGAAGAACTGGCTACCGTTGGTGCCGGGACCCGCGTTCGCCATGGAGAGGATTCCGGGTTTGCTGTGCTTCAGCTCGGGAACGATTTCGTCGCCGAAAGTATAACCGGGGCCGCCGGTTCCGTTACCCAAGATGTCGCCACCTTGGATCATGAAGTTCGGGATCACGCGGTGGAAAACCAGCCCGTCGTAGTATTTGCCCTTGGTCATTTTTCCGGACTTCGGATCTTTGTATTCTTTGGTGCCTTCCGCCAGGCCCACGAAGTTTTCGACGGTCTTCGGCGCTTTGTCCGCGAAGAGTTTAATTTTGAAAGTGCCTTTGTTGGTTTCGAAAACGGCGATCATGTCTTTGCCTTTCTTAGCGGGAGCTTCTTTTTTGGTGGTTGCTTTGGGCTCGGCTGCAAATGTCGGAAACGAAAATGCGAACAGGGCCAACGCAACGACGTAAATCCAGAAAGCTTTCATCATGTGGTTTTTCATAACTTTGTGCTAGCGGGCGCCCTGACGAGGGTCAAGAAGCTGCAAGAGCGCGGTGTTCTGGAACATCAGGTCACTGGAATTATCTTGGATTTTCAATGAGTTTGAGCCTGCGGCTACGCGTTTGAGCAGACCCAATTTACGCAGGTCACGATAGTTTTGCCACAGCGCGGGAGCCTGTTTTTTCCATTCGGGATGTGCGTCTTCGAGGGCTTGGAAATGGGCTTTTGTCGACGCCTCGGAAATGCGCACGCGGTGGAAAAGGATCGCGGTCTGGACGGCGAGTTCGATTTCCACGAGGCCGCCCGCGCCAAATTTGATCGCATCCTTTTTCGCGTTCTGCGCGATAAGGTTTTGGCGAATGACCTCGAGCTCGGCGAGCTCCGTTTCGCTGAGTCCGCGATCCGCCAGATCCTGAAAGATACGGGCGCAACGCGGATCGGGACCGACGTGATCCAATGTCCGCGAACGCAGGTAAACTTGTCGCTGCCAGGCCGGTGCTTCGTTCAGCAAAAATTCGTGTAAGTCGTCCCAGGTGGTGACGAGCACGCCGGAATTCGGTTTCAGTCGCAGGTCGACCGGATACAGCGTCGGCGATTGGGTCAGGAAGGTCAGAAAACGCCGCGCGATCTGGTGGTCGACGGCTTCCGGCACGCGAGAGCTGATGAAAATGAAATCCAGATCCGAGGCGAGCCCCAGTTCGCCCGCGCCCCATTTTCCGAGGGCCAGGATTTCGAGATCCGAATGGAACTCGCGTTTCAGGCCGCGCAAAATTTCCTGACAGATCGAATCCGCCGTGGAGGTTTGGGGTTTCAAGACGGATTCCAAATCACCGCTGGCCAAAAAATCCAAACCCGCGCCCAGCTCGCTCAAGAGTTTCTGATCGCGCAGAATCTGGTGCATCTGTTCTTTGTCGAGGTTTTCACCGATCTCCGGGCGCTGCTGGTAAATGAAACTATCCAGCAGCTCGGGTCGATGAATCAGGATCTGTCCGAGGTAATCCGATTGGCTCATCAACCGGACCAGATGACCGATGAGCTCGGGCCGGTGAGCGAGCAGATGGAAAAGCGTCGCCTTCGCGCGGATCTTGCGCACGAATTCGCTCAGTCGCGGCAGCAGCTCATTCACATCCAATCCCAGTTGGCTGGCGCGTTCGAGGGCCTGGTAAAGGAAGGCTTTCCGCCAACGGTCGTCGCGATCTTTCTGACGGCTGAAGACTTCCTGCTCGAGCAGGGGTTTCCACACCGATTCGATCAGCTCTTCCCGTAGTCCCAAGCCTTGCAGCCAATGGTGGCGATCCGTTTCGGAGTCGGGAAGGCTGCGGCGCTGCGGATCCACGGGACCTAAAAACCCGGTCACGATCTCTTGGCAGTGTTGCATGCCTTCGCGCAGAAGCTTCAGATCCAGCGTCGGCGCGTAGTCGCGCCAGTCGCTTTCGATCAGGATGTGGGTCTGCTGGTCTTCGCGCGCTTGGACCAAATTCTCCAGTTGGCGCATATGCCAATAGTGCGTTTCCAAAAACTCGGCGTCCGTGGCGGTCAGGGCACCGATCTTTTGCAGCTCTTGCAAGGCTCCCGTAGTGGAGGTCAATCGCACGGCTTGGGATTTTCCGCCGTAGACGACTTGCAAGGTATGCACGAAAAGCTCCAGGTCGCGGATTCCGCCCAGACCGAGCTTCAAATCGATTTGTCCTTCTTTCGAACGCGTCCAGTTTTGCTCGTGAATTTTCTGGCGCAGCTCTTTGAAGGACTCCATCAGCGAGAAATCGAGATAGCGACGATAGGTGAATTTCGCCGAGGCCGCCATGGCGTTCGTCGTGATGTCGGCGGATCCCCAGATCGGGCGGAACCGAACGAATGCCAGGCGCTCCCAGGCTTCACCGAAGTTCGAAAAGTAATCGGTCCATTCATCAAGGCCCGAGACGAGGGGGCCAAGACGTCCACCCGCCCGCAGATCGAAATCCAAACGGTGGGCGAAACCCCATTCGGTGACGTCGGCCAGCAGATGTCGCAGCTGCCGAGCGCCGTTGTTCTTCATGGTGTTCGATTCGTCGGTGTCTTCGGCGCGGCCGGGGGCGCGGATCCAGACCAGATCGACATCCGAGCTGAGGTTGAGCTCGAAGCTGCCGAGTTTTCCGTAGGCGAAGACCGCCCACGGGGGATCGGCGCGCTGACCCGCTTCGTCCGCGACGGCCATGAGCGCCGTTTGCAAACGGCTTTCGGTGGTCATCGACCAGTTCAAATGAATTTCGGCGGCCGAACGTTTCTGGAAGTGCGTGTCCGTCACGACTTGCAGGAAGTCTTCGGTTTTTTGCAAGCGTAGGCGGGCCGCCAAATCCAGATCCGCGCGATTCTTCGCGGACTCGAGGCGTTGGCGATAGACGCGGGTCACGGGGAAGAACCGGTGCAGCTCTTCCCACTCTTCTGGGCTATTCAAGGTTATTCGACCACTTGGGTTTGAAGTAGTTGAACTGATCGTTGGTGATCCGGCGCTCTTCAGTGCCTTCCACGTTCGAGATGTAAAGTTGGTTACGTCCCGTACGATTCGAGGCGTAGATCACATAGCGTCCGTCGGGTGAGAACGAAGGATCCTCGTTGTTCGCGGGGCGCCCGTTCGGTTTCCTCGCCGAGGTCAGGCGAACCATATTCGTGCCGTCGGCATTCATGACGAAGATGTCAAAGTTCCCCGAGGTCCAACCCGCGAAGGCGATCCGTTTTCCATCCGGCGACCACGAAGGGGTCGCATTGTACTTTCCGGCGAAGGTGACCCGTTTCGGGTTCGAACCGTCGGCATTCATGATGTAGATCATGGGATTGCCCGCGCGATCACTCGAAAACGCGATCTTCGAGCCGTCGGGGCTGATGGCGGGCTCGACGTTCATCGCGCCGCGCGGGCCGTTCGTGATTTTACCCAAGAGCTCACCGTCGAAGTTCATCCGGTAAATATCCGGTGTTCCCGACTGCGAGAGGGTCAAAAGCATGGACTTGTTGTCGGGCAGGAAGTTCGCGCCCGAGTTGATCCCTTGGCGGTAACTCACCAGCCAGCGTTTTCCGGTCTGGAGTTCGTAGATGAACATGTCGGCGTTGCGGGTTTTGGTTTTCGCCCGCTGAACGAAGGCGGTGTACGCCACGCGCTTGCCGTCGGGTGACCACGCTGGTGAGAGCGCGATGGATTTGTGATTCGTGATGCGGTCGATGTTCGCGCCGTCCCAGTCGGAAACGTAAATCTCTTTGAATCCGCCGCCGCCGCGATCGCTGCCGTAGGTGATGCGCGACAGGAACATGCCGCGAGTTCCGGTCAGCGCCTGCAGCAGATCGTTGCCGAAGGTGTGCGCGATCCGGCGAAGGGCGTCTTTGCCACCGCGATAGCGTTTGCCCAGGACCAGTTGGCCTTTCGGCACGTGGTACGTGTAAGTCTCGAGCGTGAGCGTGTCGCCCGCAATCGAATACGAGGCGCGAATCAAAAACTCCGCGCCGATTTGGCGCCAGCTATCGAAAGTGAAACCGTTGGCGTCGATCGGTTTCGGACGGATGGCGGTCTTCGCGGGATCTTCCAGAAAGGCGCTTTCGTTCATGAACTGGAAATAGCCCGAGACGCTCAGGTCGTTGTTCACGACGCGGAAGATTTCAGAACCGAGGGCCTGGTGGTTCGGCGCGGCGGCCGCGTTGCCGACGTAGTTGAATGCGGGCATGGCGAGCAGACTTTTCTTCTTCTGCGCTTCGCCGATTTTGATGTAGATGCCCGAGCCGGAAGCGTCCGAAGTCGCGCTTCCGCCGTCCACCGGGGCGGGACCGCCGGTGGGGGCCGTGGGGGCGTCGTCCATGGGGGCGCCGGTTTGCGACCATGCCGGAGCGGCACCGAGCATCAGCGCGAAAAGGGGGGCGAGCAGTTTCACCATACGAAACCTCCGTGTTATTCCGGGAATCCGAACAGGATCCCCTCGTTCGCCAAAAGGCGAACGAATTTTTCGGGCGGTGCGGGGGCCGGCGAAGCTTTCGTGACGGTGTCCATCACGACTTCGTCGAAAGCGGGGTTACCGCTCGATCGCACCAATTGTTTACCGATGACATTTCCACGTTCGTCAAACTTCACGCGGACTTGGGCTTTCAGATCTTTATTCGCCAGCCATTGCGGAAGCTCCCACTTCGAGCGCACGTGACGTTCGACCGCCGCGACGTATTCATCGTGCTCGAGCTGCGCGATACCGGTGAGTTCGCTGCCTTTGGAAATGGCGTTGCCCTTGAAGGTCCGCGCGGCCTCGCGCACTTTGTTCGCCTCGGCCTCGCGGAAGTCCCGCTCCAGACGATCAAGGGCGGACTGTTGCTTCAGGCGGTTGATGGCGGCGTCTTGCTGCTTTTCGATTTTTTTATTGTCCACCTTGGGGGCCGCCTTCGCGTCCGGCTTGGGCGGATTCAGGTTCACGGTGTTCTCTTCCACCTTCGGCGGTGGCGTGGATTTCTTCGGCTCGGGTTTCGCCGCGGCGGGCTCGCTGGCGGCGGGCGCCGGGACCGGGGCTGCGGGCGCGGGAGTTTGGATCTTATCCGGAAGCGCGACTAAATCCACGCGCAAGGCCGATTGGAAAACGACGGGTTCGCTGGGAAAAACGACCATGCGGACCGTGAAAAGCAAAACGATCGAGACGTGCAGTCCCAGTGACAGCAGAACGTATCTTTGGAATGAATCGTTCGGCGTGGCTTCCGTCATCGACCTACTGATTCCTAGGTAAGGTGATCAATCCCACATTGGTGATTCCCGCCGCGCGCACTTCCGCCATGGTTTCGGCGACGAAGCCGTAGTCCACCCGGCGATCGGCCTGGATGTAGAGCGCTTTGTCTTTGCGGGTCTCGAAAATTCCGGTCAAACGCGCCCGCAATTGGTCCGAAGGGATATTGCGTTTCGCGATGCTGAGTTTGCGGTCGGCCGAGATCACCAGAACCATGGGTTCCTGCGAGGCCGCCACGCCCGACGCCGCGGTCTTCGGTAAGTCTACGTCGATCCCTTGCTGCATCATCGGCGCGGTCACCATGAACATGATCAGTAGAACCAACATCACGTCCACGAGCGGGGTGACGTTGATCTCGCTGATCGTCATGCGGCTTTTTTTCGATCCTTGATTTCCGCCGGACATTCCCATGAGCGATCAGTCCTTGAAGAAGTTGCGTTTGGCGATGTTCAGAAAATCGGTCGAGAAATTCGCGAGCTCTTCTTCCTCGCGGCGGATCTGCGCGACGAAGTGGTTGTAAAGCACGACGGCGGGAATGGCCGCGATCAGACCGATGGCGGTGGCGAAGAGGGCCTCGGAGATTCCGGGGGCGACGACCGCCAGACTGGCCGATCCGCTGGCGCCGATCTTGTGGAACGAGTTCATGATTCCCCAGACGGTCCCGAACAGTCCGACGAAGGGGCCGGTCGAACCCGTGGTGGCGAGGATCGTCAGGCGCGACTCCATGGCCGAGATCTCTTGGCCGCTGGCTTTGCGAAGCGCGCGTTCCAAATTGTCTGAACCGGAAAGATGGCTCGAGACGCCGCCGCTTTTGTTATTCGCCAGTTTTTGCAGTTCGCCGAAGCCTGCTTTGAAAACGCGCGCGACCGTGCTGATCTTCGCCATGTCCTCGGCGTCCGCATTCAACTCGTCGAGCGAGTTCGCTTTCCAGAAACGTTTCAAGAAGGCTTCGTTACCTTCCGTCATGCGGCGGATCTGCTGGAACTTCGAAATGGCGACGGCCCAGCACAGAACTGACAGGAAGATCAGTCCGAGAAGCGTCAGCTGTACGATGGGGCTGGCGTTCCAAACGGCGCTCCAGATTCCCCATTCGACGGCGGCTTGAGTTTGAGTAGCGGCTTGCGACTGCACGGGTGCGGCGTATGCGAAATTCATAGCCAAAAGCCTAAGACTTGCCACTGGTGATGGCAATGAAAACCCGAGAATTTGGCTCGTGGCCCAGTGCCAATATGGGTTTCGTAAAACCGAACTAAAAACCGGGCAAGGCAGTGAACGCTTCGCTGCTTGTAACGAAAAAAATGTTCGGATGGAACGCTTGCGCTTGCCGAACCTCGTCAACGGTGGACAATGGACCCATCAACAACATCAATCCGCGGCGATTCACTTCGGCTAAGATGCCCGCATTCATCGCGGGTAAGTTGCGGACGTGAAGAGGGGTCACGTAGATATCACCGGTGAAATTCACGGCGGGCGCGAGTCCCAGTGACACGAACATATTCCAGCGCACGCGGTCGCTGGCCGATGTCCCATAGATCCACATGGGCTGAAGCCTTTTAATGGAGAGCATCACGTTATCGTATTCGGACTGGACGAGCACGCGCGGGAGTTTCAGGTCCGCGAGTTCGTCGTTCACCTGGGTATCGATGCGATCAACACTGGAAAGGACGTTCAAGATGATGGGTCGGTCGGTGAATTCGGTCAGCAGCTCTTTCAGGTTGCGTCCTTCGTCGCCGATCTCTTTCGGCAGCACGTCCTGCGCATCGGGACGCAAGCGGGAAGGCAATGCGCGCAGTTGCCCATCTTTAGAGCGGTAAACATCGACCCACAAAATCACGCGTGCTTTCTGCGCTTCCGTGGCCGTCGTCCAAATTTCGGAATCCCATGGCACTGCGGCTTGGGGCTTTTCCAACTTTGCGAAGGGGTGTTCGAATTTTTGGAGAGTTCTTCCCAGGCCCCAGAACAGGACCACGAAGTAAATCACCGCCATTGTCGCAATCAGGCCAAAGACCAGCATGAAGAATCGCATGCCCTCTAAATCAGAGAGATCATGGGCGACTGTCAAGGAGATGGGCGCACGGGGAGCGCGTCAGCGTCTCAGAATGGGAAATCGGGGGCTTTTTCTTTTGAAAACTCAAGAATATTCCGATCATAGGGGTAGGGCGACCGGGATCGTCCGAAGGGGACAGCTTGAGAAAAAACACCTTGCGAACACTGGCTGGGCATTTCGTGCTCGTGATGGCAATCGTGCCCGTGATTTTATTCTCGTTTCAAAACTGTGCGCCGAAATCATTCGTCGCGGGAACGGACGAGACGGGGCGCCCCGTAGATCCGCAGGAATGTGCTCCGCCGTCGGATTGTCCCGTGGATCCCACAAAACCTTTCGATCTGCTGACGCACACGATTCGCACCGAAATGAATACGCCGAAGGATTGGAGCGCGCCCTACGACGGCGTGAAAGATCCTTATCACATCAGCCTCGCCAACAACTCGGACAAGAACACGCTCGATATTCCGGATAAGGGAAGCGTCGAGATCCTCGATCCCCAAACTTTCGCGCTTCGTTTCGTTCCGGAGATTGGCTACCGTGGGACTTTAGTGATTTGGCTTTACGCTCTGGATGACAAGGGCGTCTTGAAAAGCTCCGTCGAGGTCAAAATCGACGTCGGCAACTCGCTGAACCACTTCCAGCCGGCGCTCGCGGTTCGCGGTGCGGGCTGCGTGATGTGTCACGCGGACGTTCGCTCGAATATCGTGACCGATATGGGATACGGTTCGGGATTTTTCTTCGCGCGCAACGTGAATACCTCGGGTTATTCGTGGAACCTGGGAAGTACCTACGGTGACTTCGAAGCCTTCACCAAGAGTAAAGAAGGTGCAACTCGTATAGGGAACTGGGCGAACCTTCAGTTGAAGGCGGGTCAGCAGGTTTTCATCCCGAAGAATGCGGTTTTGCCCGTGCAGGATGCGAAAGACAAGACCGGCGTATCGACGCTGAAGGGCTATTTGGAGCATCGTTTCGCGGCCTCGCCCAAGACCGGAACCGCGAGCGCCATCGTGACCGAGAAGTCGAAAGTCTACATCGGGGCCCCGACCGCGAGTCGCATTCGCGGCGCGTTCAATTGGGTGTCCGGCCAATCCAATTTCATTTACGAAAAAGATGCGGCGGCGGGAGCCTTGGGCTTGCGCGGACTGCGTGACGCCGGAAAGTACTTCGAGGTCGACAACACCTTGGAGTGCGACGGCGATTTGATGATCAACGGACGCCTGCTTTTGAAGAATGCGAAAATCCGCACGCACAATGGTTGCCGTTTGTACGTCACGGGCTCGGTTTATATTTATGGTCCGATCTCTTACGTGAACATCACGAACGGTTCGCTGCACAATTTGCAGATCACCAGTTCCGCATCGATTCAGATGGGATTGGGTTCGTTGCGGAATTCATCGAACCGGCACTGCGAAGAGGGTAAGCCCGCAGGGCAGGACTGGTACTGGCAGCGGTTGCAGACAATCGATACCGACTACTATTTGGGGTCGCGTGCGGACTATGAAAAGGCGCTCAACGACACGGCGATCAATCGGTTGAAGCATTTCTGGCCGAACATCTATCACAACACGCGCGATGCCCGCGCGGTCGCGACGGTCAACAGCGAGCTTTATAACGAGTACTACAACTCGGTCTATCCCCAGTACGACGCCGCTTGTTCGAATCGGGCCGTGAGCTATGAGCGTTTGCTCTTGAACGCGCCCCGAATCGAAAGTCGTTACAACGGTAACTTCCATGGCAGCATCATCGCGGAAGTCGCGATCATGGCGCTGGGCCAGTTCAAGTTTGAGTTTGATGATGTCTTCAAACAAGTGCCGATCTTGCCGAAATTCACCGACGACGATTACTTGAAGATCGAGTAGTTTTAGAAGACAACGGACATCAGGGCTTTCGGACCCGAGCGCTCTCGGAGATGGAAACCCAAAGAAAGGCCGCTGAGGAAGCGGCCTTTGATTTTCCAGGCGTGCGAGAGCCCCGCTCCGTAGGCGGCTTTGTCCCGGCTACCCAATCCCGAAAGCCAATCGTGGTTCTGGGTCAGTCCCAGGATCCAGAAGTTGGTGTCCGAAGCGGCGTAACCGATGTCCAGATAGTGATCCACGCCGCCCGGCACATACCAAGTCGACATTTTCAGGCTCGTGCCGTCGGACAAGCGCATTAGGGTGAGTCCTTGGATCATCATCTGCGATGTCGCGATGTTGTAGCGGAATTGGAAGCGCGAGCCGAGAGGGCGATACTCCACGCCGATGCCGATCTGGTCGACGCGGAAATTGTCGTAGTGTTCGCGCGTCTTCCCTTTCGATTCGTAGAACAAATGCTGCGTGCCCCACGCGACGGCCCATTCCGGCGAACGCCACAAACGGCTTTTCCAGTTGAAGTTGCGCAGCGAATACTCGTCGGTCGATTGCCACATGATCGGCACGGTACCGATCTCCCAGCCGTTGAAGACGCCCACAGAGAGCGAGTTCGTCAGAAAGGCGTAGTCTTGAATCGGATTTGAACCCGGATACGGTTGGAACGCCACTTGACCGGGTCGCAGAATTTCGGCGCTCGGGCTCGCGTGCGTGAACGCCGCCGCGTGCAGGGCGTGGGTGAACATCAGCAAGAAAAGAACGATCCGGGCTTCACGCATGAAGCCCCAGTTTCCCTCAAAGACGGTCCCGCGCGCGACTGTCAGTCCGCTGACAGGGGGAATTTTCAGTCGGGATAGACGACTTGCGCGTCGATCTTCAGATCGGGGTGCAGGCTGCGGGCGACGGGACAGGCGTGCACGACTTCATTGAGGAAAGCGCGGTCGGCCGCGGCGATTCCCTTGGGCATCGTGATCTTCACTTGCAGGCGGCTGATCCGGCGGGGCGGGCCCGACATCTCTTTACCGACCTCCGCGAGGGCGCCCTGCAGATTGATTTTTCGACCTTCCTTTTGCGCGAGAATATCCATGGTCGTCAGGATGCATGAGCCCAAGGCCGCGCCCATCAGATCGGTGGGTGAAAAGCGGGAACCCTTCCCGCCGTTATCGGTGGGGGCGTCGGTCTGAATCTGGCTGCCCGACGGGCCGTGGGTCAGCTGACAGAGCTTCTCGCCTTGGTAATCGACTTTCATTTGCACCATGGGTCCTCCAAATGGGTTTTATCCTGCTCTGGAGGAAAGGTCCTGTGCAACTCCGGCCTTTGTTGCCCGTCAAAATGGCATTATTTCCCAGTGTTTCAAGGGAGTTATGTGGCCGAACTGGACTCTCGGTCCGTCGATATACGATAAAAATAGTCGTATTTGGATGTGGACTTTCAATTGGATTTCATTTAATTCCAGCCCCAATGATTAAGGTTCAACGAAAGATCGAATACGCGTTGATGGCGCTGAAGGTGATGAGCCTGAAGCGGCCCGGCGAATTGACCTCCGCGAAAGAGGTCGCCGATTCCGTGCACGCTCCCTTTGACGTGATGGCGCGCGTGCTTCAACTGCTCGCGCAGAAATCCATCCTTCGCGCCGAGCAGGGTGCGCAGGGCGGTTACCAAATCACGCGGGATCTTTCGAAAGTGACGATGCACGATCTGGTCACTTTGCTCCAGGGACCGGTCGAGATCGCGAAGTGTCTGCAGAAAAACGAGGCCTGCGAAATCCAGGGCTCGTGCAACATCATGTCGCCGATCCAAAATCTGAATCAAAAACTGAACGAGTTCTATCGCGCGTTGAGCGTGCAAGACGTTCTCTTCCAGCGCGTTGAGAAAACGACGTTGGGGGCGGTCACCCATGTCTGAAGTGAAAAACGCTTCCGCAGAGTCCACCGTGTCGAGTCCCCTCGACTCGAGCATGGAGTATAAACACGGTTTCGTGACCGAGATCGAAGTCGATCAGGCCCCGAAAGGTTTGAACGAAGAGATCATCCGTTGGATCTCGGCGAAAAAGAACGAACCCGAGTGGCTTTTGGAGTTTCGCCTGAAGGCGTACCGCATGTGGCAGAAGATGAGTACGCCGGAATGGGCCGACCTCAGCTATCCCCCCATCGATTTTCAAGATCTGCGCTATTACTCCGCGCCGAAACATAAACCCGAGAACCCGAAGTCCATGGACGATCTGGATCCCGAGTTATTGAAAACGTTCGAGCGTCTGGGAATCCCGCTGCAAGAACAGAAACGGATCTCGGGGATTGCGGTTGACGTCGTTTTTGATTCCGTTTCGATCGGTCAGACGAATAACGAAGTTCTGGAAAAAGCGGGCGTCGTGTTCTGCTCGATTTCGGAAGCGGTCCACAAGTATCCCGAGCTCGTGAAGAAATATATGGGATCGGTCGTGCCCGTGGCCGACAACTACTACGCGGCTTTGAATTCGGCCGTCTTCACGGACGGCTCTTTCGTGTACGTGCCGAAAGGCGTGCGTTGCCCGATCGACCTTTCGACTTACTTCCGTATCAATGCGTCGGAAACCGGTCAGTTCGAGCGCACGTTGATCGTTTGCGACGAAGGTGCGTTCGTGAACTACCTCGAGGGCTGCACGGCGCCCCAGCGGGACGAGAATCAATTGCATGCGGCGGTCGTCGAGCTGATCGCTTTGGACGATGCCGAGATCAAATACTCCACGGTGCAGAATTGGTATACGGGTGACAAGAACGGAAAAGGCGGGATCTACAACTTCGTCACGAAACGTGGCAAGTGTTCGGGCGCGCGCTCGAAGATCTCGTGGACGCAAGTCGAATCGGGCTCGGCGATCACTTGGAAGTACCCGAGCGTCGTTCTGCATGGCGATGACAGCGAAGGCGCGTTTTATTCCGTCGCCTTGACTCACGACTACATGCAAGCCGACACCGGTACGAAGATGATCCACGTGGGGAAAAACACCAAGTCCACGATCATCTCGAAAGGGATTTCGACCGGCCATTCGGTGAACGCGTACCGCGGTCAGGTCAAGATCATGCCCTCGGCGGACAATGCACGGAACTACTCGCAGTGCGACTCGATGCTGGTGGGGGAAAATTCGGCGGCGAAAACTTATCCGTACATCGAAGTCAAAAATAAATCCGCGGTTCTCGAGCACGAAGCCTCGACGTCGCGGATTTCGGAAGACCAGATCTTCTACCTGCAATCGCGCGGTCTCGATATGGAGGCCTCGATTTCGATGCTGGTGAACGGATTCTGTAAGGAAGTCTTCAAGGAATTGCCTCTCGAGTTCGCCGTGGAAGCGGTCAAACTCATCGAAATGAAACTCGAGAATTCGGTCGGTTAGTCAGGGGCGGCCCGAAGGGCCGCGCAAAGGATAGATGTCATGTTAGAGATTCGGAATTTGAAAGCGAAAGTGGGCGATAAGCAGATCTTGAACGGGATCAACCTGAAGGTGAATCCTGGCGAGGTCCACGCCATCATGGGGCCGAACGGGTCGGGTAAAAGCTCGCTTTCGAAAGTCATCGCGGGGCATCCCTCTTACGAGATCACCTCGGGCGACGTTTTGTTCGACGTGAATTTCAAAATGAAGTCCATCGTGGACATGGATCCGGATGAGCGTGCGAAAGAGGGTATCTTCCTCGCCTTCCAGTACCCGATCGAGGTGCCCGGCGTTTCGAATTTCAATTTTCTGCACAGTTCGCTGAACTCGATTTTGAAACACCAGGGATCGGAAGAGCTGAACGAGGAAGAGTTCCGCGCAATCCTGAAACGTAAGATGGAAATTGTGCAGATGAAACCGGAGTACATCGAGCGGCCCGTGAACGTGGGTTTCTCGGGTGGAGAAAAGAAGCGGAACGAAATCTTGCAGATGGCCGTCCTGTCACCGCGCTTGGCACTGTTGGACGAAACCGATTCGGGATTGGATATCGACGCTCTCCGTACGGTTTCGGAAGGCGTGAACCGTCTGAAGTCGAAGAACAACGCGATCGTTCTGATCACGCACTACCAGCGGCTTTTGGACTACATCAAACCCCAGTTCGTTCACGTTTTGGCGAATGGCCAGATCATTCAAACCGGTGGTCCCGAACTCGCGCTCGAGCTTGAGAAGAAGGGCTACGATTGGCTCGTGCCTAGCGGGCGTGAGACGGCGCCGCCGTCGGGTGCCGAGCAATGAGCTTGAGTCTGGCCGCCCTCCGTGAAACCGCGTTCGCCCGCGCCCAGGCCCTGGGATATCCCCAGCGCCGGACGGAGTCTTACCGTTACCTCAACTTGAAAGCCCTGCGTGAAACCGCATGGGTTCCGGCGGGGGGCGCGACGGCCGAGCAGCTGCAAGCTGCACGCGTGCTCGTGCGCGATCATGCGCTGCCGGGGCGCGAGGTTTTCGTTTTCTGGAACGGTCAGTTCGTACGGGAGCTGTCGCTCGTTGCGGACGTGGCGGAGCTGTCGCCGGTCGAATGGGCTTCGTCGATTGAAGGCGTGACCGCGAAAACTCTGGTCGTCGACTACTTCGACTCCATGAATGAATCCCGCTGGGGCGGGGGCGTACGGCTGCGCGTGGCTGAAGGGGCGAAACGGCAAGTGCAGCTTCTTTACATCTCGCAATCCGTGGGCGGTGCCACCTGGGCGCCGTCGCAAACTTTGGTCGAGGTCGCGGAAGGCGCCGACGTCGACGTGTTTGAACAACACGTCAGTGGTCCGGTGAATGCGGGATTGCGAAATCCTTGCTGGGCGCAGCCCGAGGTGCGGGTCAACGTGGCGACGGGCGCGCGACTGCAGTGGACGCAGTGGCAGAATCTTTCGGCGGCGGACTTCATGGTGCAGCGTTCGCGCTTCGTGGTCGCGGCGCGCGCGCAAGTGCGCGTTTTGCATATCGCGGCGGGGGGCGCACTCGCCCGTCAGAACGTCGATTATCACGTGAACGGTGAGGGCGCCGACGTCACGCTGAACGGGATTTCCCTCGTGGGCCCCGGGCAGACGGTCGACTTCCACACGCTGGTCGACCACGCGGTCGGTGGGTCGCAGACACGTCAGCTTTACAAAGGCATCTTGGGTTCCGACGCACAAGCCGTATTCAACGGCCGGGTCGTCATCCAGAAGAACGCGCAGAAGGCATCTAGCGAACAATTGAATCAAAATTTATTGCTCAGCGATCGGTCGGAAATCGACTCGAAGCCCGAGCTCGAAATCTTCGCGGACGACGTGAAGGCGACGCACGGGTCGGCGATCGGTCAGCTGAATGATGACGAAGTTTTCTATTTGCGCAGCCGGGGGATTCCGCGCGCGCAAGCGCAAGAGATGATCGCGCTGGGCTCCGTGGTGGGTCTGGTTGACGAATTGGATGGCGATGAGCTGAAGCAGAGCCTGACCCGGGCCCTCGGCGTCGCTTACCGGAGAATTCATGAGTGAACTGATTGGCAATCTGAACCTTGATAAATCGAAATGGCGTATGGACTTTCCGCTGCTCACGCAAAAAGTGCGGGGGAAGCAGCTTGTCTATCTCGACACGGCGGCGACTTCGTTGAAGCCTTGGCGGGTCATCGAGCGCGTCGGTCACTTCTTGACCTACCAGACCTCGAACGTCCATCGCGGAGCGCATCACCTTTCGAACGAGGCGACCGCGGCCTTTGAAGATGCCCGTCAAGGAGTCGCGTCTTTCATCGGCGCTCAGGAAGCGGCCGAGATCATTTTCACCCGCGGGACGACCGAATCGATGAACTTGGTCGCGCAAAGCTGGGGCGGCGCGAATCTGAAGGCCGGCGATGAAATTCTGATCACCGAAATGGAGCACCACTCCGGCATCGTTCCGTGGCAGCTCGTCGCCGAACGCGTGGGCGCCAAAGTCCGCGCGATTCCGGTGACCGATCAGGGCGAGCTCGATCTTTCGACGCTTCCCGAACTGCTCACGCCGAAGACGAAGGTTGTCTCGGTCGTGCACTGCTCGAATACGTTGGGTACCATCAACCCGATCAAGCAGATCGCGGCGGCCGCGAAAAAGGTCGGTGCGATCGTTGTGGTCGATGGCGCGCAGATGGTCTGCAACGCCCCCGTGAACGTGCAGGAGCTTGGCGCGGATTTTTACGCGTTTTCGGGTCACAAGATGTTCGGTCCTTACGGAGTCGGCGTCCTTTACGGTCGTCGCGAGCTCTTGACGGCGATGCCGCCGTATCAAGGGGGCGGCAGCATGATTTCCGAAGTCACCATCGAGCGCACGACTTACCACGATATTCCCCACCGCTTCGAGGCGGGGACGCCGAATATCGAAGGGGTTCTGGGGTTGAAGGCCGCCGTGGACTACATCCGGGCTCAGGATTTTGCGGCGATGGAAACGTACGAGCGCAATTTGCGTGAGGCCTTTGAAGCGAAGCTCGCCGAAATTCCGGGTTACCGCGTGATCGGGATCGCGAAAGATAAAGGTCCCATCAGTTCGTTCGTTTTCGATCAGGGCCATGCTTCGGATGTCGGACAAATTCTTGATCAAGAGAATATCGCCGTTCGGGCGGGCCACCACTGCACGCAGCCGTTGATGAAGCGACTGGGCGTCAGCGCGACGGTGCGGGCGTCTTTTTCGATTTACAATCAAATGTCCGATGTCGACGCTTTGATCAAAGGTCTGATCAAAGCGAAGGAGCTTTTGTCATGACACCCACGACACCGAATTCCGAAGTGTTGATTCGTATTCAGGACACGCCGAATCCCAATGCGTGGAAATTCGTCGTCGACCGCCCCGTGCTTCTGGAGGGGAAGGCGACTTATTCCACACCGGAGGAGGCTTACGGGAACCGTCTGGCGCTCGATCTGCTGTCGCTGCCGGGCGTGAAGCAGGTCCACTTCTTCGAGAACGTGATTACGCTGACGGCGCGTTTCGACGTCGAGCCCGAAGACATTCAACGTGATGCATGCGCCGTCATCCAAACGCGTATGCCCGTCCATGATCCTTCGTTCGGCGTGAAGGAATCGAAGAAGGCTTCGCGTGAACATCTGTCGCCCGAGCTGCAACAGATCGAAGAAATTCTTGATCGCACGATCCGCCCCGGCTTGCAAAGTGATGGCGGCGACATCGAAGTCGTGAAATTCGAAAGCAATCAACTGCACGTCGTTTACCAAGGCGCGTGCGGCACTTGTCCGAGTTCGACGACCGGAACGCTCATGGCGATCGAAGGCATCCTGCGCGACGAATTCAATCCCGCGATCGAAGTCATTCCCGTCAACTAAGCTCGTCGCAAACGTCTGAACTTTGAAAAGGCTTCGGTGAAAACCGGAGCCTTTTTCGTTTCCCCATCGTCCACCGAGATATCCACAATCGCGATCTTCGATCGCCGATGACGCGCCCCGATTTCTCCCTGAAATAATACCGCTGAAAATTGTTGACGAAAGTTTGGGCGATGCCGATGATGAGTGTATGAACCGTCGCTCCTCCCGAGCTCGGAACCGGCGGAGGTCGGGCCTCGAATCGAAGTTCGATTCCAGTGCGCAAAGCCTCGCGCTCGGTTCTCAGCGGATCATTCCATGGGAGCTCCCGCTTCTTTTACGAAGCGGGAGCTCCTCGATCGGCTGTTGTCGATGACTCGTTCATCGATGCCTTTTCCGAGAGCCTCCGCCGCAACGGAATGCGGCGGGGGTGTAGCCCGTGGCAGTTCCCGCCACGCGCGCGCGTTTCGTAAACACACTTGGATGCACGTGGTTCTGCGCTCGGAAAAAGCGACGGGCCGCTACGGATTGCGATTGCCGAAGAATTGGCTCAAGGTCGACGAGATCCGAAAACGCGCGCAAAAAGATTACGGCATCGAAATCGCCGAGATGGTGAATGCGGGAAAACTCTTGCAGTTCCGCCTCCGCGCGCACCGCAAAGAAGATCTGCAAAACTTTTTAAGGGTGATGACCTGCCTGATCGCGCGCGAAATCACGGGCGCCAAGAAGGGAAGCCCCTTCGGTCGTTTCTGGGATGGCTTAAGCTACACACGCGTGCTGAAAGATCCATCGTCGATCCGCGCGGTCGCATCCTATTTCCGAATTCTGACGGACGCCCTGTCCGCGCACCGGATCACCCCGGCGACGGCTCACCATTCCTTCGCGCTCTGGCGCTTCACTCCGCTCGAAGCCCGCGCCCAAGCCCCGCCATAAGGTACCATCTACCGCATGCGGTACGTGGTACCTTTCGTCTAGGGCTGGAAGCGGAGGTACTTGAGGTAGGCGTTCGAGGAAGTGCCTGTGTCGTTGGAGTCGTGTTGGAGCGTGATGGAGATGATGTCCATGTCGTCCACGTTGTCGTTCGGGAAAGCGCGGGCCAGGTCGTCGCGGAAATTGCGTTCGTAGATTTGCGCCGTGCCTAACATCTCCGGGTTGTTGAGCAGCAGCTGCTTCGCTTCGGGCAAGGTCGCGACCACGATGTTTTTGTTCGAGTACCAGTTTTCGTAGATGTCGCCGGCCTTGCGGTTTTCGCCCGCGACTTTCGAGCCCCAGTAGTAGCCGAAGAGCACGACGCGGTCCTTGCCCGAGTCGATGGTCGAGCGGTCGCCGTTCGCCGCACCGATGCGGATCGAGAACCAAGCTTGGAAGGCCGAGTCGTCCTTGCCGGTCTTGCCGATGACGGGATCGGCGCCGGGAACCTCTTCGGTCACGGCGAGTTTCATCGAGAATCGCGGGAAGTCGGCGGGACGGAAGCGGTAAGCCATGGTCGTCATGCGCATCGAGTTGTTCGCGGAACGCATACGGAGCCAGCCCTCTTCACCGTTGAAGGTCGCGGGCGTATAACCGAAGTTCGTATTGTCGTCGAGTCCGACCGGGGACCGCGATTCGTAGTTGAACTGGTGGTCCATGCGGAAATGCACCATGTTCTTGTGATGGAAATCGATGTTGATTCCCAGTCCGAGATTTGAAGGCAGCGCGGGATTGACGCGCACTTTTTCAAGTACCGAAGGCATCTTCTGGATGTCGAGGGTCGCGTAGGGATCGAATTTGAACGCCGACGCGGGGAGCTTCACGACGGGCTCGTAGCTGTCGGCGGGATCGGGAATGTACGGTAACAGTTGGCGATTGAGGTCGAAGGAGTTCGCGTAAACCAGCCCCTTCAAGGTCTGCTTGTTCCAGAAGTATTTCTCTTTGTTCGCTTCATCCAGAATGATCTTCGAGTTCCAAGCGAAGTTGCCGTTCCAGTCCGCGCCATTCAGCTCGCGCACGGCGGTCACGATCGAGCGCAGGAACGCTTTTTGGTTGAAACGCGACGACAGGATACCGGCCAAGTGATCGGCGGGGACGATCCCGAAGTCCACGGCGCGCAAACTTTCGGGGAATTTCGAAGAGCTCAACGGCACGACACCATCATTGTCTTCATCGAACTGCGCGATCAATTTGGTCGCGCGCATGAACAGATGCGAATCTTCGGGCGTGGAGACGAAGCTGAGCGAATAGTACCGCGTCAGTCCCGTCAGCGCGCGCGTGTTGCGGCGCCAGAAGGAGCTCATCGCCGCGGGTGTGATGGATTTCGCCGCGGTCTTCTCGGTCCGGCAGATGTCGGGACCTTTCGCTCCGGCCAAAGCGGTCACGACCTCGTAGGGCATGTCGCTTTTGTCCAAGATCGAAGAGCCTTGCAGGGGCGCCGCGATCGACACCATTCCCACGACCGAGTCCGCAACGAAGTTCGGCATCGACAGGAAGTAGTGGAGCGTATCCACGGCCCCTTTCGAGTAACTCAAGAACAGGTAGCGCGCGCGGGGCAGGCTGCGGGCCGCGCGGGAGCGGGAGTCCTCGATCAGATAGTCGCGGATGATCTTCGCGTTGTGGTCGGAGGAGCAGGTGCTTTCCACGGGCGGTTGGATCACGCGCAGGCCCAAATCGTCTTTCAACGACTGGATTCCCAAAGAGAAGATCTCTTTGTCGAAGATCGCATTGTAGATCCCCGGAACGTAAACGATGGTGATCGGGCCGAGCTTGTCGTTATAGATTTTCCCGAGCGGCGTCGGGTACATGCGGTCCTGCAGCTCGGCTTCGGTACGAATTTCCGCGAACAGCTTTTCGGCCGTGGGCAGCTTCTGATTTTCGTAAGTCGTACCCAGCGCACGGTCCGAAACCACGAGCGATTCACGGTCGCGCAGCCAAGCCGATGCGAAGTTCAGGTCGCGCGTCTCGGGTAGGAAAGTCTTCTCTTGGATGACGAGCGAATTCTGCAACAGATACGGAATCTGGTAGAGCTTCATGACCGAACGTTTTCCGGGAAGCAGGAACTGCGAAATCGAACCGAGGAATCCGGCTTCCGCGCCCCGTCCCGCATCGGCGGCGGCCGTGGGCATCTTCCAGTTTGCGGCGGTTTCGATTTTTTCACGCAGTTCGCGCACGCGGGGATCATCCATTAATTTCTCGGGCGCACCCGCGGTCAGTACCGCGTCGGTCAAGCCGCCCAGATCTTCCGGAGTCAGGATTTTCGCCATATCGAACTTTGAAATGTCGAAGTTCATGGGGGTGAGGCCCTGACCGCTGGGATCGGTCATGGGGTTTGATTTGAAGGCCTTCTGGAAATCCGCGATTTCGGAAACTAAGAAGTAGGGACGGGTATCCGAGATGAAGCGCGACAAGTGACGGAAGACCCGCGTATCGCTGAAGTCGCGCGCGTGAGTTTCGAGACCTTTTTGACGCTGTTTGCCCGCCATCACCAGCGCTTCGCGTCCGGTGGCCGAGTGCGTTTTGTAAGTGTCGCCGAACAAAGAACGGGCATCGAAGCCCAAGAGCGGGAAGATGTCCTTCGTGCGGACCTGCGCAGGCAAGGACTTGCGGTTCGAGACGAGCATTCCCGAAGACGACGAGCGCGAGAGCGCGCCGTGCGTGCGGTACATCTTCGTGAAGCCGCCCAGGGCGTTCTGGATGAAGTGACCGTCTTTCAAAGTCACGATCATATCGGGGAAGTCGAAGTTCCGGTTCGAGGCTGACTCCAGCAACCGGTAAAGCGCGTCCGGATATTCCGTCGCGGCGCTGATCTCTTCGACTTTTTCGAAGGGGATATCGGTCACCTTCGCGGCCGTGGAGTGGTAAGCCGCGTGAATTTGCAACGGATTGCCGTGTCCCGGATAGTAGCGGTACTGACGTTTCTGTTTATCGAGCTCCAGCCGTGCGTCGCCCGTGGAGGAAACGACGGTCATGATGGTTTGCCGAGCGTTGTTGCGATTCACGTACATCGCGAGATCGAACCAGCTTTCGCCGCGCAGGGCTTGCAGTAATGCGGGCATATTTTTGCGGTCTTTGAAGTAGACCGGACCCCACGAACCCAAAGCGAGCAAGGGCATGGCGACGTCGGTCTTCTCTTTTAGCTGCGGCACCATTTTCAGTCCCGCTTTTTCGATGGTTTTGGTGATCTCGACCGGCAGCAATTCTTGTTCGGGCTGACCTTCGGTGAAACGACCGCGGTTTCCGTGGTCCGAGACAAGATAGATTTCGGGGTCTTCACCGCGGGATTTGAATGCGGTCATCATCCGTTTGAGTTCGACATCCAGATCGCGGATCATCGGGTAAAGCCGGTTCAACTGCGTGTGCGCGGTTGAATCCACCGAGCCGATGTAGGCGGTAATGTGTTTTTCTTTCGAGGACAGAATCTGATCGACGACGGATTTCGCCTCCATCCGCGGAACTTCCTTCGTGGGGAAGTAAACGAGCGCCTCGATATAAGGATTGAAAACGGCGTGGAAAGCGCCCAGGTAATATTTCGGAAAGGCCAAACGTTGATAGTAGTCGCGCGGGTCACCCTGTACGGATTGGGTGGCTTCGTCGAAGAAGGTGGCTTCGACGTTTTTGATGCGGCCCTCTTCGCCGAACAGCTCCACGGTGTCGGTCATGGTCGCCCACGAAATATCGGTCATGGTGGGGAAGGGCGCGATGTGCACGGACTTGTTCGTGAACTCTTTCAGCATCCCTTGGCGTTGGGCTTCAATTAAAGCGTCGTAGCTGAGTCCATCGACCGCGATCAGGATCTTGCGTTGGGCCGCAGCGGGGGCGGCGGTTTGGGCATGAGCGCCCATACAAATCACGCTGAGGATCAGGCTGAAGATGGCTTGTGCACGCATGGCGACTCCTGGCCGTAAGGGGACCTCACCCCCGAAAGTGCAATGCTGGCACCCCCTGAGATCGAATTCAGGGCTTCCCGGCGTCTCAAAGCGGGACGGGGGACATTCCGGGTCCACGCCCGTCTAAAAGTTGGCAAAGGCACCAGAGTGCGGCTATGACCGGTTCAACGGAGATGGATCGCGTGCTTATCGCCTTGAAAGTCGGCATCGCCCTCGTGGGCATTTTGTTGTGGTTGCAGAGTCAGAAGTGGATCGGCCGCCACATGATGAATACCTCGCGTGAGATTCGTGACCGTGTTCACGAGTGGACCGCGCCCCTCTTCCACATGCTCGCGGCCCATGCGGCGGCGGCGAACGCCCTGCTGATCTCGAGCTCCCTCGTGATCGACATTCTGGGTTTTTATCTTTTGGGAAGCGCGATCTTCGGCGAGACGCTACGCCCGCTGATCGGTCTGTTTATCCTGTTCGGATTACGCCAACTCAATCAAGCGCTGACGAGTCTACCCGTGCCCGAGGGCATGATCTGGCGCCATCCCGGTTTCCCGTCGGTGTTCGTCACCTATGGCGTGAGTAACGATCTGTTCTTCTCGGGACACACGGCGCTCGCGGTCTACGGAGCTTTGGAGCTTGCGACCGCGACGGGCGGCGGGCCTTGGCTGCTTCTGGGCGTCGCGATCATCGCGTTCGAAGTGATGACGGTGTTGTTGCTGAGAGCGCACTGGACGATGGACGTTTTCGCGGGCGCGGTCACCGCGCTATGGGTTCACACCGTGGCGTTGGCCGTGGCCCCGGCCGTCGACGAAATTCTGCGCGTCTGGGCTCAGGGCCTGCCAGTTCCGTAGTCGCTCCAAAATCCATTCGGGTTGTTCGAGACTCAGATCGTGTCCCGCCGTCGGGTGCAGCTCGAGCGGCACCTTCCACGTGTTCGCGATACGGTTCGAACATTCAGGATGCACGACTTGGTCTTGTCCCGACGCGAGCATCAAGAGCGGTACGGGCGGAGGTTCGGCGCGGAACTTCGCGCGCCCGGCGAGTGCGACTTGCGCGAAGAAATTCATCGGACGCACGGGGTACTCCGCGGCCCGCTTCGCCCAGTGGGGCGCGAGCTCGCGCAGCTTTTCGTTTTCCAAAGCCGTCGTCATGGCCAGGCTGAGTTCGTCGCGGCGGACTCCCGGCGGGACCATCGAAAAGCGCGCGATCTGACGAAGGGCGCCGGGCCGCATCCGCCGGTAGATCGGTGAATTCCCCAGGCTGATGTTGATTAGAATAAGGGCCTCGACCTCTTCGGGGTGCTGGTAAGCCCATTCCAGGCCCAGGATCCCTCCGAGCGAGAAACCGAAGATGATCTTCTTACCGCTTGAAGGAACTTGCTCACGAAGGGCGGCCACGTTGCGATCCAGCCGCAGCGGCGTCGGCAAATGCCCGGTACGTCCCGTACCCAAAACGTCGGGCGTATGGATTTCATCTTGAGGAAAGGTTTCGCGCAGGCGCGGCAAAAAATCCCACCAGTGGAAGGACTCGCTCATCATCCCGCGGATCATGACCCATTGACGACTCATGCCCGCAAATTATCGCGGGCACGCTGAGGCATCAAGCTTCCGGTGAGGATGTTGAAATCAAAACTGAATGCCGGCGGGCAGGCGGGGAGCGGCCGCGGGCGCTTCGGTGCCCGCCTTGCGGAAGAAACCGCGATCCTCGCGTTTGGGCAAGGGTTTACGGCTTAGGTCGGCCTGGAGTGGGTGGCTCGAAAAAAAGCCTTCGCCCCCGATGGGAACGCCATCGATCTGCGCGGCGAGTTCGGCCTTGATCACGACGGGAGCTTGGTTCGAGACGCCGCGCACGGTGAATTCGCGAGTCCAAGTCGCTCCGGGCTCGAGTTGCAAACGTTCGCGCGCATCCAATCCCGAAACCAGTTGCACGCCCGCGGGCAGGCGCAGTTGCAGGTCCGTGTCGCCATCGAGATGGCGATTCGCGCTGACGGTGATTTGCAACCGCAGCTCTTGCGCGGGATCGTCCGGTAAATCTTGAAGATTCTGAATCGTCGCGCTGAGCGATTGATTGGGTTTCTGCGCGTGCACCGCCAGACGCGGGCGCAGTTGATCCATCAAACCAGGTTTCGTTTCATTCGGTTGCGAGAAATACCCGATGCTCGCGCCCAGCAAAATTCCGGTGATGGCCCCGAGGGCAATTTTATTTACGGGCATAGCTGGCGATCTCCGGACGGGGTTTCGATGAAATAGGTCGTGTCGGCTTTTGACGTCAGATAGTAGGCTTTGACGTTGATCAGATAACGTCCCGCCGGCAGTCCCGTGAAGTTGATGTACTCGTAGCCGGGGTAAGCGCCGCCGCCACCGGTTTCGGGATAGACGGCTTCACTGATGATGCGGATGTCGTCGGGATTTAGCAGGACGTGTTTTTCGGTGTAAACATACACGTCCAAATCGTAAGGCGTCGAAATGCTGCCGCCGGACTTCGCGTAACGCATGACCATCACGCCGTTCGCGGGATTGCCGTCGTAATCGAAGCGATAATAGTCGTTCGACTTCTGCATATTGGTCGAGGTGATATAGCCTTGGCTGTCGCGCGTATCGGCGGCGACTGTGCCTTGCAAATAGGTCGCGCTGCAGGAACCGCGGGCGGCGGCTTTCAGCGAACGGGGCTCTGCGTACTGAGTTTGGTTCGGAACCTGGCGTTCGGCGGCAAGGATCGCGTCGAGATCCGCAAGCATGCCGGACGAGTGCGAGTTCGCGAGCGTGCGCAGATTCATGTTCATTTGTCCCATGTTCTGGAAGCTCAACGCATTGTTGCCGATGTTGCGGAACGCCTGCCAGATCGGCGCGAATTTCATTTCGGCTCCGGGACCGCTGCCGTCATTGACGGCGGAATCCGCATGAATCGAAGCGTACAGCGTGCGCGCGACCGAAATTTCGCGGAAGATGCCCTCGTCCGGCCCGGGAACGTCGACGCCATTTTGTTTATCCATGCGGAAGTCGGGGAAGCTGAGCTGGGCCGTGGAGCCCATGCCGATCGCCGGGCAGCCGCCGTTTCTTTTTGTGTCTCGATAGTATGAGCGTCCCAGAACCGCGGCTTGGAAGAAATCCGCCCAACCTTCACTCCACGCCAGGCGCGGGTCGAGCTGCTCGTTTCCGTTGTGCGAACCACCGGGAGAAGAGGACTTGCCGTAAGCGTTCTCTAAGAAGTGACCGTACTCATGAAGGATGACCGAGCGGTCGAAATGATCGGTATCGGTGCAGACGTCGCCTTCGATCCCGCCGAGCATATAGATCCCGCGGTAAAGGCCGCCTCCGGATTCTGAAAGGAAGAAGGAGATCGGCGACTGGGGCGAGCCGTAATAGGCGGCGGGGGTCAGCCCTTTTTGCCAGTAGATCTGAATTTTGGGCGCGACATCGAAATCCTTCACGCAGGTCGTGCAGGAGGAAGCCGTCGTCACTTGCGTGCGCAAGTATTCATTCGCTTCGAGAATTTGATCCAGAATACTGAACGCACCGCCAAGCACGCTCGATGAATTCGTGGCGGGGGCGTTCGCGATCGTCACGGCCAGCGTGGTCTCGGAACCCGTTAGGCTGAATCCAGTGTCGAGCGAGTAGTATTGGGTATCGTAAGGGTCAGCCAGTACGCTCACGCGGTAGTGAACGTTCTCTGCGCGTGAGTTCACGCGCAAGACATAGGATCCGGCGGCGCGCGGGATCGTTAGAGAGATCGCTCCTGAGCCGTTCGTTTCGCCGCGCTGAATTTCGTTACCCGCGGCATCGAGGATGTGCACTTCGGCATGTCGGATCGGTTTCGCGGCGCCGAAGTTGTTCAGTCCCGTGGCGCCGGTATCGTCATAATAGTTGTAACGAGCGGTCCCGGTGATCGTCGTCAGGGGACCCGTGTAGGCGATGGGCTGATTGCCGGTGTACGGCTTCTCGGGAGTCTGGGGCCGGAAGGTCGGTTCGCTCGGTCCCGCATTCTTCGCGCACGCCGAGAGCAAAAGGCCGATGAAGGCCAATAGAAGTCCCAGGCGGAAGTCGCGTTGACCGATCGATACCATGACTAAGGTATCGGAAAACTCGACTTCCGCCTGAACGACAAAAGTCGGTGATCGTTAGGAAATCACGAGTTTGAACGTTCAGGACTTCGACAATTTCGGAGGAGTTTTTTCTCGAATTGAGACGAGCGAATTTCGGGCAAAAAAAAGCCCCAGAAAGGCTAGAAAGAATAACCCCATTGCAAAAAAGTGGGTGACCATGATTACGACTTTAGGCTTCCCAGTACGGGCTGGGCTTGCTCACCATCGTTAGGGACGGCCCCCGATAATATGCTTGTCGGGTTATTTTTCGTTGCTCTCTGAGACCCAAAGACAGTCTATCCAAACTTCCGCGAAAGTTCAATCGGGACTCGCGTGCTGGACGCGAAGATTCATGGATCTTCAGGACTCTTTTTGTCACTCCCGGTCGCCGAAAAGAAGGTCGTGAAGGGGGTAGAAAGTGGATACGTCTCAACTCGATTTTTACTTTCCCTTCATCGTCTTTTTTTATGGAGTTTTCGTCCTTTTTCTTGTTGATTTTCCGGCCTTCCAAAGGATTCGCGCAAACCTCGTTTTGCCCTCCCAATGGGATAACCCAGGAGGCCGCCGTTTTCTTTATACGATGACGATCGTCTGCGGACTCTGGTCGTTACAGAACATTTTGCTCGGCTAAGAGCACCGATTCTACTCACAGTAAGCGACGCCCGCGATTCGTCCCTCGGCACAATGCGCGTCCGCGTGAGTTTCGACGTCGATGATCGTCGCTTCACCACTGCAACAATAACGATTGGCGATCACTTGCCAATCGGCGCGCTCATTTTCGCAGACACGGTAATGAATGAATGCGCGGTCCGCGAAGAGTTTTTGTCCGGGCGCAAAGCAGGTCGGCGCGGTGGGAGCCACGGGCGTTTGCGGTATCACGGGCGCCGTCGGGGCGCTGGGCGCGCCGCCGGTCACGGGAGCTTCGGGCGCGCCGGTGCTCGAGAGGTCTTCCGCCGCAGCGACGCTAAGAAATTCGTTCGGCGAGCAGTTTTGAAAGAGAGCCAGAACCGAGAGGAGAAAAGTGATATAGAGAATGCGCATGGAATCTCCCTTCATCTGTTCTTAGAATGCCGTGTCCGTCGGGCGGACACGACTTACATGCTTAGCCGGATTGTCGACAACTTCGCCACGCCCTCGGAGCATCGACTCAGCTCGAGACAAAATGCCGCTTCATTCCAAAGGGTTTTTGGGTGATTTCCGCCGCCGCCTTCGGTAACCCAAAACATGTCGTTTCCTCAGGAACCCAGTTGGAAATCCCGTAAGGCCATCGTGAACGCCGCGAACGAGCAGATCGCCGCCGGCAAGGCGCCGACGAAAACGGCGGCCAAGTCCACGCGCACGAAAGCGACCGAGCAGCAAAGCTTCGAACTCGATGCCGCGATGAATGAATTCCCGGGGACCGAGGCGGCCGCGGCGGAAACTCCGGCGACCGACACACCCGTCGTTTTGACGGTGGAACAACTCAATAAAGAGATCCGGGGCACCCTCGAGAAAAAATTCGATCTGGTATGGGTGCAAGGTGAGCTTTCGAATTTCAAGCCGCACAGCTCGGGGCATTTCTATTTCTCGCTGAAAGATTCGAAAGCGCAAATCAAAGCGGTCATGTTCCGTGGCTTCAATTCACGTTTGAAGTTCAAGCCCCATGACGGACTCGAAGTGATCATGCGCGGACGCATCACGGTTTACGAGCCGCGTGGCGATTACCAGATCACCGTCGAAACGATGGAGCCCGTCGGGGCGGGCGCTCTGCAGAAAGCTTACGAGCAGCTCAAAGATAAACTTCACTCCGAAGGTTTGTTCGACGGCGCGAGGAAACGGCCCTTGCCGCCGTTCCCGCGCGGCATCGCGCTGGTCACTTCGCCGACCGGCGCCGCGATCCGCGACATGCTCAACATCCTCGCGCGCCGCAATCGTGGTATTCCCGTCACGCTGATTCCGACCATCGTGCAGGGCGAGGCCGCCGCGCCGAAAATCATCGAGGCCTTGAAGAAAGCCTACCGCTTGCCGGACGTCGACGTGATCATCGTCGGTCGCGGCGGCGGCTCGATCGAAGATCTGTGGGCCTTCAACGACGAAGCGCTCGCGCGCACGATCGCGGAGTCGCCGGTGCCGATCATTTCGGCCGTCGGTCACGAAATCGACTTCACGATCGCGGACTTCGTCGCGGACTTGCGCGCGCCGACGCCGTCGGCCGCGGCGGAACTCGTCGTGCAAAACGTCGCCGAGCTGAATGACCGCATCACGAAGTTGAAGCGGATGTTGTGGGTTTCGCTTCAGCGGACCATGACGAATACCCGCAACAACTTGAGCCATTTGCAACGTCGCCTGATCGATCCGCGCAAGACACTGCAAGACCTCATCCAGCGCAACGACGAGCTGCTGGATCGTTTGCAGACCGCGATCGAAAACCAACTGCGCCGCAAAGAATCGCGCCGCCAGCTGTTGCGTAGCCGTCTGCACTCGCCGGAAAAGACTCTCGCGGCCGCCCGCCAAACCGTGCAACAGCTGTTCACGCGACTGGATGGGGCGAACCAAAAACGCCTGCTGCGCGCGGATGCGCGATTGAAGGGCGCCATGGGGCGCTTGGATGCTTACAGTCCCTTGCGGACGCTCGATCGGGGCTACGCACTCGCTTACCGCGAGGACGGACAGACGATCGTGCGTTCGGTGGATCAGGTTGCCGTGAACGACGCCCTTCAGGTGCGGGTGAGCGATGGCTTCATCCAGGCGCAAGTGACGGGCAAAAAGAAACAAGAAAACTAAAGGAGTTCGACATGGACTTTGAAAAGAAACTGGGACGTTTGGAAGAGATCGTCCAAAAGATGGAAAAGGGCGAACTCGCCTTGGAAGATTCGCTGAAGCTGTTCGAAGAGGGCGTGCGCTTGTCGCGTGAATGCCAAACCCAGTTGACGGCGGCGGAAGCGAAAGTGAAGCAATTGACCGGCTTCGACGGCGACGGCCGTCCCGTCACGCAAGACTTCAAGAGCGAAGAGTAAGAGCCTAACCCAGGACCAGAGAGGGGTTGAATCGAATGGAAAAAGACCAGATGCAAGGAGCGACGACGAGTCATAGCTCGCCTATGGCGAGGAGGAGCGACGCTGTCAGATGGACTTTTTCCATTCGACCCGTAGGGCAGGCCGGAAAGAGCCTTGTCCTTCGTTGCATCCGGCTCGAATTGGCTTGGGCCAGTCCTTCGCCGGAGGCGCCTCGGTCAAGGCTCTTTCCGGCCTGTTCAACCCCTCTCTGGTCCTGGGTTAGGCTCTAACATGCTGGATCAGTTCCCGGGACCTCTCGAACTTATCGAGGACGCCGCGCGCGAATGGGTGGCCGAGTACGAAGCCCGCACCGAACAAACGGGGATGACCCGTTTGTCCGAGTCGATGGCGTACTCGCTGCTGACCGGAGGCAAACGCACGCGTCCCGTGCTCGGGATTCTGCTGGCCGAGGCGTTCGGCGTGCGCCCCCAGCGCGTGCTGCCCTGGGTGCTCGCGGTCGAACTGATCCACACCTACTCGCTGATTCACGACGACCTGCCCTGCATGGATGACGACGATGAACGTCGCGGTCGTCCCACGAATCACGTGGTCTTTGGCGAATCGTTCGCGCTGCTCGCGGGCGACACGCTTTTGACCGAAGCCTTCGGCCACATCGCCCGTCGCTACAATACCGATCCGGGAAAAGCGATCCGCTTGGTGCAACTGCTCAGCGAAGCGGCCGGCTACCGCGGCATGGCCGGTGGTCAGGCGCTGGATCTCGAAGCGCAGAAGGAGCTGCCGACGCGCGAGGGGCTGCTCGATATGCACGCCCGCAAGACCGGTGCGCTCTTTCGCGTGATTTGTGAAGGCGTGACCGTCGCCATCGGCAGCGAAGCGCCGGCGCAAGAGGCCGCGCGCGATTTCGGCGCGGCGCTGGGCCTTTGCTTTCAGCTCGCCGACGATATCCTGGATTCCACGCACGAAGTGGAAAAGGGAAGTTTGCCCGATTTGATCGGCGTCGCCGCGACTCAAGAACTTCTAGCTGCGGAAACCGCGCGGGCCTTGGCGCAGCTGGAGCGCCTGGGGGTGCGTCAGGGGCCGCTCGTCGAGATCGTCAAATGGAACCAAATCCGAAAAATTTAATCCGTATCGACGTCTGGCTCGTCGAGAAGGGCCTGGCGCCCAGCCGCGCGAAGGCTCAAGAGCTGATCGACGAAGGCGCCGTGCGTTTTCGCGGCCAGGTGGTCGTGGCATCGTCGCTGAAAGTGCCCGTCGCGACGACCGAAGTGGACGTGCGCGCGGACGAAGTTCTACGCTACGTTTCGCGGGGCGGACGAAAACTCGAGTCCGCGCTCGTCGAGTTGGGCCTCGACGTCACGAATTTCCACGTGCTCGACATCGGGCAAAGCACGGGCGGCTTCACCGACTGCGTCCTGCAGCGGGGCGCGAAGGCGGTGACCGGTATCGATGTCGGCAGTCAGCAGCTCGATGCGCGCGTGAAGGGCGACGGGCGAGTGACATCGTACGAGAATTTGCACTTCAAAGATCTCGCGCAACATTCCGAATTTCGCGGCCGTCGCTTCGATCTGACCGTCGCGGATCTTTCTTTCATTTCGAGTCTGGGACATTTGCCTCAGCTGAGCGCGTGGTCGTCGCGTCTTCTTCTTCTCGTGAAGCCGCAGTTCGAGCTCGGTCCCGAAGCGCTGAATAAAAAGGGACTTGTGCAAAACACCGAATTGATTTCTGATCTGAAGGCGCGTTTTGAAAATCGCGTCCATGAGCTCGGCGGCCGAATGCACGCGTGGATTCCTTCGGGACTCGCGGGCAAGGACGGCAATCAGGAGTATTTTCTTTATGCCCACTTCGAAAATGAATAGCATTCGCTTCCCCCTTATTCTGCTGTCGCTCGCGGTGCTGGCGGGTTGCCAAAGCGTCAAAAAAGCTCCCGGTCGTGAAACTCGTCCCACGACCCCTCCCGCATCGACGGGCGCCCCGCCGCCGGTCAGCGCGCCGACGGCCGACGTGGATGAGCCCGCTCCGCCGACCTCGGAAGAGCCGCTTGCGCCCGAGCCCGTCACGCCCCCGCGTCCCGAGACCCGGGCCGCGAAGATCGGCCTGATTTTGGGACCCGGCGGCATGCGCGCGTGGGCCCACGCGGGAGTGCTGCAAGAGATTCATCGCAGCCAGTTGCCGATCCAATTCATCGCGGGACTCGAGATGGGGGCGCTGCCGGCGGCTTTGTACTCGGCGAAACCCCAGGCTTTCGAACCCGAGTGGCAGATGTCGAAGCTGAAAGACGAGGACTTCGTGCGCCGGACCTTGATTGGCGGAAGCCAAGCGGTGGATCTGAAAGACTGGCGCCCCTACTTTCAGGCGCAGTTCGGAGCGACCCGGATCGATGACGCACGCATTCCCTTCGCGTGCCTAACCTACCAGAATGAAAAACAGCAGATCCTGATCCTGAATAAGGGCGGCTACGCGCAGGCCATGCCTTTTTGCCTGTCCTATCCGCCGATCTTCCGCGGTTACGAAGGACATATGGCGGCCGCGTCCCAGCTGACGGTGCTTGCGAAATATATGCGTCAAAAAGGGGCAACTCACCTGATTTACGTGGACGTCCTGGGTGATCGGGGCCGATTGCTTCCCGCGCGCGGGGACGAAAACGTTCAGCTCATCTGGAATTTGACCCAGGCGCATCTGACGAGTCAGGCCACCCTGGTGGACGACGTGCTGAGGATTCCGCTGTCGGACGAGATCACGTCTTTTTCTCGGCGCCGGGACATGATAAAGCAGGGGAAAGAAGCCGCCGCCAAGGGCCTGAAGCCCATTTTGAAGAAGTACGGACTCGACTGAGTTCACACTCCGTTTCAAGCGCGGGCGGCTTTCCAGAAGGGATCCGATATGCGCCGACCGCTTGAAAACATGAGACTCTTCCAAGAGCGCCGCCAAAAAGTGGCGGAAAAACTCAAAGACGGAGTCCTCGTCGTCGCTTCGATGCCCGAAGCGAAACGCAACGGCAACGTCGAGCATCCCTATCGCCAAGATTCGAACCTCTACTACCTGACCGGTTTCGAAGAACCGCAAAGCATCTTCGTGTTCCGGCCCGGGCGGACTCCGGAAACGGTTTTGTTCCTGCGCGAAAAAGACGTCGAACGCGAGACTTGGGACGGTTTCCGTTTCGGAACTAAGCAGACGAAAACCGATTTCAAGATCGACGAAGTCTATCCGATCGAACAGTTCGAGGAGCGTATCGCGGGCCTGATGGCGAAGGCCGACGCGCTTTACTTCCGCTTCCAAAAAAATCCCGAAGTCGACCGCTGGATGAACGCGGCTTTGTTGAATCACAAGCTGAGCACGGGCCGCAGCGGTTACGGCCTGCTGCCGGTGTTCGACGCGGACGAGTTCCTGGGCGAGTTCCGCGTGATCAAATCCGACCTCGACATTCAGAATCACCGGACCGCGTGCGAGCTGACCGCGAACGCGCACACGGAGCTCATGAAGTACACGAAGCCCGGCGTGAACGAGCGCGAACTGGAAGGTTACTTCCTGTACCAGATCATGAAAAACGGCGCGGCCCGTGTGGGTTACAACTCCATCGTGGCCGGCGGCGCGAACGCGTGCACGCTCCACTACGTTTTCAACGATCAACCGCTGAAAGACGGTGATCTGTTGTTGGTGGATGCGGGTGGCGAGTATAACTATTTCACCTCGGACATCACACGTACTTACCCGGTGAACGGACGTTTCACGAAGGCGCAGGCCGAAATTTACCAAGCGGTGCTCGACGTGCAGAAGAAAGTCATCGCGGCCGTACGTCCGGGACTTCCGTTCAACGATCTGCAGGATCTGGGAACGCAGCTGCTGACCGAAGCGATGCTCGAGCTGGGACTGTTGACCGGTCGTAAAGAGGACATCATCGCCGCGAATCTGCAGAAGAAATACTATCCCCACGGGATCGGCCACTTCCTGGGAATGGACGTTCACGACGCGGGACTTTACCTGGATCGCAAAGGCAAACGCCGCGAGATCGAACCCGGCATGGTCTTCACCGTCGAGCCCGGCATTTACATCCCGTGGAACGACGAAAGCGCGGCGGAAAAATACCGTGGTATCGGCGTGCGGATCGAGGACAACATCCTCGTCACGAACGGCGGGATCGACATCCTCACCAAGGATTGTCCCAAAGAAATCGCCGACATCGAAAAAGTGATGGCCCGAGCCTAAGCCGGGCCGATCGATATCGTTGGTCGTCGTCGACGTACGGCCAGCGTACGCCTTCCTCCTCCCGCCTCGCGCTCGACCCGGCTTGGACTCGGGAGCGGGCTTAGTCCGCGTTTTCTAGAATTTGTGGGCGAGCCAGCCGTGTTCGGCCGCTTTGCCGCGCAGGTCTTCCTCGGTTTTCCAGAGTTCGTGGCCCTCCGGGGCTGCGCCGACGGCGAGTCCCACGCGGGTCGCCGATTTCAGCAGGGCGTAGTCGCCCATGGTATTTCCCGAACAGAAAAAGGGTTTACGTCCGCCGGTCGCGGCGAGAAGCGCGTCGGGTTTGCCTTCCCGGTAGGTCATCGGTCCGAATTGCTCCGTCTGCACGACGCCGTCGACGACTTTCGTTTGCACGCCCAGAACGTCCTGCGCGCGCAATCCCAGATAGGGGGCGCCGGGTTCGACGGCCCACTTCACCGAAGCGGTCACGATGTAAACATCCACCCGGTTTTTGAGTAGAAGCTCGATCCAGCGCTTTTGCTCCTCGAAAACGGGAAGGGGGTCGAAGCTGTCGACGGAGGCTTTCGCCCAAGCTTGGACCTGCTCCAGGCGCTGACCCTGGTTGATCTGCGCGAGCCAAAGATAGGCCGGGCGGGGATCGCCGGATTCTTTCCAGTCGCGGTAGTGGCGCCAGGGATCGGCGGGCATGTTCGGTAAGTTGCTATTTTTAATCTGGTACTTGAAAAAGCTTTCGCCCAGATCGGTGTCCCACAAGGTGCCGTCGGCATCGAAAGCGGCGACCGGCCGGGGGTTGACGGAAAGCTCGTCGGCGAGCGCTTTTTCGAGAGTCCGCCAAATCTCATCGGGCCAACTTTTATAGCTCTTTTTGTACTTCACAAATCGAAGCCTATGTAGATAATGCGGCTATGTCACTGGATTTCAAAATCGTTCAGGTCTCGGAAATTCCCGAGATTTTGGATTACGAACAACGCAAGCTCGCGGAACAAATCCTCAACGAAGAGGACCGCGCGCTTTTGTCGTGGAACGCTCGCTGGCGCAAAGAAGCGCTGGAGCACTACATTCCCATGGGATGGAGTTTTCTCGCGCGCGACACGGCCGTGAAGTCGGAGTTTTCGGACGACGGATTGTTGATGGGTTACTTCATCGCGCAGCCGCTGCTCTTCCTCGACGGGCAGACGCAGAGTTTGTGGGTGGAGCATCTTCAGTACTCGTCGCTGCAAGTGCGCGATGAGATCAGTGACCTCGCTTATCGCCTGAGCCGCGAAAAGCATCTGCAGAAAGTTTATTTCCCGAAAAGCCCGGCGACGCTGAACTCGACGAAGCACATGCGCGCCGAAGAATGGAATCCGCAAGTTCTGTCCGCCAAAACTACGAAAGCGTAGGGACCGCGATGAAGAAATCATTTTCGCCCGCCGACCGTGCCGTTCACCGTCAACGTTTGCAAAGCCAGGTTTTCGACTTGGTCATCGTGGGCGGGGGGATCAACGGCGCCGGCGTCGCGCGGGACGCGTGTTTGCGGGGCATGAAAGTCGCGCTGATCGAAGCGCGCGACTTCGCATCGGGCACGAGCTCGAAATCATCGAAGCTCATTCACGGCGGGATCCGTTACCTCGAAAACTTCGAGTTCCATCTGGTGTTCGAGGCGCTGAGCGAGCGCAAAAAGCTTCTCGATCTGGCGCCGCACCTGGTGCACCCCCTCCGTTTCTTCATTCCGCTTTACCAAGGCGGACGGGTCGGCATGGCCAAAATGGGGCTGGGCATGTGGGCGTACGATGCGCTGGCGCTGTTCGACGCTCCCGAAAGCCACGACCGTTGGTCGGCGAAGGAGTCGGTGGATTTGGTGCCGAGTCTTCAGCCCCAAGATCTGCTGGGCGGCTACACCTACTCTGACGCCTACATGGACGACGACCGTCTGGTGTTCGAGACTTTGCGTTCGGCGAACGAACGGGATCTGACCGCGGCGAACTACGTGAAGGCGATCGGCGCGCAGCAAAACGAAAAGGGCGAAGTCGTCGCGCTGAAGGCGCGCGACGAGCGGACGGGGGAAGAGTTCTGGATTCGGGGGCACCACTTCCTGTCGACGGTGGGTCCGTGGACGGACGAGTTGGGACACCAGCTTTTCAAGGACTGGCAGGATAAGCTCCGTCCCACGAAAGGCGTTCACCTGACGTTCACGCGCGAACGCTTCCCGCTTCCGTGCGCGGTCGTCATGGCCGCCGAGTCGCGGATCGTTTTCGCGATCCCGCGCCACGAGATGGTGATCATCGGGACGACCGATACGGATTTCAAAGGTGACTTGAACGGCGTGCGCGCCGAAGCCGAAGACGTGAAGTATCTGCTGGGCGTGATCGAAAAATACTTCCCGGGCCTGAACATCACCGCGCAAGACATCGTCGCGTCCTACGCGGGCGTTCGCCCCTTGGTGAAAGACGACGCGACCACGGAGGGTAAAACCTCGCGCGAACATACGATCACGACGGATGAGCACGGCGTGACTTACGTGATGGGCGGGAAGTACACGACTTACCGTCTGATCGCCGAACAGACGATGAACGAAATTTTGAAGCATTTCCCCATTGGCGATCGCGTGAAATTCGGCGTTTGCCAGACCGAGGCGCCGCTGAACCCGAAGGTGACACGGGACGTTTTCCAGCGCCTCGACGTGCATACGCGCGAACTGCAAAAGGCGTCGAAGCTATCCGCGAAGGAGTGCCGCACGCTGCTGGAGCGCCACGGGCTTGAGGCTTTCGATATGGTCAAAAGCTTCGCGGGCCTGAAATCGGCGATCGAATACGAAGCGGCCCACGCGATTTCGACGACGATGTGCCTGACGATCGCGGATTTCTACTTCCGCCGTGTCCCGCTTTTCCTCGCCGAACGCGATCATGGCGCCGCCTCACTTTCCAAGGTGGCGGCGGTTTTCCAGTCGTTCCTCAACTGGACGGACGCGCAAAAAGACGAACAGGTTCAGGCGCTTTGGGCGCGAATTGAATCCGAACTCGAGTGGACCCAAAAGCGGGGGCAATAACACCCAGCGTCGGCGCCGGGAAAAACCTCTAACCTCGTGCATTGACTCTCGTTTTGGTGAGTGTCTAAACTGAAGTCGTTGTTGCTATTTCGCATCTCCAGCGGACCCGGAAAGCCCATGACTTCTCGAGGGATTTTTCTAGGGTCATTAAGAAGGCTCCGATGGGTTTTTTCGATAAAGTTTCCGACTACTTCTCCAATGACATCGCGATCGACCTCGGCACGGCGAACACTCTGGTCTACGCCCGCGGTCAAGGTATCATCCTGAATGAACCCTCGGTCGTCGCGGTTCAACGGAATTATCGCGGCAACCAGAACCGCGTCCTCGCGGTCGGTAAAGAAGCGAAAGACATGCTGGGCCGGACTCCCGGGAGCATCGTCGCCATCCGCCCAATCAAAGACGGCGTCATCGCGGACTTCGAAGTCACGCAGTCCATGCTCAAGTACTTCATCCAGAAAGCGATGGGGAACAAACGTTCGCTGATCCGTCCCCGCATTATCATCTGCGTCCCTTACGGAATCACCCAGGTCGAAAAACGCGCCGTGAAAGAGTCGGCGCAGTCGGCGGGCGCGCGTGAGGTGTACTTGATCGAAGAACCGATGGCGGCGGCGATCGGCGCGGGTCTGCCGATCACCGAACCCAGCGGCAACATGGTTGTCGATATGGGTGGCGGTACGACGGGTGTCGCGGTCATCTCGCTGGGCGGGATCGTGTACTGTAAGTCGATCAAAGTGGCGGGCGACAAATTTGACGAAGCGATCGTCAACTACGTTCGTCGTCAATTCAACTTGCTGATCGGTGAGCGCACCGCTGAAAACATCAAAGTCCAAATCGGTAACGCTTATCCCTTCGAGGAAGAGCGCGTGATGGAAATCAAAGGCCGTGACCTCGTGGCGGGCGCGCCCAAAACGATCGAGATCACCAGCAGCCAAGTGAACGACGCCTTGATGGATCCGCTTTCGGAAGTCGTCGACGCCGTCCGCACGGCGCTCGAGAAAACACCGCCGGAATTGGCTTCCGATATCGTCGACAACGGCATCGTCTTGACGGGCGGGGGCGCTTTGCTGGCGAACCTCGACGTCCTTCTGCGCGAGCGCACGGGACTGCCGGTGTCCATCGCCGAAGACCCGCTCACTTGCGTCGTCCTGGGTTCGGGCCGCGTCCTCGAGGAACTCGATTTGCTCCGCCAGCTCACAATCGAATAGGGGCGTTTCCAGCCCCTCGGCCGCATGAAAAGCTTGTAATACAGGCGGCTGGACTTGATTGAACGGCCCCGGTTTGGGGAAATGAGAGTGTTATGACCGATCAGCAGGCCCAGGCCCTCCTGACATTTTTTCAGTTCGCGTTCTTGAATCAGGTCCTCGCGGAAGAGGCCTCGCAAGAAGCTTATCAGCGCCTGGATCAGCTCGCGCGCACGCGCCCCAACGATAACTTCGACGTCATGTTTGTGCAGGTGACCCACCTCGTGTTCGAGCGCCATCATCAGGCGGTGCTGAAAGGAAAGCAGGCCACCTTGCAAAGCGCGCTCACGGCCCAGTCGCGGGACATCGATCTGAGTCCCTGGCGCGACTATTTCAAAGGCGCTTCGCCCGACGAACTGATCGTCGTCGTGTGGGCGCTGATCCTGAAGTTGCCGCTGGAGGCGATCGCCAAGGCGCTGGATCTGAGCGCCGGAACTTTGCAGCACCGCCTCAGCCGCGCGGTTCGCAAACTCTCGCTGAAACTCGAAAACGCACCGACCCCGCAAGTGAGGCGCCCATGGAGTTGACCCCATACTCGAAAGACGGAATCCGCCCTTTGAGCCGCTTTCACGCCGAAGAGCTGCTTTACGAATACGCGCAGGGCACCCTCGACGACAATCGCAAGCTCGCGTTGGAAGAGTATCTGAAAACCGATACGGAGCTTCAGCGTGAACTTCAGCGCATCCGTCGCGGCCTGGGTTATCTGGATGGGCTTTCGAGTTTCCGCGCGTCGAATGAAAGTCTGGAGCGCGTTCGCGTTTCGACGAACTTCATGGACAAGGTGAACGAAAAACTTCGCGTCGAGGACTGGCCCGCCGGTTTGAAGCTGGGGCTTGAGTCCATCGCGGTCGTTTCGGTGATTTTTGTGATCGCCATCGCCGTTCCTTGGAACGCGCTTTTCGAGGTCATTCAGGATGAAACCAGCAGCGTGACGCTCGCGGAAGTTCGCCGCGAACAACGTAAGAGCGCGCCCGAAACCGCCGACGAAACTTTGATGGAGCTCGTGAAAGACGTTGTCTTTGACGATGAGGGCGTGCCCGAATCGGCGTTCACGTCGCCGCAAAAAACCGTCGACGACATCGCCGGCGTTCCGCAAGTGGCCGGTCCCAATACAACGTTGCCCGCGGCCGCGAACGTTGCGCCCGCAGCGGCTCCGGCGGCGCAGGCGCCGACGGCACCGGGAACGGCGAAACCCACCGAGGCTCCGCCGAAGCGGAGCGCCAGCTCCGAAACACCCGCCGTACCGGCGGTTCCCGCTGTCGCTCCGGCACCGGTGGTCGTTCCCGCGCCCGTCGTCGCGAAGGCACCGGTGGCGACGCCCACGCAGGCGGCGGCCATCGCGGCCGCGACGGCGCCCAAACCCCAAGATCCCGTGGCTTTCCGCGGATTCCTTTACCGTGGTCGCTTGCAGGTGACCAACGTCGAGGCCGTGACTCCCAAGCTGGTTGAATTCGTCAACACGGCAGGTGGACGTAAGGCCGGACAAGTCGACCTAGGCTGGCAGAAGGGTCAGGGGTCCTATTTCCATTTCACAATTCCCGAAGCAAAATATGAAGAACTGGAAGCGTTCTTTCGGGAATATGGAACACTCGTGATCAGCAAAGAGCGTCACGAGCGAGTCATGCCCGAGGGAATCATTCGACTGATCGTCGAAGTTGAGGAAAAAAAGTAGCCTTAGTGCTCGGGTCGTCGTGAAAAAGAAACCCCCGCGGACCGCGCGAAGATCGCTTCGATCGATCCTCGTCGTCTGGTTCATTCTGTTTTCGGTGGTCCCTGTGGCGTTCGTCACGGGTTATTCCGTATTGAAATACGAGCAAGCCATCGACAATGAACTCGCGCAGCGACTGGCGGCCAACGCACGTGAGATCGACGCGATCCTCGACGATTTCAAAAGCTCCATGATGGATCGTCGGAACATCTACGCCGCGGATACGCCGTTCATCTACACCCTTTCTACGGGGGACGTCGCGGGCATCCGTCGGACGGCGCTCGATTGGTTAAAGGCCGACATTTCGACCAGCCTGACCTTCTTCAATCGTCAGGGAAGAATGCTCGCGTCGGTCTACCGTGATGACCAAAGCCGGTTGAAGGACTTTGTGCCTTCGGGCCGTCGCGCCCTCGTCCTCGCGCAGGAAAATTTAGATAAACTTCGCTACGTGAATGAGTACGCACTTGTCGAACACTCGAAAAACGGTCGCTTTTCGCTGATCTTGTTTTCGAAGCTTTCGAACGCGGCCGGTAAACACGTCGGCTATTTGGAGCAAAGCCTCGATCTCGATTCACGTTTCTTGATCAAGCAGAAAGAGCGCATGAAGCTCGAGCTGATGATCTTGCGCCCGACGGGTGCGGTCTCGGCGGCGACGCTGCCGGATTTCTCGATGTACGAAAAGGGCTATTTCGAAGAGTACACGAAGGCGCTCGTACATTCCTTTTTTGACCTGGATGTGCGCGGTGAACCCCATGGATTCTTGGTTTATCCCATGTCTTTCGGAAACTCCGATTTCTTTCTGGCGTTGGGGGCGTCGAAGCGGGACGCGAAGGCGGTGCTGCGGAACGTGAATTTGGCATTTTACGTCGTCGTCGCCACCGTTTTGGGGCTTCTGATCATCATGATCTGGGTCAGCTCGAACGCGGTGTTGAAACCGCTGCAGGATCTGGTCGCCGCGACTCAGAACATTCAGAACAACGATTCGCCCGTCGAAATTCCGGTCACGTCCGAAACCGAAATCGGCCTATTGACGGAATCTTTCAATACGATGAGCCGCAACATCGCGCGCGCGCGCGCCGAGCTCAAAAACAAAATCATCGAATTGGAAAAGGCGAATCTGCAGATCAAGGACACGCAGACGAAGCTGGTACACAACTCGAAAATGATTTCACTGGGTCAACTTGTCGCTGGCGTCGCGCACGAGTTGAACAATCCCATCGGTTTCATCTATTCGAATATGTCCCATCTGCGCGACTACGCGGAAAAGCTTATGCGTTACGCGGAAGAGGCCGAACGCAACCCGCACAACATCCATCGTCTGCAAAAAGAATTGGATATCGACTTCATCAAAGAAGATTTACCGAAGTTGGTCCGTTCTTGCGAAGATGGGGCGCGCCGTACCCGCGACATCGTTTTGGGACTGCGGAATTTCTCGCGGCTAGAGGCGGCCGAGCTCAAAGAACTCGATATTCACGAGTCCTTGGAAAGTACGCTCAATCTGATCAAGGGCGAGATCAAGGGCCGCATCGAAATCGAGCGTAACTTCGGTTCGATCCCGAAGGTGAAATGCTTCTCGAGCCAGATCAACCAAGTGTTCATGAATCTTCTGTCGAATGCCGTCCAGGCGATCGAAGGCAGTGGCCGGATCTGGATCACGACGAAAATCACGCGCGTACGTGGCAAGGGCGAGATGGTCGTGATCTCGATCCAAGACTCCGGCAAAGGCATGACGCCGGAAGTTCAGGAAAAGATCTTCGATCCCTTCTTCTCGACCAAGGGCGTCGGTCAGGGGACGGGCCTGGGACTTTCCATCACTTACGGGATCGTCCTCAATCACGGCGGCGACATTCAAGTTAAAAGTCAACCCGGCACGGGCACCGAGTTTATCGTTATGATCCCGGTCAAGCCCGACGAGTCCGTCCTCAAAGCCAGTATTAACCGCAAAGCCGAGTAAGGTACCCTCATGGTGTCTCGGATTGGGGCGGGAAGTGGGGTGAGGCGGAGCGCTTTCACAAATTTGATGTAGGATATGGATATGTCTCAGAAACCGCGGGCGAAACCTCCCACGTTGAATGACATCCCGATGGTGCCGCGTCCACCTTCGCTTTCGCGTTCAAATCCGCAGATCCAGCATCCGGAACAGAACCGTAATCGGTTCGCGATCATTTTGATCGCGTGCGCGATCGCCGTCGGTGCTTTTGCCTGGATGGAAGGAAAGACTCCACCCTCCGAGCAGCGGCGCACGGCCTCGATTGATGTGCAAGACCCCGTGAATCGTCAACGTCTTGAGACCATGGTCAACCGCCACGTGCAGATGACCAATCGACAGATGGAGATTGAAAAAGAGAAGATCAAAATGGAGGCGACCTTCAGCATTCCGAAGGTGGGGCAGTTCGTCGTCCAAAAAGACAGTAACAAAGCTTTCAATCTGAATGTCGACAACGTTGAAAATAACGCCGCCCGCGACCTGCGCGATACGCGCACCCTGACGATGTCCGCGAACGACGTTATTCAAAATGAGCTTTTGCATGGGGGCCAAGGCGCCCAGCAGCCCGTCTACGACGATGATTATCGTCGCGAATACGCACGTCAATTCATCGAAAACGCACGACGTAACGGTTACGAAGTGACGCTTTCGCCGGATCTGAAAGTTATCGGCGTGCGACAAATTTCCGGTGAGGCCTACCGCTAGGTCTAGCTCCCCGAATTGGATTTTCATTACGCGATCTTTGCGGTTCAATTCTCCATAGTAACACGGAGGATTCGAATGAAGAGCGCAGTGTTTTGGGGAGTCTTTTTCACCGTAGCGATCGCCACCGCACAAGATGCACCGCTAAACAACGCAGTCCTCGAGGGCGCCTCGTCCGCGCCACCCCCAAACAGTGCGCCCGCCGTTGCCCCCGCTGAAAAATCAAAGTCCGGTATCAAAGTTTCCGGAGCCGGACGTATGCGCTTCGAAGATCAAGCGCGGACTTCGAGTTTCACCACCAGCCGCAGCTATCTTTCGATGCGTCTGCGCCCGAACATCACTTGGGATTTAGAGTCGGGCGCGAAGATCGTCATCGAACCCCAGCTCGCGAAACGATTCGGTCAGGAAGTCTATTCGCCCGGTCAGGACGCGACGGGAAATCCGACGGTGGCCTTGACGGAAAGTAGCGGCAACAGTGCCTATCCTGGCGACGCGATCACCGCATTCCAAGCTTACATCGACGTACCGTTGGGTGACGTCGTACGGGCGAAGATCGGTCGGATGCGGCTACGTTACGGCGATCAATTTATTTTGGGGCCGGGGGATTGGGGAACCTACGGTCGTTCTTTCGACACCGTGATGTTCAGCGGAAAACTTGGTTCATTGAACCTCGATTTGTTTCAGGCGAAAGTGGCCGACCTCGGTAACGGAGCGGACGGGGGCGATCGCGATTTGAACGGCGCTTACCTGAACTACGCTGGTGGGCAAGCCCTCAGTTCATTCCATATCTACGCGTTTGAACGTGTGGATTTGGATACGAAGGTGACCGCGACCACGGATACCGGAGGCCCCAGCCGCTTGCAGATCTACGGTTTACGCCTTGAGGGGAAACCGGGCGGCTACGCCTACGCCTTGGAATTCGCGAAAGGCTCGGGCAGCACCGCTTTCGTCGGCGATGGATCGAACGCCGAGATGTGGGTTTTGGATTTGTCGACTCCGGAAATGGCGGGACATATCGTCGGGCTTGAGGCGACCTCGGCCGGCGAGAACTGGAGCGAGCTGTACCCCTCGACGAACAAACCCTTGGGCCGGGCCGATGTTCTGGGCCGCCGCAATCTGAGCTCGCAAGCACTTTACGTGAAATCAAGTTGGAGCGAGAAGTGGGGAACGGAATTCTGGGCCTACAACTTCCAACGTCGCGCGACGGATCGTCGTAGCTACGGTACGAACGGGACGAGCGCTTTTGGTTCGGCGACCAGCACGGCGAAAGAGATCGGTAACGAAATCGATTTGGTCGTGAGCTACAAGCAAGACAAAGCGAACACTTGGTCCGCCGCCGCGGCGGCCTTTTTGCCGGGAGCGTATTTGAAAGATACGTTGGATCAAGCGGGACGCGACGTACGGAACAGCACGTTCGCGTACGTCATGTTAGAATCTAAGTTCTAAGCGGCGGGCTCGTGCGAGCGACCGTTGACCAAGCGGAGGAGCTGGCTAACCGAGATTTCCGTTTGGGTGACCTGATCCGCCGTGATTTGTGCGGCGGATGAGCACTCTTCCGCATTTTGGGCGGTGAGCTCGGTCGCATCGCTGACGTCTTGCATGGCACGATTGATTTCGGCGATGCCCACGAGCTGTTCTTTCGTGGCGCGGGTGACTTCTTCCGTCGTCAAAGAAATCGTGTCGATCCGAGCATTCAAATCGGCGAAAGCCTCGGCACAAGAGGTCGCGGTTTTCTGTCCCACGTCGAGTTTTTCATTACCCGTTTCGATCATCTCTTCGATCATCTGCGCCGTTTGCGTGACGATTTCGGAAACACGGTCGCTGCTGAGTTGCAGTAGCGATTCGATTTCTTTAGCGGCTTCACCGCTCGTGGCCGCCAGTTTGGCCACCTCTTGAGCGACGACGGCGAAGCCCTTGCCGTATTCTCCCGCGCGGGCCGCTTCGACCGAGGCGTTGAATGAAAGCAGATTCGTTTTGAAGACGATATCGTTAATCATGGCCGTTTTGCTTTGGATTTCGACCATGATTCGCGAGATCTCGGAAAACTCCTGGTTGCGTTCGCGGATGCGGGTGAACATATCGTGGTTCATCGCGTGGATTTGCTCGATCGCACTGACCATTTGTTGCACCGAAGCGCGGCCGCGGGCCGAATGCTGTTGGCACTCTTGAGCGATTCCCAAATTTCTTTCGGAGCTTTCGGTGGTGCGCTCGATCATCGCGACAACTTCCGAGGTGGCGGCGACCGTCTGATTCACGGCCGAAGCTTGGCGCGCCGTCGCGGTGTTCAGGGTAACGCTGGAGACGCGGACGGAGTCGGACTGCTTCGCGACTTCGTTCGCTCCTTGATGCAATGAGGACGCGATCTGGGTCAGGGCTTTCGAGATGCGGTTCGCCACCCAATAAGAAATGGCCATCGAGAATCCGATGATGATGCCCGCTAAAATGAGCACCAAATGTTTGGCTCGCGAGCTTGCGGCGGTTGCGGAGTTCGTCCACTGTTCTCCGGCGGCGACGGTGTAGTCGTCTAACGCCAACAGATTTTTCTGGTGGGCGGTTACGGCCGAGTCCATTTTGATCAGGAGCGCACGGTTTTCGGGAGTATCCAGTGTCGAAATTTCGGACAGTTTGGCTTGCGCCTCGATTTTACGACCCAAGTCTTGAACCTCTTGCCATGCTTTTTGCGCGGTTTGGAAGAGTTCCTTTTCTTCGGCGCTATTCAGACCGCGGCCCGCGTACTCGGCCGCGATTTCATCGTAACGGCCAAGGGCTTTGGTGAGGCTCGGCAGGCTGCGTGCGCGAACCTCCGCCGAGTCGCCGAAAAGGACCAAGGTCAGGCTTTCGCCATGGGTTTGGCGTCCGCGATTTCGCAGGCCGGAAAGATCCCCGAGTTTCGGAACGCTTTCGTCCGAAAGGCTGCTGAAGCTCAAGGTCACGTCGTTGATCGAGCTGAAGGCCAGGTAAGAGAGAATGAGCAGGCCGACCCAAAGAAAGGCGAAAACCGAAAGCATCTGTGATCGAAAGCTCATCGCGACTCCTGACTGCGGGGGTAACCCAGGAAGCATCGGCGTTTTTCGCGACTTCTTGATAAGACGGCGATTTCTTCACACTCGCTTAATCGAAGTGCCAGGACCTTTGACCCGGCCGTGGTCCGCGAAACTGTAAAATTGCTCGCGGCTGACGATGACGTGGTCCAGGAGTGGAATTTCCATCATCGCTCCGGCTTTGACGAGGCGGTCGGTAAAGCGCAGATCGTCGCGTGAAGGCATGGATCTTCCACTGGGATGATTGTGCGCGATGATGAAGCGCGTGGCATTGTCGGCGATGAGGTGGCGAAAGACGTCGCGCGGATGCACCGGACAGGCGTCCGCAGTTCCGCGGAAGACGAGATGCGCACGGATCAGCTCCAAGTGGGAGTTGAGCGAAAACACCCAGACCTCTTCCTGCCACGCGTTCACGAGAAGCTGTTTCAAAAGCGTGGCGATTTTAACGCTGCGATCATAATAATCGCCGCGTTCGGGAAGGAGCGGTACGGACGGAATTTCAGCTCGAGTTTGTTCCATGTCGTGCTGGCGTTGCAAACTTGTGACGAAGGCGGGGAACTGTGTCGCTGAAGCCACGCTCCGGAGTCTGGTCCTGTGTCCGAGCGCCGTCCCACAAGGCGGACTTTACCCTTGCCCAGAATCGGGAGGGCTCCTTAAGATCAGAGGGCACCAAAGCTATTTAGGAACAAGGGAGACCCCATGAATCTGTTCAAGTCACTGGTGGCCGGAACTTTTCTGACATCCATGCTCGCACTGTCGGCTTGCGGACCGAAAGCCTTCGTCAAAGGTGAATACGACGATCCCGAGCGTGAAAACCTCATGACCGATCAGTGGTCGGAAACCGACATGCAAAAAGCGGTCGCGGATCTGGTTGCCTCGATGGTGAAAAATCCCACGATCGCGAACGCCAAAGTTCCGCCGATCGTCATGGTCACCAGCCTGCAGAATAAAACCAGCGAACACATCGACGGTCAGAACATCATGGATATGGTGCGCGTCGAGCTGTCGCAAACGGGCAAAGTCGCGTTCATCGATAAGGAAGCACGTCAGGATATCGCCGACGAGTACAACTACCAAGATTCGGGCATGGTGAACGAGACCACGAAAAAAGGTCCCGGCGGACAGATCGGCGCGGACTTCATCGTCAATGGTCGTCTGGATTCGAACGTTCAAGAAGTCGGCAAAGACAAAACGGTCTATTACAAGCTGACCCTGAACCTGACCAACCTGAAGACTTCGGTCATCTCTTGGACCAATCACAAACAACTGCGCAAGACCTTCAAAAAGCGCGCGGTCGGACTCTAAGAAGGCACGGCGATGGCCATCGCCCTTTCTTTTTTCATTCGATGGAGGTTCCCGCGAGGGACCTCCATTTTTTTTAGCGCGGTTCTTGCGCTAGGGCTTGCGGGTTGCGCGACCCACCAGTCGCGCATCGAAAAGCCGCGCTTGATGCTGAAAAGCCAGCAGTACGACGAAGCGGTTGCCGAGCTCGGTCGGCTCGCGGCCCAGCCCGACGGCGATCAACTTTTGAACTTGATGGAGTACGGAACCGCGCTGCGGATTTCGGGCCGTTATCAAGACTCGAACCAAGTGTTCATGCAGGCCGACAAGCTGGCTGACGAAGTCGATTACCAATCCGTTTCGCGTAACGTGATGGCGACCTTGGGTTCGGAAGAAATGCTTCAATACAAGGGCGAGTCTTACGAGAACTTGCTCGTGAACGCTTACCTTGCGCTGAATTTCATGCAGATGGGACAGCGGGATTCCGCGATGGTCGAAGTCCGGCGCATCAACGACAAGATCAATCGCATCCGTAACAATGGCCGGGAAAACTACGAATACAGTCCCTTCGCGATCTATCTCTCGGCACTGATTTATGAAACGAACAAGCAGTACGACGACGCCTACATCGCTTACGAGCGGACCTACAAACTGGATCCCTCGATCCCCGCATTACCTCGTGATTTGTTGCGGAGCGCGCGTTTAGCCCGTCGGACGGATGCCCTCAATCGTTGGAAAGCCCAGTTCGTGGGAGTGACCGATCCCAGTGAAAGCGTCGATCGCTCTTGGGGCGAGCTAATCTTGGTCTATGAGCAGGGCTGGGGGCCGCGCAAAGCTTTCAGCTATCAAGACTCTCGCTATCCGATGTTGGTGCCTTCGCGCTCGGAAACCTACGGTGTCGAGGTCGCATTGTATGGGGGAAGGCTGACTCCCGATTACCGCGGGAAATCTTCGATGGTTTACGATCTTGAAAATGCGGCGATCACGACGCTCAACGCGGACTATTCATGGATGGTGGCGCGTAAAGTGGGGGCTTTCGTCGCGAAGAAGGTGGTTGCGGATCAAATCCGACAGAAGGATCAGACGCTGGGCCTCTTGGCGGACATCGCGATGCAGGTGAGCGACCGCGCGGACCTACGCAACTGGTCGCTTCTTCCGCAGAGCATTCAAATTGTGCGCATTCCCGTCCCGCCGGGGACTTACCGCATGACGATCCAAGGTGTCGATGTCACGGGGCAGCCCACGATCGACCGCAAAGAAGAGCCCGAAATTTTGATTCGTGGCGGTCAGAAGACGTTCTACGCGTGGCGCAGTCTGCGCTAAGGACGACGTGATGCTCGCCGAGTGGGATCCGTCTTGCGTGTGACATAAAAAACCCGGCGTTGTGCGCCGGGTTCTTCAAGAATCTCGCGATCTCTAACCGAAGTTAGTTTGTACCGCCGAAGTTTCCGTTGTTGGTCGAACCGGGAAGGATGGGAGTGTTCTCATCCTGCATTCCCGGAAGGATGGTGGCCTTCTCCGCCGCGACTTTTGCAGTCGTGTCCGCCGAAGCGCGAGCCGCCGCCGAAGCGACACGTTGCTCGAGATTCTCTTTCACGCTGTCTGTCGAAGCGCGCTCAGCGTTAGCGAGAGCGTTCGCAGCCTGTTTCTGCATGTAGTCTTGCGGGAATGCTCCCAATTTCGCCAGGTAGTTCGAGATGCTTCCGTTGCCGTTCTGGATGATTTCACGAAGTGTGAACAGCGGAGCGTACTGCGAAGCTTTCTTCTCAGCTTCGAAGATGATCTGAGTCAAAGTTGCCGCGGTGATATCGTTCTTCGACTTGTTGTCGATCACCATGACTTCTTCGTTTGTGCGGATCATCTTAGCGATGTCGTCGAGAGTCACATAACAGCTCTGCTGTGTGTCGTAGAGCTTACGGTTTTGGTAACGCTTAATGATTTTCACTTTCGCGTTCGCCGACTTCATAGTTCCAACGGCGTCGTTCTGGTTCATCAAACTGGCCTCCCCCTGATTAAGTCCTAATAACTCTTTGGGTTTTCGTTCTGGCGGGAAAGTAGTCAGGGCGGCACATGATGTCAAGTGAGCCTAGACCCTCATCCAAACACATTGCGTTATCGACCTTCGACCCGTCACGGCGGAGTCTAGAAAACGGCGGGTTTCTCGCTCGTCCCAAGTTCGGTGTAGCCCGAAATGGTTTCAAATTTCATGAGTCCTTCTCGATGTTTAAGTATCCTTGAAAGACCATTTGCTGCCCGTCGGGAGGGTCGTTAAAAGCCCAAAATCACGGGGATTTTCGCGTTTTTTCTCGGTGTCAGATCGACCCTCGAAGGAGGGAATTTCTTTCGAAATACCTCGCATCAAAACTTTGCGGCGAGTTCCGGACCCCCCATCAATCAAGCCCGTCTCGGTTTGCGCCGAAGAGTCCTGAAAGGGAGGACTCATGTCCCGGCGCTTAGAAATCCTGATGCTGTTGGTGTGCTTTGGCGCCGTGGGTTGTTCGCATACGACGAGTCGCACTGAAGGTGGTGGATACTACCAATCGGCGGCGGTCGATGATGGCAACCGGGCTCCGGCCTCGCTGCAACCTCCCGCAAACGCGGCGCAGATTGATGATCGCGTCGATCAAGTTTCGACGCGCACGCGCGCCGACTATCACTACGCCATGGGCGAAGCGCTCAGCTTCGATGGCCAGCATCAAAAGGCGATCGAGGCCTTCAAGACGGTGCTCGTTTACGACAACCAAGCTGCGGCGGTGCATCTGCGTTTGGCGGCCGAGTACGTGAAACTGGGTATGTTGTCGGAGAGCTTGGAAAGTGCGCAGACCGCATCGAATTTGGATCCGAAGTCCGAGGACGCGTTGCTCTTGTTGGGCGGGTTGTACTCGACGCTCAAAGACTACGACAAAGCCGTCGATTTCTACAAAAAAGTTCTCGAGCTGAATCCGGACAACACCGAGGCGCCGATGTACTTGGGCGCGGTGTACGCCGAGAAGAAGGACTATCCCAAGGCGGTGAAGTACTTCGAGTCGCTCGCGAAGAACGAAGACTACGCGACGCCGCACATGGCCTACTATTACTTGGGTCGCATCCGCACCGATCAGGGCGGCGACGCGAATCTGAAATTTGCGGCGAAGGCTTATCGCAATGCGCTCGAGAAAAAGCCCGACCACGCGGACTCGGTCCTGGCGTTGGGACAGCTTCTGAACAAACAAGGGAAGGTCATGGAGGCGGTGACGCTTTACAAGAACTTCCAACGCGATCAAGGTCCCAGCGAAAAAATCGCCGAGATCCTATCGCAGGTCTACATGGAGCAAGACGACTTCGCGAACGCGCTCGAGCAGTTCGAGATCATCGAAAAGCGTTCGGACGACGCGCTGTCGGTGAAAGTGCGCATCGCGCTGATGCTCATCGAGCTGAAGCGCTATCCCCAGGCGGCGGACAAGCTTTTCGAAGTGCTGCGCCAGGTGCCGGATTCGGACAAGATCCGTTTCTACCTTGCGGCGGTCTTTGAAGAGATGGGCGAAGCCGACAAGGCGATCGAACACTTCAAGAAAGTCCCCCCGGGCTCTTCATTCTATTCGGAATCGGTCATTCATGCCGCCTATTTGCTGAAGACGAAGCGCAAGACCGACGAGGCGATCACGCTGGTCGACGCGGCTTTGAAGCAGAAGTCGGATGTTCCCCAGTTCTACTCGTTGGCGGCGACTCTGTACGACGAGAAGGGCGACGTCGCGAAATCCGAGAGCGTTTTGAACGATGGTCTGGCGCAGTTTCCCGAGAACGTTCAGCTGAACTTCTTCTTGGGCACGGTTTACGACCGCAAAGGACAAAAAGACAAAGTGATCACGCAAATGCGCAAGGTGATCAACATGGATCCCCAGCACGTGCAGGGTCTGAATTACCTGGCGTTCACTTTCGCGGAGTTGGGGGATAACCTCGAAGAGGCGGAAGACCTCGCTCAGCGCGCCATTGACCTCGAGCCGAAGGACGGTTTCATCCTGGATACTTACGGATGGATTCTGTTCAAGCGCGGCAACTGGTCGGAAGCGATCTCTTATCTTGAGCGCGCGCACCAGGCGCAACCGCGGGAAAGCATCATCGCGGAGCATTTGGGCGACGCCTACTTCAAAGGGCAGATGATCGAGAAGGCCCGCATGATGTACGAGCGTGCGCTGGAGTACGCGGATTCAAAGACGCGTGCGCGGGAACTGACGCAGAAGATCTCGGCGTTGGAAATTCAGTATCAGGTTCGCGCGGATGGGCGTCAGCCGGCGTCCGTGGACGGCGAAAGACTGCCGATGAAGCCCAACCTCGAGAAGTAATCCTCGAAGACCGCGGCGGGAATGTCTTTGCCATTCAGGCGATAGAAGTTTCCGCCCTCGCTCTTGTCTTCGGACTCCAAAAAGAAGGAACGCGTTTTCACCGTCAGCGTGAGCTGCCGGTGGCGATATTCGTGCGTCGATTTCCCGAACACGGCTTGCGTCCGTTGCGAGACGTTCACTTCGATCACGTCGCCGTTTTGCAGGCGTCCGCGTCCGCGGATCGAGTCCTCGGTCTGTACGGAGGGGACGGGCACGTTCACGATTTGACGGCGCAAGCGGTTGCCGATCGCGCTGAAGGAAATCACCTCGCGCGCGTCGACGAGGTGCTGCGCCTCGGGAATCCGGCGCGCGTAGGTCAGGCGCAACGTGGTTTGCAGTCCCGCTTCCGTGGTCGCCGTCGAGATTTCGGCGGTGACCGGGCAGCCGGCGCCGACCGCGCTCAGACGAAGATCGGCGGGTCCCCATTTATTGTCGGTGGATTGCGAACTCAGATCGCAGACGGACGGCAGCAGCGTGTTCGCGAGGGCCGTGGTTTTCGCGGGAGTTTGGGGGCTCGATGCGTTCTGCAGAACGATGCGGAGCGCGGCTTCGGGGCGGCCCAGACTTTCGAGCGCCTCTTCCAAACGTTCCACATCCGTATCGTTGAGCGGACGGATTTTGTCCTCGGGATGACCGGTGACGACCTCTTGCCAACACCCCGCGAGCGCGCACAACGTCAAAGGGATCAGTGCGATTTTTAGAGCGAATTTCGAGAGGGAAGTCATGTTCTCCATTCTATATTGCCCGGTCCACGTGGCTCTGCCAGAATCCCAGGAATGAAAAAGATTACAACCGCATTTCTGCTGCTGACAATCATGGGCTGCGCGAGCCGCGCTCCTTTAAGCGAACAGGAAAAAACGGACGAGAATCTGCGTCAATGGACTTCGAAGGTGGAAGTCTTCGACCGACGTCAGGATCGTAAACACACCATCGAAATGGATTTCTTGGCGATGGGACGTGAGCGCTTGCGCATCGACGTGAACGCGAACTTCGCGGTGGTGCTGGCGGCCGCGGTGGTGAATGACGGCGAGATGACGGCCATCCTTCCGCGGGACAAAAAATATTATAAGGGCTCGGCTAACCGGGCGGCGCTGGCGCGGAGTCTCCGGATGCCGTTGGACCCGGCGTGGATTTCGGCGCTGTTACGCGATCAAGAACTGCGTGGCGACGGTTGGAGCTGTACGCGTGATGGCGGTGGCTTGCTGGCCGAGTGCACGCAGGCGGCGGAGTCTCGAAAAGTGACATGGTCCGACCGTTCGGGGGATTTCAAAAAGGTCTCGATTTCGGACCCGCGCTACGATTTTGAGTTTCGTTTGAAGGAAGTCCCGACGAAGGTCCAGGACGTGAACAAAGCCTTCACGTTGAATGTGCCGCCCAATTACGAATCCGTGAAACCATAAGCCGCGCTTATTCCTGAGCGGCGTTTAAAAACAAGCAAGATCGAGAATTTATCGATCTTCTTTTTCCCTTCTGAGACAGAATTCGGTCATACTGAAACGGAACCCCACGCCGGTCATCGCCGGGGGGTTCCCGTATCGTCGAGGAGGGACCCATGGCGAAAGTGGACTTTCAGTCTCTAGTGCAAAATTGGACACAACAGAGCGGAACTTACCACGCCAACTGGACGGGGAGCTTTGAGGAATACCTCAACCTCGTGAAGGCGAACCCCCGGATCACGCGCAATGCGTTCCAACGCATGTACGACATGATCATGGAAGCGGGTACGGAAGAGTACGTCGACTTCAAAAAGCCGATCATCCGCTACAAATTCTTCGACGATGCGAAGAATAACGGGAAGGACGCCGTCTTCGGGATGGACGTTCCCTTGATGAAACTCGTGAACGTTCTGAAATCGGCGGCGCTCGGTTACGGAACCGAAAAGCGGGTCATCCTTCTACACGGTCCCGTCGGTTCGGCGAAGTCCACGGTCTGCCGTATGCTGAAGAAAGGAATCGAAGAGTACTCGAAGTCCGAAGCGGGCGCGATGTACACCTTCGAATGGATCGATACCAAAGGTGAACTGAACGGTCTGCTGGGTAAGGAAGCGAAAGTCTTCCCGAGCCCCATGCACGAAGAGCCTTTACTGCTGATCCCGGAAGGGATGCGCGCGACGGTCATCGACGATCTGAACCGTGGCCAAGAAGGCGCTTTCCGCGTGAATATCGACGGCGAACTTTCGCCCCCAAGCCGCTTCATCTTCAAACAATTGATGGAGCGTTATAACAACGATCTGGTGAAAGTCCTTTCGCACGTGAAGGTGAAACGTATGGTGCTGTCGGAAGCCGACCGCATCGGGATCGGCACCTTCCAGCCGAAAGATGAAAAGAACCAAGACTCGACGGAGCTGACGGGCGACATCAATTACCGCAAGATCGCCGAGTACGGATCGGATTCGGATCCGCGCGCGTTTAACTTCGACGGTGAATTCAACGTCGCCAACCGCGGAATGATCGAGTTCGTCGAGGTTCTGAAACTCGACGTCGCGTTCCTTTACGATCTTTTGGGCGCCTCGCAGGAACATCGCGTGAAGCCGAAGAAGTTCGCGCAGACGCATATCGATGAAGTCATCATCGGTCACACGAACGAACCCGAGTACCGCCGGCTTCAGGACAACGAATTCATGGAAGCCCTGCGCGACCGTACGGTGAAGATCGACATTCCTTACATCACCAAGTGGAAGGACGAGATCAACATCTACAAGAAGGACTTCAACTCGAAGCGGATTCGCGGCATTTCGATCGCACCGCACACCATCGAGATGGCCGCGATGTGGGCCGTGATGACCCGTTTGGAAAAGCCGAAGAAGGCGAACCTCACGCGTCTGCAAAAACTCAAACTTTATAACGGGAAGACCCTTCCCAGTTACACGGAAGATAACGTCCGCGAGCTTCGCAAGGAAACTCAACGCGAAGGGCTGGAAGGGATCTCTCCCCGTTATATCCAGGACAAGATTTCAAACGCCATCGTGATGGCGCAGCAGAACAACCGCGGTTCGGTGAACCCGTTCATGATCATCAACGAGCTCGAGTCGGGTTTGAAGAACCATTCGTTGCTGGCCAACGAAGAGCTGAAGGCCGAGTACCGTGAGCTCTTGGGCGTCGTTCGCCAAGAATACGAAGAGATCATCAAAGGCGAAGTCCAACGCGCGATCAGCGCCGACGAATCGGCGTTGCAGCGTTTGTGCGCGAACTACATCGACAACGTTAAGGCCTATACGCAGAAGGAGCGCGTCCGTAACTCCTTCACCGGTCAGGACGAGGAACCCGATGATCGCCTGATGCGCTCGATCGAAGAGAAGATCGAGATTCCCGAATCGCGCAAAGACGACTTCCGCCGCGAAATCATGAACTACATCGGCGCGCTGTCTCTTGAAGGGAAGAAGTTCAACTACAAGATGAACGAACGCCTGCACAAGGCCTTGGAGCTGAAGCTGTTCGAAGATCAGAAGGACAGCATCAAGCTGACCTCGCTGGTCAGCTCGGTCGTCGACAAGGATACGCAGGAAAAGATCGATATCGTTAAAACCCGCCTCATTAAAGAGTTCGGTTATGACGAGATCTCGGCCATCGACATTCTCCACTACGTGGCGAGCATCTACGCGCGTGGAGATGTGAAGAACAAATAAGTTGGGGTTACATGTCGATCAAAGAAGATCAGAACCGTTTTCGCGACATCGTTAAAGGGAAGATCAAAGAGAACTTCCGCAAGTATGTCTCGCAAGGCGAGATGATCGGTAAGCGCGAGAACGAGTTCGTCAAAATTCCGCTTCCGCAGATCGACATCCCGAACTTCCGTTACGGGCCGAAGCAAAAAGGCGGCGTCGGGCAGGGTGAAGGCCAGCCCGGCGAAGGCGTCGGCGATCCGGGCGATGGCCAGGGCCAAGCGGGAAGCGATCCCGGCGAGCACATGCTCGAGACCGAGCTGACGATCGACGAGCTCGCGCAGATTCTGGGCGAGAAGCTCGAACTTCCGAATATCCAGCCCAAAGGGCAAAAGAACATCGAAACGACGAAGACCAAGTACTCGGGGCTTGCGCCCGTGGGGCCGGCGGGCCTTCGTCACTTCAAGTCCTCGTACAAAAACGCGTTGAAGCGCTATATTTCGTCGGGCGTCTACAATCCCGACGAGCCCGTGATCGTGCCGATCAAGCGGGATTTCCAGTACCGCAGCTTCAAAACGATCACGAAGCCCATGACCAAAGCGGTCATCATCTACATGATGGACGTTTCGGGCTCCATGGGCGACGAGCAGAAAGAGATCGTGCGTCTGGAAAGCTTCTGGATCAACGCGTGGTTGCGTCGCCATTACAAGGGCCTCGAGACCCGCTTCATCATCCACGATGCGGCGGCGAAAGAGGTCGACGAAAACACGTTCTTCCGCACGAGCGAATCGGGCGGGACCTTGATCAGCTCGGCCTACAAGCTCGCGCAAGAGATCATCGCCACCGATTATCCGCCGAACGAGTGGAACATCTATCCGTTTCACTTTTCGGACGGGGACAACTGGAGCGGCGAGGACACGCGTTTGTGCATCCGTATGCTGCGCGAATTTTTCATCCCGAACTGCAATATGTTCGGTTACGGACAAGTGGAGTCGAAGTACGGCAGCGGTCAGTTCCTGAAGGATCTGCAGAAAGAGTTTCCAGAGGATGATCGCATCATCCTTAGCCAGATCGAGAGTCGCGATAAGATCCTCGATTCGATCAAAGACTTTTTAGGCAAAGGGAAGTGAGCGTATGGGTAATTTGACTCCGGAACTCGAAGCGGAACGAAAAAAGATTCTGGCGATCTCGAAAGAGGTGGGCCTGGATTGTTTCGAAACCATTTTCGAGCTGATTACCTACGATCAAATCAACCAGTTCGCCGCTTACGGCGGATTTCCGGTGCGTTATCCGCACTGGAAATTCGGTATGGAGTACGAGCATCTTTCGAAATCCTACGAGTACGGGCTTTCGAAGATCTACGAAATGGTGATCAATACCGATCCCTGCTATGCCTACCTGATGGAAGGCAATATGCACATGGACCAGAAGCTGGTCATGGCGCACGTTTACGGTCACTGCGACTTCTTCAAGAACAACGTTTGGTTCTCGAAGACCGATCGTAAGATGATGGACACCATGGCGAACCATGCGACCCGCATCCGTCGCTACATGGACCGCTACGGCATCGAGGTCGTCGAGGACTTCATCGACAAGTGCCTCTCGCTCGAGAATCTGATCGACCGCTATTCGGTTTACGCCGACCCGCCGTCCCGGCGCGAAGAGTCCGCCGCGAGCGAAAAACCGCGCGACAGCTTCCTGCTTCGTTACGACCGCGAGTATATGCGCGACTACATCAATCCTCCGGATTTCGTGAGGGAGCAGAAGGCGAAGCTCGCGCAAGCGTCGATGAAGCAGCAGAAATTCCCGGCCGAGCCCCAGCGCGACGTGCTGAAGTTCCTGTTGCAGTACGCGCCTTTGGAAGAATGGCAGCAGGACGTGCTTTCGATCATCCGTAACGAGGCCTACTACTTCGCGCCCCAAGGGATGACGAAGACGATGAACGAAGGTTGGGCGTCTTATTGGCACACGACCCTGATGACCCAGCGGATTTTGACCGACGCCGAGGTGATCGACTACGCCGATCACCATTCGGGTACCGTGGCCATGAGCCCCCAGGGTTACAATCCTTACAAGGTCGGTATCGAGCTTTTCCGCGATATCGAAGAGCGTTGGAACAAAGGACAGTTCGGTCGCGAGTGGGAACAATGCGACGACGTGCGTGAACGCAAACACTGGGACAAAAAGACGATGGAAGGCCGCGAGAAGATCTTCCAGGTGCGGAAGATCTACAACGACGTCACCTTCATCGACGAGTTCCTGACGGAAGACTTCTGCGTCCGCAATAAGCTCTTCGTCTACAAATTCAATAAGAAGACTCAGGCGTTCGAAGTGAACACCCGGGATTTCAAGGCGATCAAAGCTCAGTTGCTTTTCCACATGACGAACTTCGGGCAACCGATCATCCGCGTGGAAGACGCGAACTTTGAAAACCGTGGTGAACTTCTGATGTCGCACATGTGGGAAGGCATCGATCTGCAACCCGACTTCATGACCGAGACGATGAAGAACCTGTACGCGCTCTGGTCGCGGCCGGTGAATCTGACGACGGTGATGGACAACGAGGGGCAGCTTTTCCGCTACGACGGTCAAGAGTTCAAGAACTTCAAGATCGGACCCGAGCGTCCCCCCGAAGAGAAACCGGACGAACAAGACTAGAACGTGAACCTCGAAACCACCACGCCCAACCCCAGTCCCACTCGATTGCGTATCGGCCGTTTCGGCATGTATACGCCATCGTCGGTGGCTTGGGGCTTAGGGACGTTCGGTTTCATTCTGGCGGCCATCTTTTTGGTGCGCATCTACCAGGTCTACAAATATCGTGCGACGGCCGAGGTCATCTCGGAAGAAACCCACCGCGTGGGTGTTCTTTTGGATCGTCACATCGCAAGTTTGATCAAGGACGTCGACGACTGGGTCGTGCAGCGCCCGCGCGAAGCGAAATTCTATCGTTATCCGACGGCGCCGCCGATTCTGGGAATCCGCGCGGTCAGGGTCTACAAATTGACCGGGCTTGTCGGAGAGTGGACCGACGCGGCCACCGAGGGGCAACGCTTCGGCATGGAAACGATCCTGGTGCGCGAGGCGAATACGCGTTTGGTTTCGCTGGGCGGGGATCTGCTCGCGCTGTTCTGGGTTTCGCGTGATCAGTCTAAAATCATGCTCGTTTTCGATCGCGCGAATTTCAATCTGACCTTCACGGTGGCGCCGGAGTTGGCGAACCGCGTTTCCATGGTCGCCGTGAATTCGATGGAACAAGTGCTGTTGAAGACGACGCCGGATCTGGAGTTCGAAGTTTTTCGTGAAAACATGGCCTACCGTTACGATGGACGCGGTTCGATCGAAGTTCGCGACATGGGTAAGGACATTTTCGCTTACCTTTCCATCCCGAGTACGCAGGGTTTGGTGCTGATCGGCCGGTTGCCGCGATGAAGGGATCACGCGGGGGACGCATCGAATTTTTTCCGGTGGTGCCGAAGATCTGGTGCATTCGTCGCCCGTCGTATCTGACGTGTTCTTACGTGGTGGAGATCGACGAGCGTCGGTTGTTCTTCATCGACGCGGGGATGAGCTCCGGCGGCGACGACATCTGGTGCGCCCTGCGCGAACTTCGCCGCAACATGACCGACGTCGCGGGCTGCGTGCTGACACATTGGCATAACGATCATTCCGCGGGCTCACTTCTTCTGCAGAACGAAGCGGGTTGTCCGATCTACTGTCATTCGGCCGAAGGCTCGATGATGATCCGGCCCGTGAATAATGGCTTGGGCGGTCGTTTGAGTCGCTGGATTCCCGAGGAGGGGCCGCTCGTGCTGTTCAAAGGCTTGCTGAACGGCGGTCCGGGCGTGCGCCTGGAGAAGTTCGTCGAAGTCCAAAACGGCGAGCTCTTGCATGATCGGTTTCGTATCGTGCTGACGCCGGGACATACGCCGGGTCATCTGGCGGTCTTCGACGAAAAGACGGGAACTTTATTCGCCGGCGATGCGCTGGCGACGGTGGGCGGTCAGGTGCGGCGTATGTCGCGCCCCGTGACCGAGGATCTGGATGCGGGACAACGTTCGATCGAACGTCTTCTGGAATTGCCCGTGGACACTTTGTGTCCCGGACACCGCGAGCCTTTGGTGGACGCGCGCGCGCCGCTGGACGCTTTCCGTGAGCGGATGCGGACGGGCGAACGCTGGCCGTTGTTCGGCTGATTTTCTATTCCACGATTTTATAGTTTTTGCGGACCTGGTCGCCGGGAAGCGCGTCGAAGTGCCACCATTCGTGCGGCAGCACTTTGTAACCCTGTTTTTCCATGACTTCGCGAAGGAGTTTGCGGTTCGCGACCTGCTTTTCCGAAATCTTCCCTGCCTTCAGAAATTTCTCTTCCAGTTGGGGCTGCGAAAGATCGGTGAAGTCGTCGAACGGCGTTCCCATGTCGAGTTCATTTCCTTGCTCGTCGACGATGGAAAGGTCCACGGCGAATCCGTAGTTGTGCATGCCGCCCTTGTCGGGATTGGCGACGTACTTTTCTTCGGGTGTGCCGACGACGAACGAATAAAGTACGCGCTGAACGCTGCGCGGACGGAGGGCATCGAAGACGATGAGCTTGTAGCCGGGCCGACGTCGGTCGAGTTCTTCGCTGGCGGCCTTCAACATGCCGAACGCTTTTTCGTGCAGGAAGGTCTCTTTGAAGTCGCCGTAGACGTTCTTTTTCATGAAATTGTTGGTCGAGGCGTAGCGGAGGTCGACCACGACCTTCGGTAGCGACTTAAGGTTTCTAAATTCCGCGGGCAGGTTTCGGGGCCATGCGGGCAGGGTCGACATCAAAAGAACTCCGGCGATCAAGCATTGGGCTAAGTGACGCATACTCTGACTGTTTCGCGCGACCCGTCCTGAGTCAATTTGAACCGTATCTTGTTCCGTCCCGGAACGAAGTCCGGCTCAGGCTGACACGCTGAAAGTCCGAGTTTTCGTCGCGTCGGTGGTCGAGTTGAGCGCTTTCACGAAGGTTAAGACTCTAGTCTAAAAAGGGATTTTCCAAATTTTGATGATAAAGAGGACAGCCTCTCATTCCGATAAGTTAGCTGATGAAATGGCAGCTGGCTTTAACCTGCTTGGCGGTATTTTTTGCTTTGGGTTGCACCCAAGGTTCGCCAACCATTTCCGCGACGGAAGAGTTACCCCCCATCATTCTGGATCGTGACACATTCGAAGCGCGTTCGCTCGAGCTCTACGACCTGACGTTCAGCGGCCGCGTTTCCAAACTGGTGAGTTCGCTGGAAGTGAGCATGGACAACGGCGGTTCGTGGATTCCACTCGAGAACACGCCGCAATCCTCTTTCAAAATCGATCTCGCTTCGTGTTCGTCGCATTGCCAATTTTCCTACGACGTCAGCAACGTCGGTCAGCGGTGGTCCCGTTTGATGCAGATGCAGCACGGCGATGAAGTGACGGGCTTGCTTCGTGGTCGTTCGAACTTCGGGCTGACGACGCCGACGATTTTCAAACTCAAACGGGTCGTGCGCGGCTTCTTCGCGGTCGGCTCGATCGGTCTGAATCGCTTGGGCGGCAAGGTGAAAACCCTGTCGGGTGGATTCAGCGTGCAAGGCGGAAAGCTTGAATCGCAACCGATCCGCGCGGCCACGCTGACGGACGGGACCACCTCGGTGCAAATCCAAGTTCAGGGGGTCGTGCAATGATCCGCCTGATCCCGTTGCTTTTGTCCATGTTCACGAGCTTCGCGGTGTTCGCGGCCCCGGCCGAAGATACGCAGATGGTCTACTCGGGGCGTCTGTTCGATTCGAGCGGTCAACCCTATGCCGGCCCGATCAGCGCGCGAATCGAGATCAAGGCGAACACCTGCTATCTTTATCGCAACACGCAATCCGTCACGACCGACATCGACGGCAACTTTTCGATCCGCATCGACGGTGGCGTTTTGCAAAATGCCGATCAGTTCATGGCCGTCGCGAACGTCCAAGACGCGTTGAGCTCGGCGAAAGATGTGGTCGCGACTTGCCGTGATCCGGTGACGGGCGCGGCGACCGGCGGACCTCACACGATTTCGGCTCTGCGTAAACGCGACATCGTGGTCAGCGTGAAGATCGGCTCCGCCGCGTTTGTGGAAGTCGATCGCCAGGAAGTCGAACCCTATTACCAAGCCGTGGACTCGGAAAAATTGGGCGGACGAGTGGCGGAGGATTATCTGACTTACGGTACGCCGGGGACCGCCACGCAGCTGTTGGGCTACGATGTTGGCTTGAAGCAGGCGCTGCCTTTCAACTGTGGTGCGGACGGGGACGTTTTGCAATGGAATCAGAGCACGACCCAGTGGGAGTGCCAGCCCGCGGGCGGTGGCATGACGGGTGCCACGGGTGCTACAGGTGCAACGGGTGAGACCGGTGCTACAGGTGTAACGGGTGCGACGGGTGTAACGGGTGTAACGGGTGCGACGGGTGCGACGGGTGTAACGGGTGCGACGGGTGTAACGGGTGCGACGGGTGAGACCGGTGCTACGGGTGCCACAGGTGCTACGGGTGCCACAGGTGCCACAGGTGCTACGGGTGCCACAGGTGCTACGGGTGCCACAGGTGCTACGGGTGCCACAGGTGCTACGGGTGCCACAGGTGAGACCGGTGCCACAGGTACAGCGGGTGCGACAGGTGCAACAGGTGAGACCGGTGCCACAGGTACAGCGGGTGCGACAGGTGCAACGGGTGCGACAGGTGCAACGGGTGCGACAGGTGCAACGGGTGCGACAGGTGCAACGGGTGCGACAGGTGCAACGGGTGCGACAGGTGCAACGGGTGCGACGGGCGCAACGGGTGCGACAGGCGCAACAGGTGAGACCGGTGCTACAGGTACAGTAGGTGCAACGGGTTCCACAGGTGCGACGGGTTCCACAGGTGCAACGGGTTCCACAGGTGCGACGGGTTCCACAGGTGCAACGGAATCGCCAGGCACGGGTTCCACAGGCGACGGGTCTCCACAGGTGCAACGGGTTCCACAGGTGCAACGGGTTCCACAGGCAACAGGTGCCACAGGTGCAACAGGTGCCACAGGTGCAACGGGTTCCACAGGTGCGACGGGTTCCACAGGTGCAACGGGTTCCACAGGTGCAACGGGTTCCACAGGTGCAACGGGTTCCACAGGTGCAACGGGTTCCACAGGTGCAACGGGTTCCACAGGTGCAACGGGCGCCACAGGTGCCACAGGTGCCACAGGTGCCACAGGTGCCACAGGCTCCACCGGCTCCACCGGAGCTTCTCCCTGGAAACTGAATGCCTCCAATACTTATTATGATGACGGCTGGGTGGGCGTCGGCACGAACAATCCCAACAGTATTTTCGACGTGCAAGCAAACGTTGCGAACGGTCAGGGCATCACGGTCCGCAACAGTTCGAATAACAGTGCTGCGGCCACGGCGATCTTTCTGGGGAACGACAGCCTCGCGACCGCCGCGATTCTCTCGCTGAACAGTTCGAACGCGGTGGGTGGGCTCGGTCCCCACTCCGCGTCGCTCATGACGATGTCCGCCACGGGCCACCTCGGCTTCGGAACGAACAGCCAAGTACGGATGATGATCAATGCCGATGGAAACGTCGGAATCGGCGCCGCTCCTAACGACATCCCGGAGCGATTGACGGTCCGGGGCGCCATCGCGGTTGGAGACACTCATGCCGGCTCGACTTTGATTATCGGCAACGATAACTCGGGATATACGCGAACGAAGTTTTTGAACATCCAAAGTATCGGAAGCTGGGACTTCTCCCACACCGGAACGCCGGAGAAGATTAGCATCCGCATGGGCCGCGAGACCAACCGCAATTATCTGAACATCTATGGTCACTCGGAGAGTTCCGCCTCGGGCACTCCGCTGATACGCCTCGATTCCAATGGCCCGACCTACTTGAACGGCGGCTCGGTGGGAATCGGCATCGGCACCAGCGCACCGTCGGGCCTTCTGCACGTGGCAGGGAAAATCGCGGCCGCCGAGATTTGCGACATCAACGGAAATAACTGTAAAAATCCGAATACGGGCTGGGGCACGGGGGGGTCGGTCACCAGCGTGGGTCTGAGCGCTCCGACGGATATTTTCGACGTTGGCAATTCGCCGATTGTGAATTCGGGCGACCTTTCTTTGACTCTGAAATCGCAGACGCACAACTATGTGTTCGCGGCGCCGCAAGGAACGTCCGGCGTTCCGTCCTTCCGTGCGCTGGCCGCAACGGATATTCCGAATCTCAGCGCGGAGAAAATCACCTCGGGGACTCTGGGGCTGCAGTTCGGCGGAACGGGGCTCGATCTTTCGAGTATCGGCATTGGCCAGGTGATGATGGGGATTGGCTCTGGAACGTTGGGCACGATGCCACTCACGTCGAGTAACGGAATTGAGTTGGATCTTGGCGCGGGGGTTTTCTCGATCTCGACAAACGCAGCCACGAATAATGTGAATAACACCCTGGTCATGCGCGACGGATCGGGAAATATCTTTGCGTCTTCGTTCAACGGAACGGGGGCTTATGTTGAAGACATCTATTTGAAAGGTGCGAGTTCCGGCGCCATTCATTTCCGCGCGCCGAATTCTTTCACGGATTACCAAATGATTTGGCCTGCCGCGAATGGATCCGCGGGCTCGTATCTGCGGACCGATGGTTCGGGCAATTTGTCATGGGGAAGCGTCGGCGCGGATGTCGCCGTTCATTTGCGGACTCCCGGTATTTTTGCGGTGAGCTCGGGAACGATCGCTTCGGGTGGAACGTTGGGATTCGATTTGGCGGCTCAGTCGGCGCGGTCCGTGCTGGCGGGACCGCTTACGGGCAGCACGGCGCCCACGTTCCGCGCGCTCGAAACGGACGATATCGTCAGCGGCGTATTCGGGATCTCGCGCGGGGGAACGGGTTGGTCCACCGCGCCCGGTGACGGACAAATCTTCATCGGTAGTAGCGGAACACTTGCGAAAGCGACTTTGACGGCGGGCGCGGGCATATCCATTGCGTCGACCGCGGGCTCGATCAATATCTCGACGACCATGGGGACCTTGGGTTGGCTGCAAGGCGGAAATTCCTTTGGTGCGACGGGCACGCTCGGGACGAACGACAACCGAAATCTGGTTTTCAAAACGAATAATCTACCGCGGATGCATTTGAGTTCATCGGGTAAGATCGGGATCGGAACGCAAAGTCCCGAAGGTAATCTGCATCTGGAAGCGACTGACGACAGTCCGTCGATCTACTTGCGTAACAATTCCTCGACCTCGGAGAAATATCCGAACGTCCGCGTGGACAATTATAAGGGAAGTGTCGCCGGTTTGACCGGTGGTGCGGCCGTCATTTTGGGTAGCGCGCGCGGCAACGTTTCGAGTCCGGCGGCGGTGAAAAAGGATGATCTCCTTGGCGTTGTCGATTTCCTTGGATCCGCGAGCAGCACGGTCGGCGATTGGAGTAAGGCGGGAGTTGTGATGTTCATGGCCGAGGACGATTGGACCTCGACCTCGAGTCCGGGGTTCTTCTCGGTGTACACGACCCCGGCCGGAACCCGCTCGGAAGTTGAGCGGATGCGCGTGACCGGAAGCGGGAACGTCGGTATCGGCACCTTTGCGCCCTCCGGAAGATTGCACGTAGCGGGAGGCGAAATCGTCGCGGGCCCCGTCGCGGCGGGAGCGGGGAACTCAGGTCGTCTGCAATTGCGTGAACTCGCGACAAACGGAACAAACGGTGTTTCGCTTCGAGCGTCGGACGCGATGGCCGCGAACTACACACTGACTTTGCCGAGCGCGGTGGGCGCGAACGGTCAGTTCCTGGCGACGGACGCCTCGGGGAATCTGTCATGGGCTCCTAATCCCATTCAAACTCCGGCAGGATCGAACGGGCAGTTGCAGTTCAATTCTAACGGGACATTGGGGGCGAGCAACGGGCTGAGCTGGAGCGATACAAATAACCGGCTCACGATTTCCAGTGTCGATCATCAAATCGTGCTGAAGTCCGCATCGGACGCAAATTGGGCGGAAACCGTCTATTTGAATTCGTCGGGCACCGAGGTCGGCGCGATTGGCTATGGTGATGTTAACGTCCCGATCGTGAAATCGCGGAACATAGTGTTCATGGATACGTACAATAACGCGACGGCTTTACGTCTGGGTACCGACCAGAAGGAGCGGCTGCGAATCCAGGGAACGGGCGAAATTCAAATCGCTGCAGATGGGTCGAACACGGGACAACTTCGCTTCATGGACGCCGATGAATCGAATTACGTGACTTTAAGAGCGCCCAACACCATCGCGACCAACGTTTCTTTCGTGTTACCGGCAACAAGTGGTCTGACCGGCCAGGTTTTGCAGACGAACGGGAGTGGCGTTTTGAGTTGGACCACCGCCGCAGCTGGAGATTTCCGGCGCGACGGAAGCGTAGCGATGACGGGAGTTCTGACGGCCGCAACGGGATCCGTGACGGCGCCAAGCATACGTTTCGCGCCGGATAACAATACGGGATTTTATCATACCGGTACGTCGCATACGCTCGGCTTCAGCGCGAACGGAGTGAGTAAATTTCTGTTCGATCACAACGGACTTTACTCACCGCTAATGTCTGGTCCCATGGTTCGCTCGGAGAGTTTGGGGCCGGCGACGCCCGCCTTTACATTTCAAGGAAATAGCCTGACGGGAATGTATAGCCCAAGCACGGGCGTGACGGCCTTCTCGAGTGAGGGAGTCATGCGCTTTGCGATCAAGCCGCTGTCCATCCATATTCCGGCGGGGACTTTGCAAACCGTCGGGCCGGTGGCGGGCGACATCGCGATTGATTCCGCCGATGGAAACAATCTGAAATTCTACACGGGAACTGTTTGGAAGAGCGCCGGCTTAGTCCGATTTAGCGAAACATATTCTGACTTGGTACCTAATGACACGGTCCCCGCGGCGGGATTGGTCGCGAACGGGGCACCCGTCAATATCGATGTTGCGATCACACCGAAAGGCAATGGTGCCTTGCTCGCGCAAGCTTCGAACAATGCGAGTAGTGGTGGGAATAAGCGGGGAATGAAGGCCGTCGACTTTCAACTTGTACGCGGAAGCGCGGCTCAGGTCGCCAGCGGAAACTACTCTACCATCGTTGGCGGTCTGCAGAACACGGCTTCCGGTTACGCGGCCACGGTTGCCGGTGGACACAGCAACTCCGCTGTGGGGCAATACTCGATCGTGGCCGGCGGGATGGCGGGACAGGGGAATGGGAGCTATTCCTTCGTCGCCGGCGGTCAAGGAAACGTTGCGGATGGTGATAATTCCTTCGCCGCGAATTTTGCCTCCAAGGCCAGCACGTTTTCTCAGTCCACTTTCGGTCGTTATAATATCGACATACTCGGAAACGCGACCACCTGGGTTGCAACGGATCCGCTTTTTGTCATTGGAAATGGGAGCGGTGCTGGATCCCGAAGCAACGCGGTGACGATCTTCAAGAACGGGAATGTTGATATCGGATCGGCCGCTCCCGATCCCAGTGGTGAAAAATTGAGTGTCGCGGGCAATGTGAAAGCGGTCGCCTTCATCTCGACCTCGGATGAACGGATGAAGATGGATATCCATCCCGCTCCCGGCTTGTCGGCGATTCGCCAGTTGGCCGGTAAGCAATACCGCTGGCGCTCAAACGGCGACGGTGACGCCGGAGTGATCGCGCAGGAAGTGGAGCGCGTATTCCCGGATGCCGTGCGGACGGATGCAAATGGCTACAAGGCCGTGAAGTACAACTATCTGCTCGCGCCCTTGATCGAAGCGGTGAAAGAACTCGACGTCCGTTGCGAAATCTCGCGCGAACAGCTGGAGCGCCGTATTTCGGATCTTGAGTCGAAGAACCATTCGCTTGAAGAAAAGAATCGTCAACTCGAGGAGCGTCTGCTGCGCCTGGAGCGCGCGGCGGGTCTTGCGGAATGATTCCGTGGCGGTGGTTATTCGTTTTGATGATGATCCCGGGAATCGCTGAGGCGGCCTGCACGAGCCCCGTGGGCAAGCGCGGCCAGTTTCAAGTGTATGGCGGAAAGCTGAAACTCTGCGACGGAACGAATTGGCACAATGAAACCGCCAGTTCCGTTCAAGGAACCTGCGGGACTGAAGGCCTAATTTCTCGAGTCGGCAATGAACTCTTTTATTGTACCGGCGGCACGAATTGGCGGGTGGACGGCACTGCGGGAGCCGCCTGCAACGCGGCCGAAGCAGGAATGATTCGTTTTGACGATACTGCGGGAGTGCTCCGGTTCTGTGGAGGGACGTCATGGATGGTTGTTGCGAACGGCGCCGCCAGTGATCCATGCACGGTTCCGAATGCCCCGATAGGGACTCTTTGTGCAGATAACACGATTTACGCGGGCCGATTCAAGCATTCGTCGGAAACGGATTGGTATGACTATTTCATTACGCCCGCGGGCTGTACAGACAGTACGACTTGTCCCGGCGGAACTGACGGAACTCCTCAAAAAATGGTATGGTCAAGTCCGGCGATCAGTCCCGTAGGAATTGAAACGGTGAGCTCGATATCCACCAAGTCGCTGAGATCAGGTTCAGAATACGATTCGATCGCGGCGGGGGATTCTGGTCTCACGGCTCTACGTTATTGCTATCAGATGGCATTTGGAGGTCATACAGACTGGTTTTTGCCATCGAAATCAGAGCTGACCTACCTGTACTGTAAAGCGGCCGGAGGCAGTCATAATGCTTCGAACCCTCAGTCTGAGGTCAATTGTGTCGGGGTAGGGGGTCGAGAGAGCATATTGCCAGGTTTCATCACTGCGAGCTCGAGTTACAACTATTGGTCCTCGACTCAGGCTACGGCATCAAATGCCTGGGCGCTTTCGTTTAACAACGGCAGTGAAACAAGTGCGGGTAAAACAAGTACGGCAAATTTTCATGTGCGTTGTACTCGACGTACGCTGGCTCCTCCTTGAACGTGAGTCCTAGACGTCTCAACTTCAGGCGTTAGAGCTTCAACCGCTTGCGTCTCAATCTGAAAAATCCAATTTAAAACAATTGATTGCATTGAATTGTCGAAAAAAAGCTGACACCCGTCAGACTATGGTGACTCGTCTGTAGTCACTTCTTGCCGATGTCGAACGTGTTGGGGGGTGGCAGATGGCCCGCGAATTGAAATAGGGAAAGGCATCAACAAACAAGGGAGCCTTTAATGAAACTCGCGAAACTTGCCTTCATCGCCGCAGCAACCCTGATTTCGACTAGTGCATTCGCCGCTAATCTCAATGTGAAATGTTATAAAGGCCTCATCTTCAGCAACAGCACGCTGCCGATCGTGAGTTTTGAAATTGCGAACAATAAATCAAACAGACTCATGTCTGACATCAATGAGTCGCGTTCGTCCTCAGACAATGAGGTGTTTCCCGCTTACCTCGTTTCGCAGTATAAGTATCAGCCTCTGGAAATTCTCGTCGAGATCGACGACGGTTCCTCGGACGGTAACGTCGTCGCCACACTCCAAGGCCTCTACGCCGGTAAAAAATCGGGTGAAAAAGCTCGTTACCTCGGCGCGTACCAACGCCACGATGCGGGTCGCAAGCTCTCGACCATCGTGACCTGCGTGGTTAAGTAATCCGTTCTGCCTTTTCCCTTGTTGTGATCCGCGGGAGGCGGTTGCGAGCCCCTCCCGTCGATTAAAGCACAGGGTGACTTCTCTTCTCTGCTTGAACCGGTACGTTTCTCATCAAGCAAACCTTCTCGAACTCGCAGCCTAAGGTCCCGCCGTGAAAGTACTCGAAGCGGCGCAAGCACCTAAATACACCGACTGAGCCTTCGCTACCGTCACTCCCAAGAGTCCCGCCATGCGACTCATCACGGGAAATTTATTCGCCTCGCTTAAAGACTGACGTTCCGATTCGGACAGGAGCTGCGCGCGCAGATCGCGTGTCACCGTGCCCGCGACGTTTCCGTCATGCGAGTAATACTCGATCAAATCCGTGTTCACACCCACCACCTGATTGCAGCGGTAGGAGTCCACCAGGACGCGCGCCACGCGACGGGTTTCGCCCGTGATCGTCCACTTCGTCGGCTCGTAAGAGACCAAGACCAGATGAACGGGATCGCTTCCCACCGGGACGTTGATCGTCATGGCGCCCGCGCGGTTGTTCGCGTGGGAGGCGCTGGCGTCCGTTTGGTAGATGCCGAAGATGTAAAGCTGCGGCTGTCCCGCCGTCACCGTTCCGGTCGCGGTTGAAACCGTATAGCCGCCCGTACAAACGGGCGAGGTCACCGCGCTCATGGCGTAACTGTCCGTGCACGCCTCGCCGCGGGGTAAAGCCTGTCCGTTCTGAAAAGGGGAACTGGAGTCGGTGTCGCCGGTCTTCGCGCAGTTCTGGAACGCGAAAGTCAAAACCACCAAAAAAACGCCGATCATGGCGGCGATCGAACCTTGGTGAATCTTCATGATGTCCCCCTCTGCGAGATTTCAAACGAAAATCTTCCGCGTGACACCACTAAAATGTGTGAAGTCTAGATGAGGACCCCGAGGGCCGCATGGGTCTTCCGCAGACAAGCTTCATGCGCCGACGGTCCCAGTTGCAAGCGCGTGAAGTTCAGCTGGGGGAGTCCCTCGATCCGGAGCTCGCGCCAGTTTTCGTCGCGAGCGTGCGTGGTACGGGCGACACCGCGCTCGTACCAGCTCGCGACCTTCGAACCCGACTCTAACATCACGCTCAGGATGCGTTCGTCGCCCGCGCCCGCCCGATTCACGCCGGGTTTGTCGAAGACTCCGCCGTCCCACAGCCAGCGGCCTTCGCGGCGTACGGGATGGAACAGTCCCGGCACCGCGCAGCTGGCCACGACGGCCGAGGGCAGATCGCCGCGACCGACGTACTCCGTGCGTGCGCGCAAGATGTCGAACACCGCGACCTCGAACGGAATGCGCGTGTCTTCGAAGCGCGAGACGAAATGTTTCGCGATCAAGCGGCGAAACTTCCCGCCGCGTAACAAACCCGCGCCCAGTCCCGGGTCCCAGAAGTCGGCGCGTTTGACGGAGAAAAGAAGTTCACGCACTTCGCGCGCATCCATGCCCGAAGCCCAAGCGGCGCCGACCAGGGCCCCGGCGCTTGAGCCCGAAAGCTTCGCGGGACGAAGGCCCGCCTCCTCGAAGGCCTGCATGAGTCCCGCGTGCGCGTAGAATCCGAAGTAGCTGCTGGACAAGGCGAGCGTGAAGGGGCCGCGCTCCAGCCACGAACGTAAATCGGAAGGGACGTTAGAAGAGAAGCGGCTACCTTTTGTCATGCGGTGCATTTCAACAAGTGAGCGGCTACCTTACAGTTCGGGTTGGTAATCGTGGTGATGGCCCATCAGCTCGTGCTGAATGGAGAGGATGAGTTCGGTTTTTTGAATCGGTTTGGTCAGATGACCCGAGCAGCCGGCCTTGATCGAGCGGTCGTGGTCTTCCTTCATCGCGTGGGCGGTGAGCGCCAAGATGGGACGTGAATAGCCGCGGGCGCGCAGACGGCGCGTGGCCTCGAGTCCGTCCATGACCGGCATCTGCACGTCCATCAACACGATGTCGTAGTGGTTCTTCAGCGCCATTTCGACGGCGATTTCTCCGTTGGCGGCGGATTCGATCACCACGCCTTCCGCGCGCAAATACATGCGGATGAGGTCTTCGTTATCCGGCGAGTCTTCCGCAAGCAGGATTCGGCACGGCGGAAGCGTCGGCGAGAGCGATGCGGGAGACGCCACGACGGCGGTCGCCTCGGCGGGCATGGCGAAATCGAGAGTCTCGCCGGGGCCAATGAGGGCGATCCGTCTCGGCGCGGGCATTTCGGCCATCTCGAGCGTCAAGCGGAAGCAGCTCCCTTTGCCGAGAAGGCTCGCGACCAAGATCAACTCGCCGTCCAGGGCGCGGGCGATGTGGCGCGAGAGCGCGAGTCCCAGACCCGTTCCGCCGAAGCGTCGCGTCCCCGAATTGTCCCCTTGCGTGAAGGGTTGGAACAGTTTTCCTTGATCTTCCGGATGAATACCGATGCCCGTGTCGTGCACTTCGACCGAAAGCATGGAGGTGCCGCGCGCGAAGGGCTTCTCGCGTTGGGCGACTTTGATGGTGACCTGACCTTCTTCACTGAACTTGATCGCGTTCGAGAGCAGATTCGTGATGATCTGACGTAGGCGCAGACCGTCCGTCTGCACTTTTTCAGGAAGTAGGGTTTCGTAAACGATCGCGAGCGAAAGACCTTTTTTCGCCGCCAGGCTGGAAACCGAATTCACGACCTCTTGAAGCAGGTGCGGCAGGTTCAGATCTTCTTTTTCGACGGGAATGCGGCCGGCTTCGAATTTCGAAAGATCCAAAATGTCGTCGATCAATTGCAAAAGGTGATCGCCGTTTGTTTTGATGCGACCGAGCAGCGCACGGTGCTCGGCGGGAACTTGCTGGTCGAGCAGCAAATTTGAAAAGCCCAAAATCGCGTTCATCGGCGTGCGAATTTCGTGCGACATATTCGCGAGGAAGGTCATCTTCGCTTCCTTCGCCATCCGTTCGCGCTCCAAGGCCTCCCACAGCTGTTGCGTCCGCTCACGCACGCGCGCCTCGAGGTCCTCATGGGCGTTTTTCAGACTTTCTTCGAAGGATTTTTGCTTCGTGATGTCTTGGCAGGTGCCCATCAGCTTGACGACGCGACCCTGATCGTCACGTACGGCGATGCCGCGGCTTTGGATGTAGTGGACGCTGCCATCAGAGTGATGAGCCGCGTGCTCGACGATGTAGGATTCGCCCGTTTCACGCGCGCGCTGGACCGCCGAGGTGATGCGTTCGCGGTACTCGGGTTTCAGTCGGTCCAGGTAAGCGCCATAGGAAGCGTCGAAGTTGCTGGGGTCGACTTCGAAGATCTTGTACAGCTGTTCCGACCAGGTGATTTTGTCGGTGGGAATGTCCCACTCCCAACTTCCGAGTTTCGCGATGCTTTGAGTTTCGAGAAGAAGCCTTTGACGTGCGGCGAGCTCGACCTCGAATTCACGGCGCAGCTCGTCCTCGCGTCGCGCGAAGCGTTCGCGATTCCGCCACGAGCGCCAGACGAAAAAGCCGTTCGCCGCGAGCGAAAGAAAAAGAGCGGCGATAAAAAGACCTTCGATGCCGAGCATTCAGCCCCTTTAAGACTCAAATTAAAAATTCTGTTTCGACGAAACATTCTCGCCTGAAACCCCGGCGGAGCAAGTCCTGAGACGGGGCTTCCATGCCTCTTCGCATATCTTGGGGAAAAAAAGACTAAGCCTGACCGGAGCCCTCGGACGGGGGTTTGCGACGTTTGGCGCGGAAAAAATCGGTCAGAAGGCGTCCGCACTCTTCTCCCAGGACGCCCGAGGTGAATTCGGTGCAGTGATTCAGACGTGAATCCTGAAGGACGGAGTAGAGCGACTCGACGGCCCCGGCTTTCGGATCACGGGCGCCGTAAACGACCCGGGCAATACGCGCCTGCAGGATGGCTCCCGCGCACATCAGGCAGGGCTCAAGTGTGACATAGAGCGTCGCATCCGTGAGGCGCCAGGCCCCCAAGCGCCGGTTGGCCCGGTGGATGGCCAGGCACTCGGCATGGCCGAGGGCCGAAGGCAGGGTCTCTCTTTCGTTATAGCCGGTCGCTAAAATCTGGCCATCTCGAACCAGGAGGGCGCCGATCGGAACCTCGCCCCGGGATTCGGCTTTCCGGGCTAATTTGAGGGCGAGTGCCATCCACTCAGCGTCGGTTTTCATGTGGGGACTCCAGGGTTTTAGGGCTTCTCAGCTTGCTCTTTTCGGGGGGGCTTTGTATACCCGAAACCTTCCGGATTGAAAGGCAGGTGATTCTCCGTGGCATTGGTACGTCTTAAAGAAGGTGAAAATTTTGAGGGCGCATTTCGCCGTTTCAAAAAAGCCTGCGAAAAAGCTGGTATTCTTTCCGAAGTAAAAAAACGCGAGCATTTTGAAAAGCCCAGCGTTCGTCTAAAGAAAAAGTCCCTGTCGGCTCGTAAACGTGCGGTTAAAAAATCGCGTCGTGGCAGCGGCGAATAGGTTCTAGATTTTTTCCAGGACAAAAATAAAAGGCCATCAGGTTTTCCTGCATGGCCTTTTCAAATTTCATCCCCATATTGCGAAACGAGGTTCCCTATGCAAATCCGCGAACAGATCATGAACGACATGAAAGCTGCGATGCGCGAAAAGGACCAAGTCCGTTTGGACGCGATCCGTGGCCTGCAAAGCGCGATTAAAAATCGCGAGATCGACAGCCGTCCGAACCCGATCACCGAAGACGACGTTCTCGCCGTGATCAAAAAACTCGTGAAACAACGCAAAGAATCCATCGAACAATTCCAGACCGCCGGTCGCCAAGACCTGGTGGACAAAGAAGCGACGGAGCTCAAAGTCCTCGAGACTTATTTGCCCGCGCAGATGAGCAAAGAGCAGATCGAAAAAATCGTCACGGAAGTCATCGCCGAGACGGGAGCAAAGTCGATCAAAGACATGGGAACCGTCATGAAGGCCGTCTCCGCGAAGACCGCGGGTGCCGCCGACAACAAGCTCGTCAGCGAGCTGATTAAAGCGAAACTGGCCTAAGTCCCCCTCGGGCGTCGCTCAGGGCGGCGCTCAACTAAAAGGAGCCGATGCGCTTTCCCGAGAGCTTTATCCAGCAGGTCACTGACGCGACCGACCTCGTGGATATCATCTCTGAAACGACTCAGCTGAAGTCCTCTTCGGGGGGCTTCATGGGCCGCTGTCCTTTTCCTGACCACAAGGAGAAGACGGCCTCCTTTTCCGTTTCGCAAACCAAACAACTGTATCACTGCTTCGGCTGTAAAAAGAGCGGCAACCTGATCGGCTTCATGAAGGACTACCACGGGATGACCTTCCCCGAAGCGATCGAATTCCTGGCGGGACGTGCGCGGATTCCCATGCCCGTCGAAGATCGTAAGATCTCGAGCGAAGAGGAGCGTCAGGCCGAGCGTCGGCGCCAGATCGCGAAAGCGAACGAGCTGGCGCAGACTTACTTTCGCGATCAGGTGAAAAACGCGAGCGCAGATCACGCGGCGGTTCTTTACTTTGAAAAACGTGGCCTCAGTCCGGAAACGCAAGAGACCTTCGGTCTTGGCTACGCGACCTCCGCTTGGGAGGGGCTCGCGCCGTTTCTGAAAAATCGCGGCGTGCAATTGGAAATTGCCGAGCAGGCCGGGCTCGTACGTCCGCGTAAGGGAAGCCAAGGGCATTACGATCTTTTTCGCGAGCGGGTGATGTTCCCGATCCGCAAAGTGACCGGGGAAGTCATCGGTTTCGGCGGACGTCTTCTGGAAAAAGGCGAGCCGAAGTATTTGAACTCGCCGGATACGCCGCTCTTTCACAAGGGAAAGGTCTTGTACGGCCTGGACCAGACGGCGCGCTACATTCGCAGCGAAGATCACGTCATCGTCGTCGAAGGCTACATGGATCTGATCGCGATGTTCCAGGCGGGCATCCGTAACCTGGCGGCGACGCTCGGGACCGCGCTGACCCTGGATCATGCCCACGCCATCCGTAAGATCACCCCGAACATCACCGTCCTTTTCGACGGGGATGCGGCGGGGCAAAATGCCGCTGAAAAGTCGCTCCCGATTCTGTTGAAGGCGGGTCTTCGTCCGCGAGGGCTGACTTTGCCCGAAAAACTCGATCCCGACGAGTTCATCAAGGCCAAGGGGGTTGAGGCGCTGAACCAACTCCTGGATGGCGCACCGGATCTTTTTAACCTTTGCCTGCACCTTTGGACTCTCAACTTCAGGGGAGCCGCGACGGAAAAGCTCGCTTTGATTGAGAAGTTGCAACCGATTCTCGATGGTATGCAGGATGCAAGGCTCAGGGAAATGTACCTGAAAGACCTCGCTCAGCGCGTGCAGATGAATCTGCCGGATCTGAAGAGGACGCTGTCACACACGCAGGCACCGGGTGGTTCCACGCGTGGTCCCGCACTGAAACCGGGAATGACAAGGCCCCCCACGGGAGTGGCGACCTCGCCCGTTGCCGCCAGGGGAGCGGAAATCCCGGCCTCTCCCGCGCAGGCCGCGCCGGTACAGCAAAATCAGGGCCAATCAGGTCCGCGATTTACGCTGAAGGGAGCCTCGAAGGGGGAACGTCTGCTGCTGAGTTTGGTTTTAAAAAATCGTGCCAACTTTGAGTTCGTGCAACAGCACAAACTGGCCGATGAGTTCTCTACGGATTCGCTGAGGCAAATCTTTGCGTGGATCGAGGAGACCGGTAGACATTCTCCGGAGCGCTTTGATAGATTGGCGGGTCTGCTAACAGAGCTTGTTGATGACGCCGGTGTCGTGTTCGAATCGGAAAAAGTGATCGGCATGTACCTCGCTCCGAGCGGAGCGGGTGAGTCCGGATCGGATGCCGATAATTCGGAATTCGAATCCGATCTTCTAAGGGATTGTGTGAGACGCGTGCGAGCTGACGGATTGAAACGACAAATCGACCGACTGACCGCTGAGCTGAGGATTCAATCTTCTTCTGAAAAATTAGAACAACTCATGGCTTTGCAGCGTGAGCGCATGGCCCTGATGAAAAATTCGCTGAAATCCCTTTCGAAAGACGCGGAATAAACGAAGGATGTCGATGGAAAAGAACGTAGAGCTGAAAGAGCTGACCGTCGCCGAACAAGAAGCGCTCATGCGCGAGGAAGCTCAGCGCTTCCTGAAAATGGCGAAGGACAAAGGCAGCCTGACGATCGAAGAGATCAATGAAGGCCTGCCCGCAGAAATTATCGCGGCATCCGTGCTCGATATTTTCATGCACACGTTGGAAGCCAACGGCGTGGTCATTCCCGATCACACCGAAATGGCAAAGTCGGATGAGGAGCGCGAAGCCTTCCTTGGCGACCCCGACAAAGAAGACGAAGAAGCCGATGAAGATGAAAAGGCCGAAAGCGAAGACGTTAAGGGCAATGACCCCGTACGTCTTTACCTGCGTAAGATGGGCTCCGTCTCGCTGCTGACCCGTGAAGGGGAAGTCGAGATCGCCCGTCGTATCGAAAAAGGGGAGCGCGAGATCGTCCGCGCGATCCTGATGTCGCCGATCGGTACTTTGGAAATCATCCAGCTGGGTAAACGCCTCGACGAAGGCCGCATCAAGGTCAAAGCGATCTTCCGCGGTCTCGAGGATGAAGACACCCAGTACGACGAAAAAGAGTACGTGGATAAGATTCACGAACTGATCGGCAAGGTGAAAGAGTACCAAGCGATCGCCGCCCCGTACTTCGAAATCCTGCGCAAAGAGGAAACCAATACGCCCGCGCGTGAAAAAGCGTTGCGCGAACTCGCCGTTCACAACGAAGCGTTGATGGCGAACTTCGAAAGCGTGAACTTCAACCGGAAGACGATCAACCGTATCGTCATCAAGTTCCGTAACTTGGTGAACCGTTTGAATGAATTCAAACGCCGGATCAAAGACGGAACCGAGCGCACGTTCTCGAAAGACGTCGCGACCATGGTTGAGCGTCTGAAAATCATCGAGACGAACGAAAAAGAACTCACGCGCATGTCTCGCGACACGGGCTTGAGCTACCAACGTTATCGTTCGTACACGATCACGGCCGAAAACGCCGAACGCCGCCGCGTGCGTCTGTTTAGCGAAACCGAGATGAACTACAAATGGGTCAGCGACACCTACACCGCCATCTGGAAAGGTGAGCGTGAGGCCGACCTCGCGAAATCCGAGCTCGTCGAAGCGAACTTGCGTCTCGTGGTCTCGATCGCGAAGAAGTATACGAACCGCGGTCTGCAGTTCCTGGATCTGATCCAGGAAGGCAACATCGGTTTGATGAAAGCCGTCGATAAGTTCGAATACCGTCGTGGATACAAGTTCTCGACTTACGCGACTTGGTGGATCCGTCAGGCCATCACGCGCGCGATCGCGGACCAAGCCCGCACGATCCGTATCCCGGTCCACATGATCGAGACGATCAACAAGCTGGCGCGCACGTCGCGTAACTTGATCCAGGAGCTCGGCCGCGAGGCGACTCCGGAAGAGATCGCGGAACGTATGGACATGCCGGTCGATAAGGTCCGTAAGGTCTTGAAGATCGCGAAAGAGCCGATCTCTCTCGAAACCCCCGTGGGTGAAGAGGAAGATTCGCACTTGGGCGATTTCATCGAGGACAAAAAGGTGATCAACCCGGCGGAAGCCATCGTGAACCTGAACCTGGCCGAGCAAACTCGCCGCGTTCTGTCCACGCTGACTCCCCGTGAAGAGAAAGTCCTGCGTATGCGTTTCGGGATCGGTGAAGAGTCGGATCATACCTTGGAAGAGGTCGGTCAGGATTTCAACGTCACTCGTGAACGTATCCGTCAGATCGAGGCGAAGGCGCTGCGCAAGCTCCGTCACCCCTCGCGCTCGAACAAGCTGAAGACCTTCGTTGAGGGCGGCGGCTCGGGGAACTGAGCGGATCTCGAAATTCAAAGTTCTTAAGGCAAGGGAGGCGACGAGCCTCCCTTGTTTTTTGGCGAGGCGGGGTGGGCCTCGCTTTTCATTTGGCGGCGAACCTTGTCGTACCTCGCGCGCCCTGCTAGCTTCGGTCATGCACCCTGTGGGGGGTTAGCTTAGTTGGTTAAAGCAGCCGGCTCATAACTGGCGGACCGTAGGTTCAAGTCCTACACCCCCTACCACTTTCCAAACCGATCTCTTGGTGGACATGGTGATAGACAAAGAAGTTGTCCTGAATAACATCGTTTCGCTTCTGAAAGACCGCCCCGAGATCCACGCCGCGTGGGAGGGGGGATCGCAGGCGACCGGTTTCGTGGATGAGTTTTCGGATATCGATTTGTGCGTCGTCGCGGACGCGCCGATCCAGGGCGTGATTGAGCGCGTGCAGCGGATGCTCGAGGAAAAGTTCGGCGTCAGCCATACCTGGCAGACCGCCAAGTCCGGATGGGGTGAGGGGATTGCGCAACGGGTGATCGTGTTGAAAAACGCGCCGGAATTTTTCTCTGTCGATTTAGGGGTGATGGATCGCGCGGTTCCGCAAGCTTACGGGATGTTTCTTGAAGTCGAACGCCATGGCACGCCCCGGATCCTGTTCGACAAAGGCGGGATTCTGCACGAGCGTCACGCCGACGCCGCCGAAATTTTCGCGCGGCAGACGGTCCGTGCCGAGGAGCTGCGCCAAGGTTTTCCCATTTTTAAGTCACTGACGCTGAAAGAGCTGCGTCGTGGCCACCCGATCGACGCGATCTCGTTTTACCAGAACGGACTTGTGCGTCCCTTGGTCGAAGTGATGGCAATGAACTATCGCCCTTATCGCTGGGATTTCGGATTGCGCTATTTGCACCGAGATTTTCCCGAGGCCGAGCAAAAACTCATCCAGGAATTAAGCTACGTCGCGGACGTGGCGGATTTACCGGCGAAGGTGGCGCGCGCGGAAGCGGAGTTTCTGAAGGCCATCGCGGTGTTCAAGGGGAAGCGATCCCTCGAAGGCTAAGGGCGACCTCGCGATCGCCCTCGAAATGACAAATTACAGTTTGGACTCGAAAAGCTCGGTCCACTTTTGGATGCGCTCATCCGTGTTGTCGACGTTTGTATTGAACCGGTGGTTCAGGGTGAAAACGCCGCCTTCGAAAGTCGAAGCGCCGGGTGATCGTCTCAAGTTGAAACATGCTCGTTTAAACGGTGAATAGATTTGCGGTGTTACTTTATATGGGCGGGACGATTTCCGATAGAAAGACATGGGAATCGCCGGGAGCGCCGTCGTGCGCTCGTTCATGCTTTTTGTCTTTGTTCTGTTGTGCGGGGCGGTCCCGGCGTTCGCTGAACTTGCGAATTCCGGTGATGTTCCGGATGCGGCGCAGGCGACTCCCGCAAAGGGCGCGGATTTATGCGAATCGGCGACGCCGAACGCTTCGGCGGCGGATCAGTCTCAATTTTTGCGCGCGGTGAAAGAAGACGTTCTGCATCGTCTGAAGAAGAACGCGCAGGAAGTCCCCGCGGACTGGATCAAAAATCTGGATGCGGACTTGAAACAGATGCGGTTCTGGTCGGGCATTTCGCAGATCTACCGAATTCGCGGAAGTCTGTGCTGGTGGAATCCCGACGTGAATCCGTTGATGGGACCGCTCGACGAGCCGATCGAAAATCACTTGAACCGCATGCCTAAAACGATCACGACCCGCGTGATCTCGCACAGTGGTTTCACCGACGCCGAAAAGAAAGACATGCAGGCGATGATCGAAAAGCTGAAGGGCTCGGCTTTGCCTGCGGGATCGCGGAAGATCAAAGAGTCGGAAAACGCGTGCCAAGGCTTTCAGAAAGATATCAAAAAGCTGAATGACGGGGTCGAGGCCAACCAGGCGCAGATCGCCTCGAGGAATCCGCTCGTACGTTACCTCAAATCGGCGAACCCGACCGCCGCGGAAATTCAGAAAGCGAAAGATGAGGTTCTGGCGGACACGAAGAAGTCCGTTGAAAGAATCGAGGCGATCAAGCTCGACAACAACATTTCGAGCGACGCCGAATCGCTACTCCTGATGGGTGGCTCGGTACAGACGGTTCTTGCGAAGAACCCGGGCCTTTGCTCGGGCTACCGGACGACTTTCGAGAACTTCAAAAAGAGCGACCGTTATCGTTCGATCGCGACCGCGGGCCTGGCCATCGCGGGTGGCGTGACCTGTTTGGGGGCGGCTTACGCGTCTTTGGGAACGCTGGGGGCCGCGTGTTTCGTCGCGACGGCGAGTCTGACTGCGGGTTCGGCCGAACGTTACATGCAGGTCGCCTCCCAAACGAGCGCGCTGCAGGCGGGGCTTTTGGGGAACTCGGCGAAGTACGAGGACATCCTTGCCAAACAGCGCGAAGCGAATGGGCTTTTGGTGGAAACGGGCTTGAGTGCCATGGGGCTGAAGTTCGGCCTGGGCGCGGGGATCCGCACCGCCGATTCGAGCGTGGTCGCGGCGGAGACCGGCGCGCGCCAACTGGCCGCCGATGTCGTGAAGGCCGAGACCCTGGCCGCGAACGCGCGTCGCTTCGAAGCCGCCGATAAAGGGGCAGGTGTCCTGGGGCGCCAGTTGACCGCCACCCAGCGCGATGCCGTGGAATCCGCGCACGTCGTGGGGCGTGGTCAACTCGGTAAGGACGGCACGCCCGCCGGGGTCGGTAACTACACCTGGGCGCAGTTGCGTGAAAAGCAACGCATCCTTAAAGAGGCGGGATTCAGCGATGCCGACATCCGGCAGCTGATGGAGAAAGGCGTCGTGGGCGACCTGCGCGCAACGCCGAACGCACGAACGCTTTTTCCGACCGGGGACGCGAATTACGATCGCTTTCGCGAAGCCTACAATGCCGGCCGCGTGACGGACGATGCAAAGTACGTTTCGTTCACCTCGAAAGAAACTTCGGGTGCGCGTTTGCCCGCGAAGCTCGTCAAAGTCGAGAACGGCGAGGCGGTCGTCGAGCTGGGGAATGGCACGCGCGTCACATTGCGGGGCGCCGATTTGGATAACGTGCGGGTCAGCTCGACCGCGCGCGTGGAATTGGATCCCGGCATTCAGTTCCGACGCGCGTACCAGAGCGGCGAGCTCGCGAATCTTCAGGGCGAACGCGCCATCATCAGTTATCGCCCCGCGGACTCGACACAAAATCTGGCGGTGAAGGTCGTCGGCGTGAAGCCCGATGGCCGTTTGGAAGTGCAGCTTTACAACGGCGAGCGCCGGATCATCTCGCGCGCAGAAGCCGAGACCGCGAAGTTTTCCGGGACCGAAACGCGCCAAGCTTACATGAACGCGGCGGCGCAGGTTGATCGCGCCCCGGCATCACGCAACGAAATCGCGAGTCTTTTCGGCCAGCAGCGCGGAAAGACCGTTTCTCCCGACGAGCAGTACGTTTCGGGCCGTCGGGTGACGACGCCCGAGGGTGAGAGGGTCTCGTTCAGCGTTCGTTCGACACCGGAATTTAGGACTGCGGCCGAGCGACGGGGGCAGATTCGCGAGTTCACGACTCCGGGGGACGCGCGCCAGCTTCCCGCCGGTGAATACACTTATCTGCTGACGCGCGACGGACGTATGGTCGTCGGACGCGTCGAGGACAATTTCGAACTTGGTGTGAAGCACCAAAATCTGGCGAACGGCCGCGAAGTGGTGAGCGCGGGTGAGCTGCGAGTGACGGCGGATGGACGCCAACAATTCAATACGCTGAGCGGAACTTATACGCGTGATATCGTGCAAAAGCACGCGACCGAAGCCGAACTGCAGGCGCGGACCCAGCGTGCGCTCGACAGTTATTTCGGACGTCGCGTGGAGCGCGTCGAAACGGATATCCTGCCTTCGAATCAGCCCTCGACGCAGACGATTCGCTGGGCGTGCATGAATAAAGATTTTTTGATCTACAATGCGCCGGCTTGCTGCGCGACCGTACGGATCGGCTGCCACTAGGGCGTGGCATTCCTTTGGCTAAATGGCTCTCTGGACCGACCGATTGGCGGCCAGGAGCAACATATGAAGACGCAGCTTACGATTTTCGGCCTACTGTTGATGAGTTCTTCGGCGTTCGCGGGGCAGATGTGTATCGACCGTCGCGCCACGATCATGGAGCCGTGCCCGACCGGGCAACAGCATCACTTCGTTCAGGGAACCTGCAAAAAAACCTACGAGTTCATGAACGCGATCTGCATCGATCCCAAGAAAACCGTCCTCGAAATTCAAGGCGACGTGCTGGAGATCTCCGCCGCGAACGGTATGCTCCAAGTCACCGTCGACGAAGAAGCGGAAGTTTTGAAGCGCGATAAACGCATCAAAAAATCCCTCGCCGAAGATTTCGCGGGTAACGGTTTCGAGGCGGTCGCAAAACCCGAATTGAAAATCAAAGTTTGCGAGAACGCGATCCTGACGGTGGAAGTCGGCGCGGGCAATATTTTACCGAACGCCGACGGGACCGAAATCTATAAAATGGCCGAGATCCTGACGTTCAACTGCGCGAAGTAATCATGATTTAACCATGGTGATCGTCCCCGCGACGACTCGCCATTGGTTTTGACGTTTTCTCCAGATCCGCAGGAAGCGGATCTGGAACTGACCTTGCGTCGTCACGTAGCGCGTCCGGCAAAGGACGAGTGCGGATTCTCCCATCGCGGTCACGTCCAGCTCTTCGACGATCACCCGCACGAACGGTACGCGCTCGGGTCCGTGATTCTTGACGACGAAGGCTTTGTCGTGAAGTTCACCCCCGGGACCGATGAGCACCGCTTCATCATCGAGTAGTTCCTCAAGAATAGGGCGTGTGTCCCGCACGGAACTGGAATCCGCTTCGTTCAAACGCTTTTCGAGTTCACGGATTTCGTTTTCGATCATTTGGCGTACTCATCGTGGAATCTCCACCAGGTATTCGACGCCGCGCCCGCCGGTGAAGGAGAAGAAACCCAAGGCAAATTCCGGCCCAGCCTTTTTTGGTGACGCTTGATCGCGCGCAGCGGGGCGTGTGAATTCATCACGAAAGAAGTCTCGCGCGTATTCTTCTTTTTCTTCATCAAAAATTGATCATGTGCTTTGCGGAACTCCTTGGCGGACACGATCCGGGGTAGGGCCTTTTTCGCCATCGTTCACCTCTGGCGTAGAAGTGTATCAGGAGATATTTGAGTGTGGAAACAGTGTTGAAAAAGGCTCGCTCCCGACGCTCGTTTTCCCTCTGAAAATGATCCCTCTACTAAGGGCTAAAATTCCGATGAAGGAGCGTTAAACAGTCAGTCTTCGACTGCCGGCATGGAAAAATAGGGCAACTGGGAAATCCGCGACTGAAACGATTCTCGGGACAATTTCAGAGGGGTTTTTAAGGGTTGAAAGCAGCACGAACTGCATCGACAACCTATCGCTTTCTTTCGTCGCACCTCGCGGCATGGCTCATATTCACGAACGCCGTTTCGGCGGCCTATTCGGTGCGCCGCCTGGTGCTTGGGTATAACGGCGCGATCATGCGCGTCCGTAACGGCACCAATAACGCCGAAGGGGACGTCGCGTTCGACGAGGCGAACCGGATCGGCGCGAACGGTGTCGTCACGATCACGGCGCAAGGAACTTCGGCATGGACGGTGGGTTCGACGATCGCCCTCAGCACGTTCTATAGCGGAGCGAGCGTCTTCGTGAAAACCTGGTACGATCAGAGCGGCAATGGACGGGATGTCGCGAATACGACGGCGGGAACGCAGCCCCGACTCGTGAACGCCGGCACCCTGGAGGCGATCAACGGCCGCCCGGCGGTGAACTATCCCACGACGATGATGACGTTGACTAGTTCGGCCCGCGTGGTGAATTCGATCAACGAATATGCCGCGCTTTACATCGGAACGTCGCAAGCCAACAACGCGACGCCGTTCTCGTTAAACGGGAGCAATACGGGGCAACGTTTGGCCATGCACGTCCCCGAGGGAACGAGCATTATGTCTGATCTGGCCTCGTCCGCAACGGCCTATGTCCGGCAAACCGGGACGTGGGGATTGTCATACAACACCGGTTATATGATGTCGCAGTTGAACTCGGTCACCAGCAATTTACGCCAGGTGCGATTGAATGGAGCGGTGAATGTGACAACCACCGCCACGAACTGGGCCACGGACGTCACGCAGGGAACTTTGCAGTTGGGTGGTACCCTGTATGGTGCGACCTACGCATTCACTGGAAAATTTTCGGAATTTGTCGTGATGGCCACGGGCGTCGCCGCGACGAACACGGCTCTTGAGGCCGGAAGTAAAGCATACTTTGGCACGCCCTAAATTCTGAGTTAGGGAGGACTCCTCACAGGAGCCTCCATGAAATTCTTAATTCCCCTGATCTTCATCGTGTCCATTCAAGCTCACGCCACGTGGTGGCCGCCCGAAAGCCGCAAAACCGGCACGACGGTGACGCTGCTCAACTGCAATATTCAAGGTCCCGATCAACAGGTCACGGTCGTTCGTGATCGCGAGCGGCTGATTTTAAAAGAGCTGACCGGGCGCGGACGTTGGATCGAGCGTGATCTGACGGCGACTGAGTGGGACGCAAAAATCTTGCGCTTGCAGATGGGCGAGAAGGGCGAACAAACCGAGCTCGATGCGCGGGATCCTTTCTACTACGTCCTTCAATACGATCAAGAGATCCGCCGGTGGACGTTTGACTACCGGGTACCCGGTTGGCGCCAGCTGGGTATGGCGGACTGCTGGTAAGGCATGAAAACAATTTTCGGGATTTTGATTCTGGCGGGTCTTTGCGCGCGGGCGGAGCTTCCGTCCTACGATGCGGAACTGACGACTTTCGCGTATCCGTACGACGTGAAGTTTTTCGAGTTTGAAGGCCAACAGCAAAAACTCAAGATGGCGTACATGGACGTCACGCCGGCGAAGCCGAACGGGCAAACCGTCATGCTTTTGCACGGAAAGAACTTTAGCGGATTTTATTGGGAGCCGACGATTCGGCTGCTGACCGACAAAGGTTACCGTGTCGTGGTCCCGGACCAAATCGGCTTTGGCAAGTCGACGAAGCCCTCAAGCTACCAGTTCAGCTTTCACGGCTTGGCCGAGAACACGAAGCGTTGGCTGGATCATCTGCAGATCGGGAAGGTGGCGGTCGTCGGTCACTCGATGGGCGGAATGCTGGCGGCGCGATTCGCGCGGATGTACCCGGAGGCGACGACGAAACTCGTCCTCGTCAATCCCATCGGTCTGGAAGATCTACGTGGTCCCGTGCCTTATACGGGTCTTGCGAAGGCCTACGAGCAAGAGTTGAAAACGACTGCAGAGTCGATTCGCGAGTATCAAAAACAGGCTTACTACGCGGGCGAGTGGAAACCGGAATACGAAGCGCTGATCGGGGCCGCCTCGGGCTGGACGCGCCACAAAGATTACCCGAAAGTGGCTTGGAATGCGGCGCTGACCTCCGAAATGGTCTACACGCAACCCGTGATTCAAGAGTTCCCGCTGATCAAGGTGCGTACGCTTTTGATTATTGGTTTGCGGGATCGCACGGCGCCGGGACGTCATGCCGCCGACCCGAAGGTGGCGGCGACATTAGGCGACTATCCGAAGTTGGGTCGAGCGGCCGCGCGGGCCATCCCGAAAGCCAAACTCGTTGAATTGAAGGGCGTGGGCCATGTCCCGCAGCTCGAAAGTTTCCCCGAGTACGCGAAGGCCCTGACCGATTTCTTAGCGCTTTGATTTTTCTTTTTCTTCTTTGAGGCTGCTGACGACCCATTTGCCGTCTTTCTTTTCAGCCTTGAAATTGCGGGTATGCGTCTCGGTCGGGAAGTCCTCCATATTGGGGACTTCCGGTTTTTCTTTGCGAACCTCGTCGAGGATGCTCGCGACGTTACGACCTTTTTTGTCGTGCTCGGGCGCGTTCAGGGCGACCAGGAACGCGAGTCCACCGAACTCTTTGTTGTACATGGTGACGTTGGCTTTGCCGGTCGCGGTCTCGCCTTCAATTTTGATGTCGGTGACTTCGATTCTCAATTTTTTGACGAAGGCGGTCTTCAGTTCGCTCATGATCTTCGACTCTTTGGCGCCGAAGGCTTTGTCGAACTCCTTATTGATGTCATCCATCGCGTAAGTTTCGACTGCCGACTTGACCTTGGATTCCTGAGTGCAGGCGCCCAAAACCGCGACCGTGAAAAGAGCCAAAGTGATTTTCGCGAATGAACGAAGTGACATGTGAACCTCCAAACCTCTTTTCGGTCGGCGGAGGAGGGGCTCAATGGACTTGATCGAAACTTGAATATCTACGGCACAAAAAAAGACGGTTCCCGTGGGGAACCGTCTCATTCGTGGTGATCCTAGACTGGACTAGGCGAGCAGACTGCGCAGCATCCACGCCGCTTTATCGTGCGCGCCGACCCGCGCGGTCAGCATGTCGACCGTATAGGGATCTTCATCGTCCAACTCTTCGATCGCTTTGGTCGCTTCCATCGACAGAGCTTGGTGACTGTCGGCAAGGTTTCGCACCGAGCGATCCGAACGACCACCATCGTGATTCAATTCATCGAGATCCGCCGTTTGCAGCATTTTCGCGAGCGAGAACGGAGCTTCATCCCGTTTCGCGCGGATACGCTCGGCGAGTTCGTCGATGGCTTTCGCCATTTCGGTATATTGCTCTTCCGTCAACTTGTGAACGGCGAAGAACTTAGGCCCCTGATAGTTCCAGTGAACCGCGTAGGTTTTCATGTACAAGACGAACGAGTCGGCCAAGAAGTGCTGCAGGCGTTCGGTCGACGTTGTGCCGGTTTTCGCTTTGATCGCCGACTTTGCCTTCTGATTCATTTTCTTTTCTTTGGTCGAAATTTGCGTTTGCATGGCTATACCGTCCTTTTAGTGAAAAAGCCTTGGACGACGAACAGCAAGAGCACCGCGCCGATGATCGAAGCGATGAAGCCTGCGGGCTCGCCCACTTCGTAAAGGCCCAGAAGGCGTCCCAAGAAACCGCCGACGAGCGCGCCGCCGATTCCTAAGAGCGTCGTGAATACAAAACCCATTTTATCGCGTCCCGGCTTCAGCAAACGCGCCACTAGACCGACGATGAAGCCGATAATGATCATTGCCAAAATTCCCATTTTCTTTTCCTTTCGTGCGTGCGACTTCGCGCTTCAATGAAACGCCTGATGTCGAACGAACCAAGCATCCGATATGCCATGGGCCTTGGGGGCAAATCTCCCCCGCGTTTGGGAAAATCGGGATAGCCAAGGAATGCGGGCTCCGCATAGAACATGAGCCATGTTTGAAGGAATCACGCCCATTTGGTTTTTCGCGTTCGCGGCTCTTCAGGGGGTGATCCTTGTCGTGGATGAGGTGGTTTTCCATTGGCGACGGGGATTGCCGCGTTGGGAGCGCTGGGGTCATCCAGTGGACACGTTTTGTTTTTTACTTCCGCTCGTGACGTTGTGGTGGAGCCAAGAGGCGGGCGTCCTTTATTGGATTTTGACCGTGGTTTCGTGCTTGATGATCACGAAAGATGAGCGTCACCACGCGGAACTCGCGTCGGGCGGAGAGCAATGGTTGCACGCGCTTCTTTTTTTACTTCATCCCGTGGTGCTGATTTTTGCGACGATTCCCGGAGTGCGTGATGCGTCGGCTTTTCCGTGGTTGCTCATCGGGGTGGCGGCGCTCGGTCTATATCAAATTGGGTACTGGAATTTGGTAAGGCACTGAAGTCTCTATTTGACGTTTTTTCGGCCGAGGACGACATCCCTGTCATTGGAGGAAATCGATGAAACAACTTTTGTGCGCCTTCTTGATGTTGACGGGCGTTGCGGCCCAAGCTTCTTACCTGGTTCAAGGACAAACCACCGCGGGCGAGCCCTGCGAAATGACGATTCTCGAGTGGGGTTTCCAGGGTGAAGAAAAAGCATGGTGGGCTTTAGAGATGCTCGTGACGACACCTTGGCAGCAGCCGGGGAATCCCGCGATTCTCACTCAACGTAGCCACACCCCTTACTCGCTGTTCGGATTGAACAAAACGACCAAGGACATGATCGCCATCGAACTGAAGTACGGCACGGCGTGGCCCGAAGCCATCATCTCGTTCAATTTTCAAAGTTCGGACGGCCCGCAGGGACTTTTTCAGTCCTATTGCCGCGTCAAATCGGTCGCGGAAATCGCCGACTAGTCGGAACGGGAAAAGAAACGAAAAAAACCGGCCCCGCAAGGGCCGGTTTTTTTATGAGCTTTAGTCTTCGAGGGTGACCAGAATCACGGCCTTCGAAGCCTTGCTTGGATATTGCCGATCGTCCGTGACCGTCGGCAAGCCGGCTTTGAGCATGGCCGTTTTGAAGCGAGCGTCCTCGGTTTTTGCCCAACGCTGAAGGAAGTTCGAACGCTTTGCCATGTTGTAGGTGTCGACGTCGTCCATTTTGAAACTCAAGGTATCGATGTAGTTAGCGATAGCGTCACCCCGTTGGTCCGCCAAGTTCCGCGCGGCTTGCGGGAGCGTTTTGCGCTGGGCTGAGGGCAATTCTTCATCGGACCATGCCAAAATCTTAACGTCGTCGATTTTCCCCACTTTCGCGGATTCCGTGAGGACGTTTTGGATGGCGCGGCGAGAAGCCTCTGTCAGCTCACTTGAGCCCGTTTTAAACTGCACTTCAGTGAAAAAACTGGCCTCCGCGGCCAGGGCGGCTTGATTGTTGACCGCATTTGAGGCCGCAAGCTCGGCGTCGGTGGGCCGCATTTTTCCCGAAGGCTGTTGGGCCGTGGTCTTCGCACTTGCGCAGCCGGCGGTAATGAAAAGAGTCACGACGACGAAACGCTGAAGGGAGTTTAAAGGAAATTGAAAAGACATCGTAAAACCTCGCTGTGTTTGCTAAATGACATGAAGTAGATCCAGACAACATTTCAGGGTTATCAAGGCCGGTGCCGTCCAAAACTCCACAAAATCTCGTGGAAAGCGGGAACATTGGGACATTTCGTTCCAATTTGCCACGGCGAAAACGGAACAAGAATTTGCATCTCCTAAACGAAGTTGAGGTCCATGATGCCGAATCAGAACAGCGTTTTTAACCGCATTTTGCTGCAAAATGTGGCTTTGCCTATTGTCCTTGGCCTGGCGAGCGCCATGATTTTCGCCGGCCTGGTGACCTATTTGCTGAATTCGGCGCGCTGGGTGGAACACGCCGATCTCGTGATTTCGGAAACGCAAAGAGTGCAGCGGCGAATCGCCGACGGCGAATTGGGCCTGCGCGGCTACCTCATCACTCAAGATGAGCGTTTCATGTCGAGCATCGATCAGACGATTTCGAATTGGGACCAGGATTTTGACTCCTTGGTGAAGCTGACCGAGGACAATCCCGCGCAGCAACAGCGTTTCCAAAGGATCAGCGCGCAATTCAACGTCTGGAAGGCGACCGTCGAACGCGCGCTCGAGATGATTCGTCAAACGAACGGCCGCGACCTCGATCGTATCCGGTCCACGATCAGCGCGAACCGCACTCTTATGGATGACCTGCGCCGCAGCTTCCGGGAAATCATCGACGCGGAAGAATCCCTGCGGGTCACACGTTCCCGTGAAACGGAAACCTTCGCCAACGCCGTCCTGTTCATCGTCGTGGGCGTTTCCTTGGTGTTCTCGATATTTATCGCCATCATCGGTCGCCGCCACCTCATCTCTTTGTCCCGTTCGTACGAAGAGATTTTGCAACGGGTGAATCAGCAGAATGACCGTCTTATTCGTGAGAGCTGGTTCGAGCAGGGTCGCAGCGCTCTGGCTGAAAAGCTGATCGGCCAGCCGTCCCTCGCCATGCTGGGTGACAAGGGGCTGGCCATGATCGCGGACTTCCTGGGCGCGCAAATCGGGGCTTTGTTCGTGGCGGATCGTCACGGGCATGGGCGTTTCCGCCGGGTCGCGGGCTATGCGATGTCACCGCAAGAACTCGAAAAGCGGTTGGAGTTCAAGTCCGGCGAGGGGATGGTGGGGCAGGCCGTGAAAGAGGCGCGGGCGATCGTCTTCAATGAACTGCCGCCGGATCATTTCCGCATGTCCTCGGGAACCGGTGAATCGCAGGCCCGATCTTCTTTGATCTTCCCGGTACGCACCGCGAATGAAATCAACGCCGTGATCGAACTCGGATTTCAGGCCGCTCCGGATGAGCGTTCGCTGGAATTCCTGGAGCAAAACAACGCCAGTATCGCGAGCTCGGTCCAGTCGGCGAGATACCGTGAACAGCTGGAAGAGCTTTTGGCCGAAGTTCAATCACAGTCCGAAGAGCTACAGGCCCAACAGGAAGAGCTGCGGGTTTCGAACGAAGAGCTCGAAGAGCAGGCCCGCTTGCTGCGCGAGGCGCAAAGTCGCGCCGAGGCTCAAAACGTCGAACTCGAGCAGACCAACTCTCAGTTGGAGGAGCAGGCGGCGCAACTCGAAGAGCAGCGAAACGCGTTGGACCGTCGTAACGACGAACTGCTGCGGACCCGGCGTGAAATTGAAGACAAGGCCGGCGAGTTGGCCAAGGCGAGCCACTACAAATCCGAATTCTTGGCGAATATGTCACATGAGTTGCGGACGCCTTTGAACAGCTCACTGATTCTTTCGCAGCTCTTGTCCGAGAATCGCGCGGGTAATTTGAACGCGCAGCAAATCGAGTACGCGAATCAAATCACCCGTTGCGGTCGGGATCTCTTGGTTTTGATCAATGACGTTCTCGATATCTCGAAGGTTGAATCCGGCAAGATGGATGTTCATGCCGAAAACGTGAACATCGAAGGAATCGTGCGCGATTTGAACTCCATGTTCCAAATGCAGGCGAAGGACAAAGGTCTCGAATTCCAAGTCGAAGCCGAAACCTCGCAGAAGTCGATTTTCACTGATCGTCAGCGCATGGAGCAGGTTTTGAAGAACTTGATCTCGAACGCGCTCAAATTCACCGAAAAAGGCAAAGTCCGTGTCGTCATCAAGGATTCGCCGCGGACGCCCGGGCAGCTTCTCTTCTCGGTCAGCGACACGGGAATCGGCATTAAGCCCGAGCATTTGGATTCGATCTTCGAAGCCTTCCGTCAGGCGGACGGCACCACCAGCCGCAAATATGGCGGCACGGGCCTGGGCCTTTCGATTTCGCGTGAGCTGGCGCGTCTACTGGGCGGTGAAATCAACGTGATTTCCAAAGTCGGCGAAGGGTCCACTTTTGATCTTGAGTTGCCGGTTCAGTATCGGCCCGAGGCGCAAAGCGAACCCGCGCGGACCGAGCCCCGCGCGACTCCGCAACTGAAGGAAAACATCGCGAAATTTGTGAAGTCGGCTCCGGCGTCGACGGAATCGAATCGCGAGGCGGTGGATTCACCGAATGAACGCAACCGCGACGTGTTGATCGTCGAGGATGATCCGATCTTCGCGAAGATCGTTCAGGAACTCGTTCAAGAACTCGATTTCAAACCGCATATTTTCTCGACGGCGGAAGCCGGTTTGGAGTTCGCGATTTCGCGTCAGCCCTTCGCCGCCGTTCTGGATGTGAATCTTCCCGACTACAGCGGACTTTACGTCCTTGATCAGTTGAAATCGAATCGCCGGACCCGTCATATTCCGGTGCATATGATTTCGGTCGAGGATTTCTCGACCCGGGCCCTCGAGATGGGCGCGGCCGGTTATCTGCTGAAACCCGTCAAGCGGGAAGAGATCGGCAAGGCCCTGCTCGAAATGCGCAAACTTTCGGAACGTCCTCAGAACGTTCTGGTGATTGAAGATGACGAAGCCCAACGCATGGCGATTCGTGGCTTGATTGAAGGCGAGCGCGTGCAGATCACGACCGCAACGACCGGTAAAGAAGCTCTCGCGCTCTTGCGCGAACGCGATTTCGATTGCATCGTTTTGGATCTGACTTTGCCGGACACGAGCGGCGGCGAGCTGCTCGAGGTCATGGCGCAAGATCGCGAACGTCGTTACCCCCCGGTGATCGTTTACACGGGACGCGATCTCTCTCCGACGGAAGAGGCGCAGCTGAAGCGTTACTCTCAATCCATCATCGTCAAAGGCGCGCGTTCACCCGAACGGCTCTTGGATGAGGTCACCCTGTTCCTGCACCGGGTGGAATCGACTTTGCCGGCGGATCAACAGAAGGTGCTTTCGGAACTTCGTAGCCGTGAGAAGGTCTTGGCGGGACGTCACCTGTTGCTGGTCGACGATGATATGCGGAATGTCTTCGCTTTGACGGCCGCGCTGGAGCAACGAGGCGCCACATTGAGTGTCGCCCGTAATGGTCAAGAGGCCGTCGACTTCCTGAAAAAGCAGGTCGAGACGAATCAAAAGGTCGATCTGGTCTTGATGGACGTGATGATGCCCGTGATGGATGGCTACGAGGCCATGCGCCAGATTCGCAAGATGTCCGAGCTGCGCAAGCTTCCCATCATCGCGTTGACCGCGAAGGCGATGAAAGATGATCGCGACCGCTGTCTCGAAGCGGGGGCGAGCGACTATCTGCCGAAGCCCGTCCAAGTGGATAAACTTCTTTCGCTGATCCGTGTGTGGTTGGCGGCGCAAAACGGACACCGTAGATGATCGATGGCGTGGAAGACGTTCAACTGAAGAGCTTCGCGGATATGGTCCTTGCGACCTATTCGTACGATTTTCGTGGATACGCGAAAGCGAGCCTCAAGCGTCGGATCAAGACCGCGTTGAATCAGTTGGGCGAACTCGAGTTCGACGTCTTCCAAGAGCGGGTCGCGAAGGATCCGGCTTTTTTTTCGCGCGTTTTTCAGTACCTCACGGTTTCGACGACCGAAATGTTTCGCGACCCATGGTTCTACGCCGCCTTTCGCAAAGAGGTCATTCCGTTCCTGCGTACGTATCCCTCTTTCCGTATTTGGATCGCGGGCTGTAGCACGGGGGAAGAGTTCTATTCGTACGCGATCATCCTCGAAGAGGAGGGTTTACTGGATCGTGCGACGATCTACGCCACGGACTTGAATCAAGAAAATTTACGGCGTGTCGAGCGCGGTATTTACTCGTTGGAACGGGCGAAATTGTACTCAGAGAATTACCTCAAGACGGGTGGATCCTCATCTTTGTCGGATTTCTATCACGCCGATTACGATGGCATCATCATGGATCAGCGTCTGAAAAGAAACGCGGTCTTCGCCGACCACTGTTTGATCACGGATAACGTTTTCACCGAGGCCCAATATGTCTCTTGCCGGAATGTTTTAATTTATTTCGAGAAAGCGCAGCAGGAGCGGGCGTTGCGCTTGTTCCGTGATTCGTTGAGTCCGCGTGGTTTCCTCGGATTGGGGACGAAAGAAAGTCTTCGCTTCTCGGAAACGGGCGTGGATTTTGAAGCGGTCCCCAACACTCCTTCCATCTATCGAAGGAAACATTGAGATGGCGCGGGCGTTGAAACACGTTTTGGCCATCGGCTGCTCCGCCGGCGGGACCGAAGCTTTACGGCACCTTTTTATGCGAAGAATCGTTCCGGAGAACGTGGCGGTCATCGTGGTGCTTCACGTGGGCACCGTGAGTCCCGACATCCTGCTCGATTTCCTGCGCGTCATTACGAACTGCCCCGTGAACGAGGCCGAGTCTCAAGAGCCCATTTTGGGCGGGCGGATTTACTTCGCGCCACCGGGATACCATTTGCTCGTTTCGCCCGAGGGAAATTTTGAACTGAATGTGGATGATCCGGTGAATTACTCGCGTCCTTCGATCGATGTGTTGTTCGAAAGCGCGGCCGAAGCCTTTAAAGAGAAAGTGGTGGCAGTCGTACTGACGGGCGCCAATCACGACGGCGCCGCGGGGGCCGCGCGGATCATGGCTTTGGGGGGGCAGGTCCTGATTCAATCTCCGAATGAGGCCGAGCATCCGCAAATGCCGTTGGCGGCCATGGAGGCGACCCGTGTTAAGAAAAGTTACTTCCTCAACGAAATGGCCGCGGCTTTAGAGCAAAAAGGGCTGATCGAAAAGAAGCACTGATATAGGATGAACGACGTGAACCCGCTGAACGGCATTCCCAAGGCTAAACTTCTTATGGTCGATGATCGGCCAGAGAATATTTTTGCGTTGACGAACCTGCTGGTCGACTTGCACGTCGAAATCATTCCGGCCCGTTCGGGGCCGGAGGCTTTGCGTCTTTTGCTGGAGCATGACTTCGCGCTCGCGCTCTTGGACGTGCAGATGCCCGAGATGGACGGGTTCGAGTTGGCCGAACTCATGCGGGGCGTGGACCGAACGAAAAACGTGCCGATCATCTTTTTGACGGCGGCGGCGGATCGTACGAACTTCGAGTTCCGCGGTTACGAGAGGGGCGCGGTCGATTTTCTTTTCAAGCCCATTAACTCGCACGTTTTGATTTCGAAAGTGAAGGTCTTCATCAAGCTTGCGGAAGGGGCCCATCTCCTCGAAGAGAAAGTCCGCGAAGCCGAAACCGCGCGCAAAGAAGCGGAACTCGCGAAACGCGCGGCCGAGCGCGCCGATCAGCTGAAATCGTCATTTTTGGCGAATATGTCCCATGAAATCCGGACTCCTTTGGGCGCGCTGATGGGATTCGCGGAGCTGTTGCAGGGGCCGGATCTTGGGGACGACGAGCGCGGCGCTTATCTGGAAATCATTCTGAAGAATAGTCGCAACCTCCTGTCCTTGATCAACGAGATCTTGGACTTGTCGAAAGTGGAATCGGGACACTTGGAAGTCGACGTCAAGACCATGGCGGTTCACGAGGCTTTGGATGAAATCCTGCTCTTGCTGAATGCGGTGGCGACGAAGAACCAAACTCAAGTTGAGCTCGTCACCGAAGACTCGATGCCCGAAAAAATCCGGACGGACGCGCTTCGTTTCCGCCAGATGGTGACGAATGTCGTCAGTAACGCGATCAAGTTTTCACCCAAAGGCAACGTGCGGGTGGTCGTGGGCGGCCAAAAAGAGAACGGCAAAACGAATCTGATCTTGGATGTCGTCGACACCGGCATCGGCATTTCGCAAGAGAAGGTTCAGAATCTTTTCAAACCCTTCTTCCAAGGTGATTCGAGCGTTTCGAAGAAGTTCGGCGGCACGGGGTTGGGTTTGGCTCTGTCGCGGAAGTTGGCGCGGCTCCTGGGCGGCGATATCCTCTTCGTCGAAAGCACTCCCGGTCAGGGAAGTCATTTCCGTGTTGTCGTCGAAGATCAGCCGCCGACGGCGGGATCCACCGTCGAAGAGGAAGCGGTCCCCTTGCACGAGGTCGGCACCGACCTCGGCGAATTGCGCGCGCGTCGCGTGCTCGTCGTGGACGACTCCGAAGACAACCAACTTTTGATCAAGACGGTTCTTGAACGCTACGGCGCGCGAATCGAACTCGCCAACGATGGATTCGAGGGCATCGATAAGGGGCGTACGGGCGAATTCGATTTGATCTTGATGGACTACCAGATGCCTCAATGCGACGGGCTGCAGGCCACGCGGAAGCTGCGGGAACTGGGCGTGCGGACCCCGATCGTCGCGCTCACCGCGAATGCGATGAAGCACGAACGAGAGAACGCCATCAAAGCGGGATGCGACGACTATCACTCCAAACCCATCCAGTGGGACGAATTGGTCGGCACGATCCAGCGTCTGATCGCGACGCCTAAAGCCGCCAAAGCGGAATACGCCAAAAACTAAAGAACGGATTGATTCGCGCTTAGACGGGCAAGCGGCTTTCGGTCGTTTTGATCCAGAGTTCCATGGCGTCGAGAAGCTCGACGCCTTTCGTGGAAAGTTCGGCGGCCGAGAGAGCCTCCATCTTCTTTCCGAGTTCCGCTAAATCGTCGTAACCGTAAGTGGGCGCGTTGCCCTTGAGCTGGTGTCCCAGCGTATTGAAAGGCTCGACGTCGTTGTTCTGCGCGGCTTGGCGCAGGCGTTCCAGGTCGGCTTTCCGGCGCTTGTGATAATTTTGATAGAGTTCGGGGGGCAGTTCCATCGCAGTCATGATTCAGAAATAGTTCAATTCAAAATCGGCCTCAACACCAATTTGGTCCAGACGGGCGTTGGCCCCGGGATCTGCCCCTTTTTTCCCAAAATCCGTTGGTCTGATGATTGCTGTGGTCAGATTCAGAGTTTGCGGACCCTGTCACACCGGAGGACCCCATGGACCAGGACCCGAAAAAATCTGAACTGCACGAGAAGTACGGCCAGTCGCCGGAACAAGCCGATCGCGCGAATCGCGAGGGTTACAAGTCCCTCGAGGAGCAAGCGGAAGAGGTTCGTAAAGAACGCGGACCAAACACCGATTCCGACAAACAGGAGCAGCAGATCGAGAACGAGTTCGAAGCGGAAGCGGACGCTCACCCGCAGCAGACTGGCGAACACGCGAAACCGACCCCGGTTCGCTGATTGAATGAATCACCAAACCCATCAGGAGGAATCGATGAACTACGTGAACGGAAATGTGAATTCGGAAAACATCAAATCGACCGCTAAAAAAGGCGCGCAGCAAGCGAAAGACTTCGCGGCGGACGTCGAAAGCGAAGCGAAGTCGGCGGTCAGCAAGATCGAAGACTACACCGCGGACATGCAGTCGATGGTGAAGGCTCGTTGGGCCGACATCGCAGACAATGCACAAGCTTACCGCGAAGTCGCGGAAGGCTACGTGAAGAAAAATCCCGCGACGACGATCCTGGGTGCCGCAGCTCTTGGATTGGTGGCGGGTTCGCTGCTGACGCTGGCCCTGCGCCCCTCGCGCAAATAAGTTTTGACGATTTTTAGAGATGACGACGCGCGATCCTGAGCCGGATCGCGCGTCCGTTTGTGACTTCCGTTGGAAAGGACTGCCCGATGTTCCGTGTTCTCTTGGTTTTGATCAGCACGTTGGCCCCGTTGTTCGTGGCGAAAGCCGTGAATGGCTCCATCGAAACTTCGAAAGCGTTGACCGCAAATGCGGTGGACCGCATCTCGGCGCGGATCTTTCGCCAAATGACTTGGACGTTGATCGGAAGTTCCTTCCTCGCGACGGGAGTGATTCTGGGCGCGCTCGAAGCGGCCGAAATGTGGGGCGTGGCTTTCACCCCGACGTTGGGAGTGAAACTGGGGCTCGTGGTGTTGGGGGGCGTGAGTCTCTTCATCGGCCTGCGCAAACCCGAACCCTTCCGCATGGACGAAGTAAAACAAAAACCCGCCGAGACGGGCGCGGACTGGCAAGCTTTGCTGGCCATGGTTTTAGAGAAGCTCAAAGCCTCGGCTGAGGCCAGCCATGCGGAAGCCGAAGCGGCTTCCCGTCGTGGGAAATCGGACCTCAGTCCGGAAGAGCTGGATCGCATCGTCGCGGCCCTGCGGGACCAGCCGAACGCTTACCGTTCGCGGCCTTCGCAAGGTCCGGACCTGTCGGCTCACTAACGGTCGAGCTTGTCCATCCGTGGGCAAAACGATGTAATGAAGGTGCATGCGCACCACCGCTAAACCCAAGAAACCCCCCATGAAATGGCGGCCCGGTCTAAATCCATGGACTTGGGCCTTTGGCTATTTGCTGATCGTGTGTTTCGCGCATTGCTCGGAATTCGATCCCAACGAGCGCGGTCTGTCGCCGATCGGTGAACTGACCACGAAGCTCGAAGCGCCTTTCGCGCGTCGTGAAAAGCACGTTCTCGACACGACTCCGCTTCAGTCCGCCTCACGTATGATTGATCGTTTGCGGCGTTTACCCGATCCCGCGCCCTCCCCGGCGGCGGGGGCGACGGCGGTTTTGGTCGCGCCTTCGGGAGTCACGGCCGGCACGGGTGTGACGGAGGCTCCGACCGAGACGGGCTCCGGCTGGTCGCTGAAACGCGCGCTGTTCACCGTGATCGACGGCGCGGGCTTGCGCCAAAATTGGCGGCTGTTCCAGCTGCCGCATCCCGAGGTCCTTGGCTACGAAGTGAAGTCTTACTATCGCGAGGTGAAAGCGGGTTCGGACCTTTACGCCTCGAGTTTCAGTCGTTGCCTGGAGCTCGACGATCGCGGCCAATGTCACCCGTCGATCGGCAGTCGTTTGGAGTTCGAGATGTTGCGCGAGATGGAGCGGCGTCGTTCTCCGGATATCTACGATGCCTTCAGCCTTCATTGGGCCGGAAAAACCGCGCGCCCGGTGAGCGAAGTGTTCCGTCGCTATGAATTCGTCGTTTATCGTCATGCCTTCAAACTTTCAAAGGACTTCTCTAAACGTGGCCACGCGCAGATCCTCTACGCAAAAGATTTTTGATCGCGTGTCCGCGGGACTGGCGAAGTACGAGCGCCCGGTGGACGTGCGGCAGTACGCGGCTTTGCGCGCGATCTTCGGCTTCTTGAGCTGCTGGTATTTCATCGAGCGCATGCCGTTCGTGTGGTTGTACCTGTCGAGCGGCGGCTGGCTCAGCGACGCGGTCTTTTCGGAAAGCTTCACGACGCTGTTCCGTCTGCCGGTCGTGTTCCAGTATTGGCCGACGCTGGTCGGTCTGTTCATGGTGTTCATCCTGGCGTCCCTTTTCTGGATGTTGGGCATTTGGACGCGCTGGACGGGGATCGTGACCTGGGTGGGGCTCGTCGCGATCGAGAATCAGAATCCGCTGATGGGCTTTCCCGGCTCGGAGATTCTGCGCTTGGTGGTGCTGCCGCTGCTTTTCGTGCCGACGGGCGGGATGTGGTCGCTGGATACGTGGTTCCATCCCTATATGCAGAAGAAAACCGCCTCGCCGATTCCGCTATTCCTGATTCGCGTTCAGGTCATCGCGCTCTTCGTGCTTTCGGGATATTCGAAGCTGCAGAGTCAGTACTGGCTTGAGGGCGATGCGCTGATCTATCTGCTGCTGAACCCTACCGTGTCGCGGATTCCGCCGGTCTGGGTGGCGGAGTTTTCTTGGTTCTTCATTCCGCTCAGCGCGGTCGTTTCGCGCTTCTGGATGTTCTTCGAAGTGTTATTCCCGATTCTGTTGATCTTCCCGATCATCCGTCGACCGGTCGCAAACTTCGCATCGATCCTAATCCTATGCTCGCTGCTAATGATGCGCTTAAGCTGGCAGCCACTCTCACTGATGTCGCTCTTCGTGGCATTCTTCACTTTGCCCGAGATCCGCCAGATCGAAGTTCGCGCCGCCGAACTCGCACGCATCGAAGGCTGGCGCTGGCGCCGCCTCGCTATCCCGAACCCGCTCTTCCATGTCCGCGAAATCGCCATGCGCTACGAAAACTACTCCGCCGCCCTCCAACGCAATCTCCGCGAATCGCCCGCCCATCCGGAATCCGGCAAGGTACCCCCGACCTAAGGTACCACGTACCGCGTGCGGTACGTGGTACCTTCCGGAAAGTACCTGCTACTTTCTGGAAGGTAGCGTCTACCTTACGGGACGCGGGCGGTGGCGCGGACGAAAGCGTAGAAGAAGACGGCGTCTTTGGCTTTTTTGACGCGTTCGACTTCGCGTTTCATTTCGCGGAGGTCTTCGGGAGTGATGCGGCCCTCTTTGAGGAGCGTCTTTTCGGCGCTCAAGAGGATTTGGTAGAAGTACTCGGTGAAATCGGCGCGGCGTTCGGGTTCGCGTGAATCGAAATGGCAAGGGCGTACTTCGGTTTGGATATCGACGAAGCCGGCTTCTTTGAGCAAGTGGCCGAGATTGCCGCCGATGAAGGGATGTCCCTTGATGGTCCATTGGTAATCGTTGAACTGCGCCCAGAATTTCAGGTACGCGGGGCTGTAGGGCTCCATGAACAGCGTTTGGTTGAAAACTTCCGTGCAGTAGATCTTCGCGCCCTTGCGGAGGTGAGTGCGTGCGCGCTTCAGAACTTTCAAAGGTTCGGGCACATGTTCAAGGAGCCAGCAAATGAAGGCCGCATCGTAGTCCTTCTTCGGCAGATTCAGCTTCTGCGCGTCGGCCTGTTTGAGTTTCACTCGGCCGTTTTTGATGTAGGTCCGCAGCTCTTGCTCGGCCACCGCGATTTGCTGTGGATTGAAGTCCACGCCTTGGATTTTCAGATCGGGAAATCGGCGCAGCAGGATCTGTGATTGCGCGCCGACGCCGCAGCCGATCTCGAGAAGATTTTTTTGAAACTCCAGATCGATCCCCGGGTAAACGTAGGGTTCCAGGAAGCGGGCTTGGTGAAGCAGGCGGTTTTGTTCCTTGCGGTCGAATCCGTGCAAATATTCCGACATGGGAGTTCCTTTATTCGGCGCGATGGTGTTTTTCGATGAGCTCTTCGATCGCCGAAAGAATCTCGTGGGTGTAGCCGAACTTCTCTTTGATCTCGTTCAGCGGGACCCACGCGACGCCCTTATTGTAATCGCGATCTTCGACGGAGTCTTGGAGCGGCGAGAGAAGCCGACCCCAGTAGAAAATGGTCAAGCAGTCGTAATCTTCCCCATCCCAGTAGAAGAAGTACTCGCGGTCGATGGCGGATTCGGCATCGACGCGGACCCGGAACCCGGTCTCTTCCCACGTTTCGCGTTCGGCGGCTTCGGGGGCGGTCTCTTCGGCCTCGATCGCGCCGCCCGGAAGGAAGTAAAACTCCTTCTGGCTGCTGGGATCGACGGCAAAAAATGAAAGGATTCGACCGTTATGAATGAGGACCGTGCTGGCCCGGACGCGACTCTTCATAGACGCTCAGTTTGCCATGCGCGGGGGGACTCGCTCAAACCCGTGTGGAAATGAGCGATATCTTTGGACTTCGGTCGCCCGCGAGGGCCCGAATCTGGGCAATTTTCAGGGCGAAATCAGCCCGTTGACAGACGTGACGCATTGCAATAGGAAAGCTACCTGAATCCTGACATGACACTGACAAAGGCCCCCCGTAGCTTCGGGCAAAATCAAGCCAAGCAAGGAATTTTCCTCATGAATAAGCTTTTTGCGTCCGCTTCGAAGAACCTCGGTCAAATCATCGATTGGCACCTGGTCCTGAGCTCTCTGATCGCACTTTTAGCCTTCGTGATCGGAGCCCGGGCTCTCGCCGCCCCGATGATCAACGGCGCCGGCGCCACCTTCCCTGAGCCGATCTACACCAAGTGGTTCAGCGAGTTCCAAAAAAAGAATCCCACGATCGCGATCAACTACCAAGGCATCGGCAGCGGCGGCGGCATCCGCCAGCTGATCGCGGGCACTGTCGACTTCGGCGCGAGCGACGCGCCGATGACCGACGCGGAAACCGCGAAAGTCTCGAAAAAAGTTCTGCACATCCCCACCGTCATGGGTGCGGTGGTCGTCAGCTACAATTTGAAGCTCTCGGCTCCGTTGAAGCTTTCGGGACCCGTGATCGCCGAGATGTTCAACGGCACCATCACGAAGTGGAACGACGCGAAGGTCGTGGCGCTGAACCCCGGCGTGGCCCTTCCGGACAAACAAGTCATCGTCGCGACCCGCTCGGACGGCAGCGGAACCACGGCGATTTTCTCGGAGTACTTGGCGCAGGTCAGCCCCGCGTGGGCCGGCAAAGCGGGCAAAACCGTGAACTGGTTCCGCGGCAGCGTGGGCGCGAAAGGCAACGCGGGCGTCGCGGGCCTGATCCAGCAGTCGGAAGGCGCGGTCGGTTACATCGAGTCGGTCTACGCCCTGCAGAACAAACTGCCCTTCGCCCACGTTCAGAACAAAAAGGGCAAGTTCGTGGCGCCGGACGTGGCGAATATCTCGGCATCGATTCCCGCGAAGGCGGTCGGCGACATCGAGAAACAGGACTTCAAATCGTCCATCGTCAACGCGGACGGAGACGCGGTTTACCCGATTTCGGCCCTGACGTGGCTTCTGGTGAACGAGGAAATGCCCAAAGAAAAGGGCGAGCAGCTCGTTCAATTCTTGAACTGGACAATGTCGGATGAAGCGCAGAAGATGGCAACCGATATGAACTACGCTCCGTTGCCGAAAGAGCTCCGCACGAAAGTGCTGGCGCGCATGAAGTCCATCAAACTGCAGTTGCAATAATCCAAGAGATTTGTGGCGAGCCTTCTTCAACGATTTTTAGCAGGCGCGAAACGTGAGGTCCGGACGGGGGACCTCATCTTTTTTAATGGCCTGCGATTGTTGGGGATCGTCGTCATCGTCCTGTTCATTTTGATTTTCATGTTTTTGCTGACGAACTCGCGTCCCGCGTTCGAAGCCTTCGGTCGCGGTTTCGTGTTCGGCCGCGAATGGATCCCCTCGGAAGAGGTTTTTTCGGTTCTCGCGTTCGCCTTCGGTACGATCGTTTCCTCCCTTTTGGCGTTGATGTTCGCATTGCCGATTTCGGTCGGCTCGGCGATTTTTTTGACCGAGTTGTGCCCCTCGTTTTTACGCCGACCGCTGCGTTTTCTGATCGAGATGCTCGCCGCGATCCCATCGGTCGTTTACGGTCTGTGGGGGATCTTCGTGCTCGCGCCCTTTGTCCGCGCGACGATCCAACCCGGCTTGGCCGCCGCGTTTCCGTATTTCGGTCTTTTCGAAGGTCCGCCCTACGGTGTCGGCCTTTTCACGGCGGGCTTGATTCTGGCGATCATGATCATCCCGACGATCACCTCCATTTCGACCGAGGTTTTCGATTCGATCCCGAACCTTTACCGTGAGGGCGCGAAGGCCCTTGGCGCGACGGAGTGGGAGACGATCAAAACCGCGGTGTTGGGGCCGGGCATGAGCGGCGTCGTCGCGGCGTCGATCCTGGGGCTCGGCCGCGCGGTCGGCGAAACCATGGCCGTCACGATGGTCATCGGAAACCGCGCCGACATTTCGCCTTCACTTTTTTCTCCTTCGGCGACGATGGCGTCGGTCATCGCGAACGAGTACGCCGAGGCGAACAGCGACCTGCACATCTCGAGTCTGCTCGGGGTGGGTCTTTGTCTTTTGATTCTGTCGGTTGCGATCAACTCCATTTCGAGGATCATCATTTGGCGAGTGCGAAGAAAGACTATCTAAATTCCGCCTCGATCCAACGGATGGCGAAGATCCGCAAGATCAAGAGCGTCTTCATGACGTTCTTGATCGGCGTGCTGACCGGCGTGGCCGTTCTGCCGCTGTTCTTGGTCTTTATCTTCGTGATCCGTAACGGTCTGCCGGCGATGAACATCGAGTTCTTCACGTCGTTGCCGGCGCCCGTGGGCCAGCCGGGCGGCGGAATGGCCAACGCGCTCGTCGGAAGTTTGATCATGGTCGCGATCGCGGGTTTGATCGCGGTGCCCGTGGGCGTTTTGGTGGGTGTCTTGCTTTCGGAATACCGCGAAGACAAATTCCCCTCGGTCGTACGCTTCGTCGTGGACCTGCTGATCAGCGTACCGTCGATCGTGATCGGTCTTTTCGCGTACGCCCTCGTCGTCGTACCGATGAAAAGCTTTTCGGGATGGGCGGGGATCTCGGCCTTATCCATCATCATGTTCCCGCCGATCGTGAAGGCGACCGAGGAAGTCCTACGTTTGGTGCCGAATTCGGTGCGCGAGGCCGGACTTGCGTTGGGTCTGAGCCGTTGGCGCGTTTCGATCTACGTCGTCCTGAAGGGCAGTCGTTCGGCCGTCACGACCGGCGTGATCTTGGCGCTGGCGCGCGTGGCGGGCGAGACCGCGCCGCTGCTCTTCACGGCATTCGGAAACCGCTTCTGGCCGACGTCGCTGAGTCAGCCGATGCCGTCGCTGCCGGTCCAAATCTATACCTACGCGATCAGCCCCTTCAGCGACTGGCACCGTCAGGCGTGGGCGGGAGCCTTCCTGCTTTTGATGGTCGTCTTCATCATCAACGTCCTGGCCCGCGTGCTGTTGACCCGCGGATCGGGCGGGAGCCGCACATGAAGACGCTCGTCGAGATCCGCGATCTGAAAGCCGGGTACGGCAAATCCGAGATCGTGCACGGCATTTCGCTCAACGTTCTTGAAAATGAAGTCGTCGCATTGATCGGGCCTTCGGGCTGCGGAAAATCGACGTTCATCCGTTGCCTGAATCGCATGCACCAGGAAAATCCCGGCGCATGGGTGCAGGGCCAAGTCATCGTCGACGGCCGCGATATCTACAGCTCGGGCGTCGATCCCGTCGAAATTCGCGGTCGCATCGGCATGGTCTTCCAAAAGCCGAATCCGTTCCCTTCGATGTCGATCTACGACAACGTGGCCGCGGGGCTTTCCCTCAACCGCAACGCGCCGAAACGCAAGGAGCTCGACGAAATCGTGGAGCGTTCGCTCGTGCGCGCGGCTTTGTGGAACGACGTGAAGGACAAACTCAAATCGCCCGGCGCGAGCCTGTCGGGCGGCCAACAGCAGCGTCTGTGCATCGCCCGCGCGCTCGCGGTCGATCCGACGGTGCTTTTGATGGATGAGCCGACGAGCGCGCTTGATCCGATCTCGACCGCGAAGATCGAAGAGCTGCTCGCGACCATGAAGAAGGACGTCACGGTCATCATGGTCACGCACAATATGCAGCAGGCGCGCCGGATCTCGGACAAGACCGCGTTCTTCCTGAACGGGGATTTGGTCGAGTTCGCCCCGACGTCGAACATCTTCACCAACCCGCGCGAGGCCCGCACCGAGGCTTACGTCACCGGAAGGTTCGGTTGAGATGATCGTGAATCCTCCGGCGGAAAAGGCCCGCGTCGAAAACCTCGATTTCTACTACGGCGCGACCCACGCTTTGAAAACCGTGCGCATGCCGATCTACGAGAATTCGGTCACCGCGCTGATCGGCCCTTCGGGTTGCGGTAAAACGACGCTGCTTCGTTGTTTCAACCGCATGCATGACTTGTATTCGTCATCACGCTACAGCGGCGAGATCCTGATCCAGCCCGAGAATCAGAATCTGCTCGGGCGGGGCGTGGACCCCATGACGGTGCGGATGCGGATCGGGATGGTCTTTCAGAAACCCAATCCTTTCCCGAAATCGATTTACGAGAACGTGACCTACGGTCTGCGCATTCAAGGTATCCGCAAGAAGACTTTCCTGATGGACAAATGCGAGGAGAGCCTGAAGCGGGCCGGACTTTGGGACGAAGTGAAGGATCGCCTGAACGATTCGGCGCTCGCGCTTTCGGGCGGTCAGCAGCAGCGTCTGTGCATCGCCCGCGCGCTCGCGACCCAGCCCGAGCTCTTGCTGCTGGACGAACCGACGAGCGCCCTCGACCCCATCAGCACCGGCCGCATCGAAGAGCTGATTCTGGAGTTGAAGAACTCGATGACGATCCTGACCGTCACGCACAATATGCAGCAGGCGTCGCGGATTTCGGATTTCACGGCGTTCATGTATCTGGGGCAGCTGATCGAGTTCGGTACGACCACGCAGATCTTCACGAACCCCCGTGAAGCCAAAACCGAAGAGTACATCACTGGCCGCTTCGGCTAGGCGTTTCCGCTTTATTCTTCCGGGGGAAAGTTTCGAACGAGGACATCCATCTGGGCGCGGTCTACGCCGTTGTCGGGCTCGATCGTGAACATATAAGAGCCCAACCACGGACCGCCCGACCAGTACGAATAGCCCAACCACACGTCGCGGTTCGTAGTCAGCAGTGCCATCACGGCGTCGCCTTCGCTCATGCAGAGGGCGTTGGTGGACCAGCCGATTTCGCCCAAGAACAGTTGCACGCCTTGGGCGCGCGCCCATGCGGTGACGCCATTCAGGCGTTGATGTGAGTCCGCGATGCAGGTGGCGCTGGTGCCCGACGAATCCGAATCGAGATACTGGTGGATTTCGATCGCGAAGTTCGAATCCTGGAAGCCCTCCCAGACTTGGGCGTTCCCACTGCTGATCCAGGAGTGACCACCGGTCCAAGATGTGCCCGGAACCAGAACCTTGTGTTTCGCGCCCGTCGCGCGAATGGCGGCGACCGCGGCGGCCGCACTTTGCTGCCAGTACGAGGCGGTCTGCACGAAGGGCTCATTCATGATGCCAAACCAGACGTTCGCGTCGTTTTTGAAAGCGACGGCGACACGGGCCCAAAAGTCCGCGAATTCCGCGTTACTGACTTCGCCGGCGATGCCGATCAGTCCCTCGTTGCCGTTCGCCATGCGGAGTTTGCCGTAGTTGTGCGGATCGAGAATGACGATCAATCCTTCGCTGCGGGCGGCGTTCACCACGTCACGCAGATGGCCCAGTTCCGTCGTGTCCAAAGCTCCGTTGCGGGTGGGTTGCAGGCGATTGCCGTCAAAGGGGAGGCGGATCACTTTCAGGCCCTTGTCCGCGTAGTATTTCATCTGGCTTTGATTCGGGAAGACGTAGTCGGTGAACAGTTGGGCGTTCGGTTTGCCTTCGTTGTATTCGCCGCCGCTCAGGTTCACGCCGGGATAGAAGATCGCCTTTTCCACGACGGGGGTTGGATCGGGAGTGGGGGTTGGCGCGGCATCGAGACCTTCCCGCGCCGGAAGTTCATTCATCATGAGGGCGGATTGGCCGCAGTTTTGAAAACCGAAGGCGATGGTGGCCAACAGCAAGGTCGCGCCGAAGACGGTCTGAATTCTGGCGACTCTCATGCTCACCCCTTGATTCCCTACCAGCTTAACGGAGAGAGGGGGTCCGAGGCGAGCGCGGTCTCAAAACCATCGCGGATTTCGCCCCTTGGGGGAGGTCTTTCGTCCCATTCCAGATCAATGGCGAGGCTTTTTGGGGAATAAAAAAGCGCCCCTGCGGGCGCTTTTCTTAGACAGCAGCGCCCCTGCGGGCGCTTTTCTTAGACAGCAGCGCCCCTGCGGGCGCCGCTCGTTCGGGACGAGAAGCCTAATCTTCGTCGTCCTCGTAGTCTTCGTCTTCTTCTTCCTCGTCGTCCTCATCCTCATCGTCTTCGTCGTCTTCATCTTCCTCGTCGGGCTCTTCGTAGTCTTCTTCCGACTCGATTTTGAAGAGCCAACCGTCGTAGGGATCTTCCTGGATGAGCGAGGGGTCTTCCATAACGGCCGAGTTGATTTCGGTCACGACGCCGGTGACGGGAACGTAAACGTCCATTTGTCCGTCATCGGTTTCGATGCTGCCGCAAACGACTTCGGCTTCGACGGATTCGCCTTCCGCGGGCAAGTCGAGGGCGGTGATCTTTTCGATCTCGTCCACGGCGTCTTCGTTGATGCCGATCGTGTAGACGTTGTCTTCGCGCTGGAACCAAAGATAGCCCATGAAGTTGCGGTACTGTTCTGCCATTGCCGTTATCCTTTACTCAAAAAAAAGCACGTCGTTTCGGCGACGTGCTTTGCCTTCGGCCGAGATTTTTAAATCTCAGACTACATGTCGTAGTACAAGTGAAACTCGTAGGGCACGGGGCGTTGTTGGATCGGGCGGATCTCGCGGTCGATCTTGTAGTTGTACCAAGTGTCCAAGAATTCCTGCGAGAAGACTTCGCCCTTCATCAGGAAAGAACCGTTGGTTTTCATGTGGTTCAGCGACTCTTCCAGCGTCCCCGGGATCGACGGCACTTTCGCCGCTTCTTCCGGAGGCAGTCCGTAGATGTCCTTATCCAAGGGCTCGCCGGGGTGGATCTTGTTCATGATGCCGTCGATGCCGGCCATCATCAACGCCGCTTGCGCGAGGTAGATGTTCGCCATGGGATCGGGCGTACGGAACTCGATGCGTTTCGCTTTCGGATTGGAACCCGAGTTCGGGATCCGCATCGCCGCCGAGCGGTTTTTGAAGCTGTACGCCAGTTTGATCGGGGCTTCGAAGCCGGGAACCAGGCGTTTGTACGAGTTCGTCGTGGGGTTGATGATCGCGCACAGGGCCGGGGCGTGTTTCAAGATCCCGCCGATGTAGTAGAGCGCCGTTTCCGAAAGACCCGCGTATTTGTTGCCCGCGAAAAGGTTTTTCCCGTCTTTCCACATCGACATATGGATGTGCATACCCGAGCCGTTGTCGCCGTAAAGGGGCTTCGGCATGAAGGTGACGGTCTTGCCGTGGCGGCGCGCGACGTTGCGGATGATGTATTTGAACCACATCATCTTGTCGCCCATTTCAACCGCCGAGTCGTATTTGATGTTGATTTCGGCTTGGGCCGACGCGACTTCGTGGTGCTGACGCTCGACTTGCATTCCGCAACGTTCGAGCTCCAGGCACATTTCCGCGCGCAGATCGTGTTGCGAATCCGTGGGCAAAACGGGGAAGTAGCCTTCCTTTTGACGGGGTTTGTAACCGAGGTTGCGTCCGCCTTCGTCGCGTCCCGTGTTCCAAGTCGCCTCGTCCGAGTCGATTTGGTAGAAACCCGAATTCGAAGACTGATCGTAGCGAATGTCGTCGAAAATGAAGAACTCGGCTTCGGGGCCGAAGTAACAGGTGTCCGCCAGGCCGGTCGACTTCATATAGGCGACGGCTTTTTTCAGGATGTTGCGGGGATCGCGATCGTAGGGTTGCAGAGTCTCGGGCAAAACCACGTCGCAGATCAACGAGAGCGTGGGGACTTCCATGAAGGGGTCCATCATCGCGGTTTTGGGATCGGGTTTGACCACCATGTCCGACTCTTCGATGCCGCGCCAGCCGCGGATCGAGCTTCCGTCGAAGCCGAGTCCCTCTTCAAAGAACTCGTCGGTCAGCGCGGCTGTCGTCACGCTGAAGTGTTGCCACATGCCGAGCATGTCGCAGAATTTCAAGTCGACCATGCGTGCGCCTTTTTCCTTCGCGAACGCAACGACCTCTTTTGGTGTCATCGATCCTCCTTTAAGAGACCCAAGTTTACGGGGTCTCTGGGTTAAAAAACTCATGAGCCCCGTTCGCGTCGGTCACCCGAGGTGACACGACCGCTTACAGGGCGGCTTCGTCGCTTTCGCCAGTGCGCACGCGCACCACATTTTCGACGGAAAGGACGAAAATTTTTCCGTCGCCGATCTTGCCGGTGTAAGCGGACTTGCGAATTGTTTCGACTACGGAATCCGCAAGCGCACTCGAAACAACGATTTCCAGCTTCACCTTCGGAATGAAATCCACGACGTACTCGGCGCCTTTGTAGATCTCGGTGCGTCCCTTCTGACGGCCGAAGCCGCGGACTTCCGATACGGTGACGCCTTCGACGCCGATGTGCGAGAGCGCCTCGACAACGTCGTCAATTTTAAAAGGGCGAATGATCGCTTCGATTTTTTTCATTTTGGTTTCATTCAGATCTAACTCAGCTGGGGCACATAGGGAAGCAAGTAACGCAACTTAAATAATAGAGTTCCTGCACTGGAAAAGGCTTTGAGGGCGGGGGTGTGGTTTGTTATGCACACCTCAATCAACGACTTTATTGATTCGAGGGGGGATCAATGACGGAGTTCAAACTGTTCGTTTACGGGTCCATGTCTGAGGGCATGGTACATTACCCGAAAATCGCCGATTTCGTGCAAAACGCCCAAGAGGCCCAGATCCGGGGACGCTGCTACCGCCTGAAGGTGGGCTTTCCCGTCGTGACGGACGAGGCCGAGGATCTGATCGCGGGTCAGTTGCTGACGGTCGCGGCGGATTCCACTTTGCTGCTCACGCTGTTGGACGAATTTCACGGTGTGAAACCGCAAGAGCCCGAAAAGAGCCTGTTTTTTCGGCGCGAGGTCAACGTGCAGAGCGCGGACGGCATCGAAAAGGCCTGGGTTTACATGGCCAATCCGCGCAAAATCTCGCTCGGCGCGACCGTGATCGAAGGCGGCCTCTGGCGCGAGAAACTGGCCACCGAGCCGGCCTTGACAGAGAAGCTGACCGATCGGCAAAAGCAGTACATCCAGCGACTGGGCGCTTCGACGGGACGGGAAATCGTGCCGATCGACCTCGCTTTGTATCGCGAATTGATGAACCTTGAGATGATCGTCGACAAAGGCCGTCGTCTCGCACTGTCGAAGTTGGGGCATGAAGTTTACCGTTACCTCGGAAGATGAAATCTTGAAGGAAGGCCAGCCTGTGTCACCTGACGGTACACCGGTTGGCGAGCCTCTTTTCCGTGTCTCTTTGATCGAGCCCGAAATCCCGCAAAACACCGGCAATATTGGTCGCACGTGCGTCGGTATGAACTGCCACCTCGATCTGGTCGGGGAACTCGGATTCAACATCACCGACAAGAATTTGCGCCGCGCCGGATTGGATTACTGGCAGCACCTGACTTGGAAACATTTCGCGGAGATCCCGGATTGGGAGCAAACGCTGAGAACACCGTCGCGGGTGTTCTACTTTTCCGCTTACGCGACACGCTCGATGTACGACGTCGAGTACCAGAAGGGTGACACCTTCGTTTTCGGTCGTGAGACGCGGGGGCTGCCCGACGACATGTTGCAGCGAAATGCTGATCGTTGCCTGCAGATTCCGATTCTGGGGCCGGTTCGTGGCTACAACGTCGCGACTTCGGTCGCGATGGTCCTGACCGAAGCCTTCCGGCAGGTCCGCTAAACCCGAAATCTTTGCCAGGGGATATTTAGAGGACTAGGCTGATCAGTCTATGATTCAAGCCGTACTTCGTAAAGTTTTTGGCACCAAGCACGAGCGCGACATGAAGGCGCTCCAACCCCTTATCAGCCGGATCAACGGTTTTGAGCCCGCCCTGCAAGCGCTCTCGGACGAGCAGCTTCAGAAAAAGACGCCCGAGTTCAAAGAACGTTTGGCGAAAGGCGAAACCCTGGACGACATCCTCCCCGAAGCTTTCGCGGTTTGCCGTGAGGCTTCGCGCCGGGTTCTGGGGATGCGTCACTACGATGTCCAGCTGATCGGCGGGATGACGCTCCACTCGGGAAAAGTCGCCGAGATGCGAACGGGGGAAGGAAAGACGCTCGTCGCGACGCTCGCGGTTTATCTGAACGCGCTCAGCGGAAAAGGCGTCCACGTCGTCACCGTCAACGACTACCTCGCGAAACGTGACGCCGAATGGATGGGTCGTTTGTACAACTGGTTGGGTCTTTCGGTCGGGATCATCGTGCATGACCTGACGGACGCCCAGCGCCAGAAGTCGTACGGTTCCGACATCACTTACGGAACGAACAACGAATTCGGTTTCGATTATCTGCGCGACAACATGAAATTCGACCGCGCGGACATGGTTCAGCGCGAGCTGAACTTCGCGATCGTCGATGAGTGCGACTCGATCCTGATCGACGAAGCGCGGACGCCGCTGATCATCTCGGGACCCGCGGAATCTTCGACCGACAAGTATTATACCGTGAACAAGGTGATCCCGCATTTGAAGCGCGACGTGCACTTCACCATGGAAGAGAAGACGAAAACCGCGTCTTTGACCGACGAGGGGAACGCGAAGGTCGAAGAGCTTCTGGGGATCGGCAACCTGTACGATATCGAAAACATCGAGCTGCTTCACCACATCAACCAAGGGCTGAAGGCGCACTTTCTGTATCGCCGCGACGTGGAGTACATGGTGAACAACGGCGAAATCGTCATCGTCGACGAATTCACCGGTCGTCTGATGCCGGGACGTCGTTGGTCGGACGGTCTGCACCAAGCGATCGAGGCGAAAGAGGGCGTCGAGGTGAAGTCCGAGAACCAAACTCTCGCGACGATCACCTTCCAGAACTATTTCCGGATGTACTCGAAGCTCGCCGGCATGACCGGAACCGCGGACACCGAAGCGGTCGAGTTGAAGAAGATCTACAACTTGGATGTCTCGGTGATTCCGACGAACAAAGGCATCAAGCGCGTCGATCACAATGACGTCGTTTACAAAACGGAAGTCGCGAAGTTCCGCGCGATCGCGCAGGACATCGCCAGCAGGTACGAAAAGGGTCAGCCGATCCTCGTCGGTACGGTATCGATCGAGAAGTCCGAGACGCTATCTTCGTTCTTGAAAAAAGAAGGCGTGAAACACGAAGTCCTGAACGCGAAACACCACGAGCGCGAGGCTGAAATCGTCGCGCAAGCGGGACGTAAGGGCGCGGTCACCATCGCGACGAACATGGCGGGTCGTGGAACGGATATCGTTCTGGGCGGGAACCCCGAGATGCTCGCGAAGAAAGCCTTCCCCGATTTGGAAGAGGGGACTCCCGAGTTCGAAGAGCAGGTGAAGACCTTCAAGCGCCAGACCGACGGCGAGAAGCAAGATGTCTTGGCGGCCGGTGGTCTTTACATCATCGGAACCGAACGTCACGAATCGCGCCGGATCGACAACCAGCTGCGCGGTCGTTCGGGTCGTCAAGGTGACCCCGGTGAGTCGAAGTTCTATCTCTCGCTCGAAGATAACCTGATGCGGATTTTCAACGGTGAAATGATCCAAAAGATCATGAACCGCATGAACGTTCCGGATGATGAGCCCATCGTCGCGGGCATGGTCACGCGTTCCATTGAAGGCGCGCAACGTAAAGTCGAAGGTCACCACTTCGATATTCGTAAGCACTTGTTGGATTACGACAACGTCATGAACCAACAGCGCCAGATCATCTACGGCACGCGTCGCAAGGTTTTCGAAGGCGACGGCGTCGAGCGCACTTACCTCGACAACTTGGGCGATCTGGTTTCGCAAGTGCTGGACAGCCACATTCCCGAAGACGCCAAAAAAGAGGACTGGAATCTGGAAGGCCTGAACACCGCGCTCGCGCAGCAGTTCGGCGTGCAGATCCAATTCCCCACCGCCGACAAACTGACCGGCGAGGCGGTGACCGAAGCGGTGTCGAAAGCCGTGAAGGACACCTTCGATCGTCAGAAAGCCGCCTTGGGAGAGAACTACGGTCAGATCCAAAAGATGATCCTGCTGCAGTCGATCGACCAGAAGTGGAAAGAGCATCTGCTGCGTATCGATCGCTTGAAAGAAGGCATCAGCCTGCGCGGTTACGCGCAGAAAGATCCGGTCATCGAGTACAAGAAGGAAGCTTTCGCCGCGTTCGAAGCTTTGAACAACGCGATCAAATCCGACTCGCTCGAGAAGTTCTTGAAAGTCCAACTCGTGTCGCCCGAGCAAATGCGGGCGATGGAAGCGATGATGGAGCAACCCGATTTCGATGGCATGAACTTCCAGGGTGGCGACGAAGGCGTCGCGGGCGGAGCCTCGGCACCGGCTCGTGAAGCTGGACCTTCCGCAGGTTCGTCGGGTCCGACCCGGCAGAAAGCCCGGATGACCCTGGGACCTGGTCCTGGACCTGAGGACGGACCGCAGATGAATCGGGCCCAGCGCCGCCAAATGGCGAAGAAACGGAAGTAAATCTTCGCTATACTATTCCCATGGGGAGCCTCGGTTTCTCCATGGGGATGGGAATGTCCGCGAAGTGTCCGAAATGTAAAACGACATTAGAAGATGCCGACTTCGGCATTAAAATCTGCGCGAACGCGGATTGCGGCGCCATGCTGTTCGTCGACTTCGACGGATCCGTGCAGCTGTCGACGGATGTCGCGCCCGAAGCGCCCGAAGCGCCCGCGCCAGCCGCGCCTCAGCCGGCCGCACCTCCGCCGGCCGCACCTCCGCCGGGCACTCCGACTGCGGAATCCGTGCCCATGATGCATGTGCGGTCCCACTACGACAGCGCTTCGTCGGCGAAAGAAGAAACGTTCCCGCACGCGGTTCCTTATCCGGGGGACGAGGTCCCCGCCGAGATCGCGCAGGAAGTGGCGGACTACGATTTTGCGGCCGATCTTGAGCCCGTCGAGACGGAGACTCCCGCCGAGAACCTTGAGGTCGCCGCGGAGTATTCCGAGATCGATCCCGAAGCGTCGGCGCCTCCGTCGGCTCCGACATGGCTCGATCAACCAAGCTCCCATGCCGAAACCGTCGTGCTCGGTGCGGAAGAGCCGGATCTTGCCGCGCATATTCCGCCGCCGCCGCCCGAGCTGGTGGCCGCATCGGAAGCGGAAGGCGCGGACAACCCGATGAACGAAGCGGATTGGTTCGATCAGCCCTTGGATCATCAATCGTTCACGACTCCCGAAAAGATGAACGTCAGCGCGGATCAAACCGTGGATTTTTCGGACGTAGTGGAGTTCGCGAACAGCGCGCAGCTGGATCACAGTCCGCTGGCGTACACGCTTTGGATCGAGGGCATCGATTCGGGCGAGATCCGCGCGCGCGTCGAAGACGTACTGTCGGATTCGCGCCTGAACTTTCATTTGAGCGACGTCATGAAGAACTTGAAAAAAGGCGTGTTGGAGCTTCGCGATCTGAATCCGGTGAAGGCGAGTTACATCGCCTCGCGCCTGCGGGCCGAAGCCGTGAACTTCCGCTGGCGCCAGTCGATTTTCGGTGCGGATGCCGAAAGCGAAGGCGGGGCCGCATGATCCATTGGGTTGTCATGGCGATTCTTGTGCCGATGTCGACGTTCGCCAGCGAGGCGCCCCCGGCGGACGCCCATGGCGCGGCTCCTGCCGCGGGCACCGCCACCGCTACGGAAGCGCCTCCGTGGGCGGAGGTGCAATCCCGAATGCTGGTCTACAAAGGTCAACGCCAGCAGTTGATGTCCGAGATGACGAAACTGCGCGAAGAGCAGCAGCATCTGAAGATGGGGACGGCCGCCATGAAGGCCAAGGGCCAAGAGATCGTGAAGAAGTACAAAGAGTATCGTGAGCACACCGAGGAATATAACAAACTGCTCGTGCAATTGCGGTATCGTTATCCCGAGCGTTTGGCGAAAGAAGCGCTGAAGGTTCATAAGACCGAGGAGGTCCCTTCGCTGGAAGAGCTCGAACAGCAAATGGATCTGGATGCGCGGCTGACGCAGTCGTTGTCCCGCGCGCGTCAGCAGTACGGAGTGAGCGCGCCCTCGGGGGCGGCTTCACCTGTGGAAGGGCGTCAGCCGAGTTCGGCGACGGAGAATGCGGGGCAAGAACCCGCGTCCGGAGATGAGCCGCCGACCCTGCGAGAGTCCCTGCCGATCAAAGTCCGCAAATAAAGATTACTGAACGGGATCGAAGGTCGGCACGTAGCCGGGATTGCTTTCGGTGCCGCGCAATTCGCCTTCGTAGTTTTCGAGCTGGCGTGACGCTTCCTCGCGTTGGCGACGGATGCGGTCTTCGACTTCGCGGTTCGAGGCCTCATTAATAACGTCCTGCTGTTCCGCCGAAACCGGGGGAACGAACTTCGCGCCGACGTAAGCGGCTTTGCCACCGTCGAAATGGACTTCGCGTTCTTCGCGCAGTTCACGTTCGTAGTAGATGTAGGTCCAACGGTCCATTCCGCGCCAGCGCTGGGTGCGCTGCGGGGTCCCCATGATGTCGAGGACCTCGGCCTTTTCCATGCCGGGTTTCACTTTCGTGAAATCGGTCCCCATGGATGTCTGACAACCGGCGTTCAGCAGAAGCGCGAGCACAGATGTCACGAAGACCGCGAGCTTTCTCATTCTTGAATCAGTTTAAAGCAGTCGCCGCGGGGGCTCAAGTCGGGTGCCTTGTTTTGAGACGGTGTCCGGGATAGAACTGGACCACCCCTTTAAACCGCTCATGGTCGGGTAAAAACCGTGAAAACGAGGACCCATGAATCTGTATGACGTGATGATCCCTCAATACCTGCGCACCCTGACCGCCGCCGAAGCGATCCTGAAGAAGGCCGCAGCCCATGCCGACATGAAGAAGTTCGATGTTCAGGTTTTGCTGAACGACCGCTTGGCGCCGGATATGTTGCCGCTCGGAAAGCAGATCCAGATCGCCTCGGATGCGGCCAAGATCAGCGCCGGGTTTTTGACCGGCACGACCCCGCCGAAGTTCGAGGACAACGAGGTCACCTTCGCCGAGTTCCAGGCGCGTCTGGCGAAAACGAAAGAGTATCTGTCGACCTTGAAGCGCGAGCAGTTCGAAGGCGCCGAAAAACGCAAAGTCGAATTGCCCCGCAACCCGGGCGAGTTCATGACCGGAATCGACTACGCGATGTCGCACGCGATGCCGAACTTCTTTTTCCACATGACGACGATGTACGCGATCTTGCGCCACAACGGCGTCGAGATCGGCAAGAAGGACTTCCTGGGCGCGCGCCCGTTCCAGAAGCTGTAGAAAGAAAAAAGCCCCGGGGGACCGGGGCTTCGTTCATTCGTCGTCAGTGAGTCTGGGTTTCCTGGTTGTACCGTTCGACCAAGGCCCGCTTCAGGATTTTGCCCGAGTCGCCCTTCGGGAGGGCATCCACGATCCGGATGTGCTTCGGGATCTTGAACTTCGCCAGGTTTTTTAAACAGTGCGCGCGTAGGGCATTGGCGTCCGTCGGGCCGACGGGTACGACGTAGGCGCAGCCGACCTCGCCCCATTTCTCGTCGGGAACGCCGATCACCGCGACTTCGCGGACGTGTTCATCTTGGCGCAGAACTTGTTCCACTTCCGAGGGATAAACGTTTTCACCGCCGCTGATGTACATTTCCTTTTTGCGACCCACGACGAAGAAAAAGCCGTCCTCGTCTTGGCGGACCAGATCGCCCGAGTGCAACCAGCCGTCGCGGATGGTGTCCGCGGTCGCCCGCGCGTTGTTCCAGTAGCCGGTCATCATCATCGGTCCGCGCAGCACGAGCTCGCCGATGTGGTTCGGTGCGACTTCGCGGCCCAGATCGTCGACGACTTTCGCCTCGATGTAGAAGTTCGGGAAGCCGATCGAGCCCATTTTGCGAAGGGCGTCCTCTTCATTCAGCGAGAACACGTTCGGGCCGAATTCGGTCAATCCGTAACCTTGACGGACGGGGATGCCCTTCTCGTGCCAGGTCTGGATCAACGGCAGCGGCATGGGTTCGCCGCCGACGATGGCGTAACGGAGCTTCGACAGATCCGCCGTGGCGAAATCGGGTGAACGCGACATCATGTCCATGGTCGTGGGGACACCGAAGAGCAGGGTGCATTTCTCGTCGGCGGTCAGCTTCAGGACGCGATCGGCGTCGAACTTCTTCAGCAGCAGAATGTGCGCGCCCCGGTGGAGGAACGGCGTCGTCAGCACGTTCCAGCCGCCGGTGTGGAAGAAGGGCAGGAAGATGACGGTTTTGTCGGACTGCACGATGTTCAGACGCAAAGTCGTGTTGATCGAGTTCCAGAACAGCATCCGGTGGCTCAGGATCGCGCCTTTCGGAGCGCCCGTCGTGCCCGAGGTGTACAAGATCATCGCGGGCGTTTCTTCCTCGCTCGCGAAGCCGGTTTCGGCGTGCGGATAGCTCGGCAGATCCGCCGCGAAGGTGTCCATGTCGAGGAGCGGCTCCGGGCGATGATCGACCTGCTCGAAGAACGCCTTCTGAAACACGACCAGGCGCGCGCCCGAATCGTTCAGGATGTGATCGATCTCGCGGCGGGTGAGCCGGAAATTGACGGGCACCATCGTCGCGGCCAGGCGTTGCAGCGCGAAGAAGAGCACGATCGACTCGAGCTCGTTCTGCGCGACCAGCGCCACGCGATCGCCCGCGCGGACCGAATACTTCTCGGCGAGGTAGGCGGCCGCCGCCGTCGTGCGCTCATAGAGCTCGGCGTAGGTGAACGAACGACCGGTCTCGGCGTCGGTGATCGCCGAGGTCTTCCCCGCATACAAATTCCAGCGCTTCAGCCAATCGAGTTCCATTATGTGTTGTAACTCCAAGTCATCGCGACCGCCGCCATGGACAGTCCACCGCCCGAACCCAGCAGGATGATCAGATCGCCCTTTTTGAGTTTGTGCTGGCGGGCCGCGTCCGCGAGCGCCATCCCCACGGCCGCGCTGCCGGTATAACCGAAGCGGTCCATGATGTTGTGCGAGAGCGTGCGGGGCAGCTTCAGATTGTCCAAGGCCTCGTTGATCGAGTTGATGTTGATCTGGGTCATGAAGAACATCTTCACGTCCTCGGGACGTTTGTGGATGCGATCGAGCAATTTGTGCGTCAGGCGCGGCCAGTGCGTCCCATTCGTTTCGATCGGGATTTTTTTGGCGAAGTTGAGCAGGTGGCCTTTGGTTTCGATCACCTGATGCGTGACGGGCTGGTGGGTCCCACCGGCGTAAACGCCCATGTAGTCGTGGTATTGGCCGTCGGTGTAAAGCTCGGCCGCGAGAATTCCGGTCTCGTCTTTCGAGGCCGAAATGACCGCCGCGCCCGCGCCGTCCGCGAACAGCGTCGCGATTCGGAAGTCGTCGTAGTTCAGGTACTTCGACATCCCGTAGGCGCCGACGACGAGGATGTTCTTATATTGAGGATCCGCGGCGATGTACTTGGCGCCGAGATCCAGCGCCGTGACGAAGCCCGCGCACGCCGAGTTGACGTCGAAGGTGCCCGCGTTCTTCGCGCCGAGCTTGTGCTGCACGACGGCCGCGGTCGAAGGCGAAAGGTAGTCGGGCGTATCGGTGGACACGACGATGAGGTCGATGTCGAGCGCGGTCAGGCCCGCGTTCTTCAGCGCCTCTTCGGCGGCGGGAACGACGAGGTCCGACGTCGCTTGCTCTTCGCTCATGAAGCGGCGTTCGACGATGTTGCGCTGCTGGCGCAGGAAAGTGTCGATGTCTTTATTGTACATCTCGTTGAAGAATTGATTTTTGACGATCTTTTCGGGGGCGTAAAAGCCGGTTCCGATCACTGTCGCGCGACGCATGAGTCCCTCCCTCAAAACCCCATCCATGGCTCCGCTCCGGTCGTAAGGCAAGACAAATTCAGCTGGAATTCACTGACGTAGTTACTCTAGCCGCGACGTCTAAACCGCTATTTTATCTGTTGTTTACGGTTCGCCGATTGACTCGTGTGAAAACTCTATGGCAACTCAACCCATCTTTAGCCAGAGGGGGCACACATGACTTTCGACTTCAATAATAAGACCGTACTCGTCACCGGCGGCGCGCAGGGCATCGGTTTCGAAATCACACGTCAGTTCTTGGCGGCAGGCGCGAACGCGGTCGTGTGGGACTACTCGGCGGATGCGCTGAAGACCTGCGCGAGCGAACTCTCGAAATACGGCGCGAAGCTGCAAACGGCGCAAGTGGACGTCACGAAGCGTGAGTCCATCGCGGCGGCGCTCGCGTCGATGAACGGAACGCTCGACGTTCTGATCAACAACGCGGGCATCACGCGCGATAAGTCCTTCGGCAAGATGCAGCCCGAGGATTGGGACGCGGTCATCGCGACGAACCTGACGGGTCTTTTCAACGTGACTAAAGCGGCGTCCGAGAAATTCAATCCGACGTCCACCGCGAAACGGATCATCAATATCTCTTCGGTCGTCGGTCTGTACGGCAACTTCGGTCAGACGAACTACGCGGCGGCGAAAGCGGGCGTGATCGGGATGACGAAGACTCTCGCGAAAGAGCTCGGTCGCAAAGGTTTCACCGTGAACGCGATCGCTCCCGGCTTCATCATGACCGCGATGACCAAAGCGATGCCGAAAGAGGTCTTGGATAGCATGGCGGCGAAAGTGCCCGTCGCGCGTCTGGGTGAAACTTCGGACATCGCGAACGGCTGCTTGTTCCTGGCGAGCGATTTGGCCGGCTACATCAACGGCACCACTCTCAGCATCGATGGCGGGATCGTTCTATGATGAAATTCATCCTTTTGACATGCGCGCTGCTGGCGACGCCTTTCGTGCAGGCGACCTCGTCGTCCGAGCGTGAGGCGCAGGATCCCATCCGCGCCGAAAAATACTTCGAAGGTTTCGTCGCGGTGAAAAAGGACCGCGAAGTCTACGTGCGGTGGACGAAGGCGCAAGCCGGTCAACCCACCGCGATCTTGTTGAACGGGCTGACCTACAGCACCCGTCAATGGGAAGACTTCGCCGAGGTGCTGGCGGCGCAGGGTTTCGGCGTTTTGCGCTACGATATGTTCGGCATGGGCGAGACGCTGTTGAAGCACGCGCCCATCTTGAGCGTGATCTCGCATCGCGATCAGGTGAGTGATCTCAACCTGCTGACGCGCAAGCTGGGCCTCACCGGTCGACTCAACTTGGTGGGACTGTCATACGGCGGCGGCATCGCGCTGGCGTACGGCGCGGCCTATCCGAACGACGTGAAGAACATCATCGTGATGGCGCCCTTCACGCGTCCGCTGGCCGAGCAGGACGAGTGGATCAAATCGCAGATCTGGTACACGCGTCGCGTGCAGCCCTTCAACCCCGCGTCGGATGACGAGCTCTACGACTTCTATCTGCGCCAGGTGATCTACACGACCTATCCCAGCGTCGAGCCCGTCGTTCTGGAGAACCCCTTCAAGCTCGAAGGCGTCTTCCGGATGGTGCAAGGCATTCGCAAGTGGACCTCGGACGAAGCCGTGGGTCTTCTGCCGAAAGCGTCGGTGCATCTGATGATCGCGGGCAACGACCAGTACATTAAGCGCAAGGTGATGGAGGACTTCTGGGCGAGCGTTCCGAAGGAGCGTCGCGCCAGCATGATCGTCGTGAACAACTCGGAACACAAAATGCCCGAGTCGGTCCCGTTCTTTTCGGCGACTTGGGTGGGCGAGATCTTGAAGAAGAATCCCGTCCTGTCCTCGGGCCGTGAATTCGACGCCGATCCCTTCGCGGGCAGCGTCCGCTATGAAGGTGGCAACCTGACGTTCCCGCGCGAGCGCGAGGGGCGGGGCACCATCGGTCGCAACTAACGAAGTTTATTTAGACAGGGAGAAACGAAAGATGAAATTCCAGATCCCGCACGCGGAAGGCCGCGAACTCAATTACGAGGTTTATCCGAATCAACTGCCCGAGGCGACGCTGTTCCTGCACGGGAACTTGGCGAGTAACCGCTGGTGGACTCCGGTCCGCGAGGCGTGGTCGGGATTGGGGCCGTCGAAAGCTTTCGCCGCCCCCATGATCGTCGCCGAGTTCCGGGGCTGCGGGGATTCAACCGCGCCCGCAAGCTTGGACGAGGTGAACATGGAGCTTTTCGCGCGCGACTTCCTGGCGCTCGTGAAAGGGCTGAACGTCGGTCCGGTGAACGTCGTCGGTCACTCGACCGGCGGTTTGATCGCGGCGCACATGGCGGCGATCGATCCCACGCTGGTGAACAAGATCGTGCTGCTCGACCCCGTCGGCGCGCGCGGCGTGAAGTTCGAAGAGTCGATGACCGCCGCCTTCGAAGCGATGAAGAAGGACCGTGCCCTGACCGCGGTCGTGATCGGCTCGACCATCCACAACAACGACGCCGATCGTCCCTTCTTCAAAAACGAGATCACCGACGACGCCTACAAAGCGGTGAGCAACGTGGGGGCTTGGGTCCTGCAATCGCTGGACGGTTTCGACAGCCGCGAGGCGCTGAAGTCCGTGAAGGCTCCCGCGCTCGTTTTGCACGGGGAGTTCGATACGCTGCTCCCGCGCGCGGACTCGGAAGAGCTGGCGCAGATCCTCGGCGGTCGGTTTCAAGAACTCAAAGGTTGCGGACATTGCGCGAACCTGGAGAACCCGCGTCTGTTCGCGGAAGTTGCACATTCCTTTCTGTTCGCGGGTCGCTGAGCGGCCCCTCACTCGTAGCATAAGATCACGCGGCGTCCGCCGCGTCCCTCGGGTCCCTGAAAGCGGGCAGTTCTTGATAGAAGTTCAGCGGTTTCATGCGTAGTGAATATCGCTCTCATTCGGAACTGCTGAACTCGCGTGCATGTTCGATGCGGTCTGTTAATCGGTCTTGAAGCTCGGCTCTGCCTTCTTGCCGTCAAGTGCCTTTTCATATACTTTGCATTTGATCACCTAATGAATGCGGAGCGACACCAGTCTCTAGAAGTATTGCTCTGAAGTTATGCCCTCGCTTTGAGAAGGTTTTTAATGGCTGAGAATCAGGATCAATTCAATCGCGGCGGAATGTTGGCTTTCATCTTTTCGATGGCCTTTGTCTGCGTCTTCTTCTTCTACCTCGTCGTCGTGAACAAAGGCGTCGATCTCGGAGAGAACATTCAACTCCCTCCTTCGGGTGAAGAGCTCGCCAAAGTGGTGGATATCTCGAAGATCGCGGAGCCTTGGGTCGCGAACGAAGACATGGTCGCGCACGGTAAAAAACTCTTCGCGCAGAACTGCGCGCTTTGCCACGGGAACGAAGGAAAAGGCGACGGTCCTTCGGGCGCGGCTTTGAATCCGAAGCCTCGTAACCTGGTGACCGGCGGCTGGAAAAAAGGCGGCGGTTTCATCGGTCACTTCAACGCGATCACCGAAGGCATCGAGGGTTCTTCGATGGCTTCGTACGCGCACTTCAAACCGGCGGACCGTTGGGCGCTGGTGCAATTCATCGAATCGATCACTCAAGATAAACAGGTCGACGATCCCGCAAAACTCGCGGAATTCGCGAAGACAGCGAAGTAAACGAATGCATTTGTCCGCCGCTCTTCTTTCCATCTTGGTTTTCGGCGCGAGCGCCGGGCACGCCTATGAGGCGAAGCCCCCGTCGTTGCCGGCCGAGCAGGCGGCGCGCGGGACCGAAGGCATCGGCATCACCGAAAACCTGGGCGCGAAGCTGAGTCTTTCGCTTCCCGTGATCGACGAAAACGGCCAGACGAAGCAGCTCGCCGAGTACTTCCATTCGGGCCGCCCGGTGATCTTCTCGCTGATCTATTATAGTTGTCCCGGTCTTTGTAACTTCCATATGAACGGCGTGGTCGAAGCGCTGAAGGGTGTGGACTGGAATCCCGGCGACAAATTCGAAGTCGTGGCTTTGAGCTTCGATCCGAAAGAGGGTTCGGCCCTCGCGGCCGCGAAAAAAGTGAACTACGTCAATTTGTACGAGCGCCAAGAGCCCGGACAAAAAGGAATGCACTTCCTGACCGCCTCGCAAGAGACGATCGATCAAATTACGAAAGACATCGGCTTCAAATATCGCTGGGACGCGGCCAGCAACGAGTGGGCGCACGCTTCGGCGGCGGTCCTGATCTCGCCGGCCGGAAAAATCACGCGTTACCTGCACGGAATCATGTTCGACGCCAAGGACATGAAGCTCGCGCTGTCGGAAGCGACCGAGGGTAAAATCGGAAATATCGTCGATAAAATGATCTGGTACTGCTTCATGTACGATCCGAAGCAAAGCAAATACACGCTGGCGGCTTTCCGCCTCGTGCAATTGGGCGGAGCTTTGATCGTGCTGGTGATGGCGGCGTTACTGGTGCCGCAGTGGCTGAAATCCAGACAGACCAAAGTTTGAGTTCGGGGAGAAGCATCGTATGAAATGGTTGTTCGCAACATTGAACCAGGCTCAGGCCAGCAACTTCATGCCGCCGGCCGGGACGGACATCGCCCGTCAGTTCGATAATCTGTACTCGTTCCTGCTGATCACCAGCTTTATCGGCTGCGTGATTTTGATCGGTGGAATGATCTTCTTCGCGCTGAAGTACAAGCGGAAGACCGCGAACGACAAGACTCCTTACATCAGCCACAGCACGGCGCTGGAGTTCCTGTGGTCGTTCATCCCGCTGGTTCTCTTCCTGGTGATGTTCGGTTGGGGCTGGTACGTCTATCATCAAATGCGTCAGATGCCCGAGAACGCGCTGGAAGTTCACGTCACCGGTTACAAGTGGGCGTGGGACTTCGAATACAAGTCGGGTAAAACCACTTCGGGCGAGATGGTCGTTCCCGTGGGGCAACCCGTGAAACTCATCATGGGTTCGCGCGACGTCCTTCACTCGTTCTTCATTCCGTCCATGCGGATCAAACAAGACGTCGTTCCCGGCATGTACACGGCGCTCTGGTTCAACGCGGAAAAGGTCGGCGACTATCAAGTGTTCTGTACCGAGTACTGCGGTGACATGCACTCGCGGATGCTCGCGAAGGTCCGCGTGGTTCCCCAAGCGGAATACGAAACTTGGATCCTGGAAAACGATGCGAATCTTCCGATGACCGAACGCGGTCAAAAGATCTGGGCCGGCAAGTGTATGGCCTGCCATTCGATCGACGGTAAAAAAGGCGCGGGCCCGACCTGGAAAGGTCTGTGGGGCGCGAAAGGTCACCCGATCGAGGGCGGCACCGTCGACGTCGATGAAAACTACCTCCGTCAGTCGATCATGGAGCCGAACGCTCAGATCTCGACCGGCTTCCCGAAGGGCGTGATGCCGACCTTCCAAGGGGCCCTGAAGGAAGACGAAGTAACGGCACTTATCGAGTTTATTAAAACGCTGCAGTAAGCGGAGATCTCCATGGCAAGCGCAAACGGACTGAACTACATCAACGAATTCAAAGGGCTGAAATCCTGGTTCACGAGCTTGGACCACAAACGGATCGGCCTGCTGTACATGGTTTCGATTCTGTTCTTCTTCCTCGTCGGCGGTATCGCGGCGATGTTGATCCGTCTGGAACTCTTCCGGACCGGGAACTACTTCGAACCCTCCACTTATAACCAGATCATGACTTACCACGGGGCCATCATGGTCTTCATGGTCATCGTCCCGGGGATTCCGGCGATCTTGGGGAACTTCTTCTTGCCGATTCACATCGGCGCGAAGGACGTGGCTTTCCCGCGACTGAACTTGGCCAGCTGGTACGTGTTCATGGCGGGGGCCTTGCTTGCGATTTCGACCTTCTTCACTTCGAAGATCGACACCGGTTGGACGTTCTACACCCCCTACTCGATCACGACCGGCACCGCGGTCGTTTCGATGGTCGTCGCGGCTTTCATCATGGGGATGTCGTCGGTTCTGACGGGTCTGAACATGATCGTGACCGTGCACAAGCTGCGCGCTCCCGGCATGACCATGGGTCGTATCCCGCTCTTCGTGTGGGCGGTCTACTCCACGGCGATCCTGCAGGTCCTGGCGACGCCGGTTCTCGCGATCACGCTGCTCTTGATCGCGGCGGAGCGCATCTTCGGTGTGGGGATCTTCGACCCCGCCCTGGGCGGAGACCCCGTCCTGTTCCAGCACTTCTTCTGGTTCTATTCCCACCCGGCGGTTTACATCATGATCCTGCCCGCGATGGGGATCGTGTCGGAGATCATCACCTGCTTCTCGCGTAAGACCATCTTTGGTTATACGGCGATCGCGTTCTCTTCGCTGGGGATCGCGGCGGTCTCGTTCTTCGTGTGGGGTCACCACATGTTCGTTTCGGGTCAGTCGGAACTGGCGGGCGTCGTGTTCTCGTTCCTGACGATGCTCGTCGGGGTCCCCACGGCGATCAAAATGTTCAACTGGCTGGCGACCATGTACCGCGGCTCGATCAGCTTCGCTTCGCCGATGCTGTACGCGATGGGCTTCCTGTTCCTGTTCGCGATCGGCGGGGTGACCGGAATCATGCTGGCGACCGTCGGTTTGGACGTCCACTTCCACGATACTTACTTCGTCGTCGCGCACTTCCACTACGTCATGGTCGGCGGAACGCTGATGGCGCTCGTTGGTGGCTTCCTGTACTGGTTCCCGAAAATGTTCGGGAAGATGTTCAACGAAAGCCTGGCGCGTCTGTCGTGGGTGCTGATCTTCATCGGCTTCAACGTGACTTTCTTCCCGCAATTCATCCTGGGTTCGATGGGGATGCCCCGTCGTTACGCGGACTACGTGCCCGCGTACGAGCCCTTGAACCAAGTTTCGTCGATCGGCGCATGGACGATCGGACTCGGCTTCTTGGTCGTTCTGTGGGTGATGGTCGATGGTCTGATGCGCGGTGAAAAAGCGCCGTCGAATCCCTGGGGTTCGAAGACTCTCGAATGGACGTTGCCCTCTCCGCCGACTCACCATAACTTCGATGTAGAACCCGTCGTCACCGCAGGACCTTACGAATATGGCAAGTAATACGCACGCACCCACCGATCACAAGCATCATTACGCCCATCACTTCCGGAACGCGGACCACGAGTTCGTGTCGTCGAAAGAAGGGATCTGGCTGTTCATGGTCACCGAGATCCTGATGTTCGGTGGCCTGTTCGTCGGCTATTTCATGTTCGCGATGGTCTACCCCGAGATGTTCCACGCGGGCGCGACCTTCCTCGACTGGCGGATGGGCGCGTTCAACACCTGCGTTCTGCTGCTGAGCTCGTGGACGATGGCGATGGCGATCAACTCGATTCAGACCGGTAAAAACAGCGCCGCGACCAAACATTTGATCGTGACGCTGATTTGCGGAGCGATCTTCATGGTCGTGAAGTACTTCGAGTATACCCACAAGATTCACGAGGGCCTGCTGCCGGGACGTTTCTTCTCGTACGATCTGGCCGCGCACCCGGAGCTCGCGCACATCACGAATCTGGGGATGTATTTCGGTTTCTACTTCTCGATGACGGGGCTGCACGGAACGCACGTTTTGATCGGGATGGCGCTGATCACGTGGGTTTTGATCCGCAATCTGCGCGGTGAGTTCGATCCCCACTACTATACGGCGGTCGAAGGTGTCGGGATCTTCTGGCACATCGTCGACTTGATCTGGATCTTCCTCTTTCCGCTTCTCTACTTGGTGGGGTAACGATGGCATCGAATCACGGACACTCTGCGGGCGGACAGCCCCAAGTTGAAAACTACGCAAACGCTCACCACATCGTGCCGGCCGCGCTGCTGACGAAAATTCTGCTCGCGCTGGTGGCGTTGACGGTGTTGACCGTCGTGACCGCGAAGTTCGTGCACCTGGGGGCCCTGGCGGTTCCCGTGGCGTTCGGGATCGCGTTGGTGAAGGCCCTGATGGTCATGGGCTACTTCATGGGTTTGAAATACGATACGAAGGGCAACCGGATCATCTTCGCGACCGGCTTCATGGGTCTGGCTTTGCTCTTCTTCTTTTGCGCTCTGGATACGTTCTCGCGCGTTCTGCAAAGCAACACGCTTTTCTAGACGTCGCTTTCATTTGTTCGAACGAAAAACCGCGTGCGACCCACGCGGTTTTTCTTTTTGGACCGTACGGGTTGCCTCAAGCGCTTGTTCGGCCTAGGTTGCCCGCATGTGGAAGCTCTATGCGGATCTGACGAAGTTCGGGATCGTGATTTTCGTGGTGCTGACGGGGCTTGCCGGTTACGCCACGAGTTTCCAATTTGAAAATCCCTTCGTTTGGCAACATCTGGCGACCTTGCTCGGTGGACTCTACTTTCTGAGCTCGGGTTCGCTCGCCCTCAATCAAGTTCAAGAATACAAAATCGACCGTCTGATGCCGCGAACGCAGAAGCGTCCGATCGCTTCGGGGAAACTCAAACCCGCGGCGGGCCTGATTCTGGCCGTGACGTATCTGCTGATCGGCTCGGGGATGCTGGCCGAGATTTCGCTGCTGAGCCTGGGCCTCGGTTGGCTCACGGTGGTTTTGTACAACGGCGTTTACACTTACTGGTGGAAGCCGAAGTGGGTCTTCGGCGCGGTTCCGGGCGCGATTCCGGGAGCGCTTCCCGTGACGATCGGGTACGCGGCGAACACCGATCTGATCTTCAACTCGGAGTCCGTTTACCTGTTCGCGATTTTGTTTCTGTGGCAGATGCCGCATTTCTGGTGCTTGGCTTTGCGTTTTAAGAACGATTACCAAGCCGGGATGGTGCCGACGCTTCCCGCGGCGCTCGGCGTGCGGCGCACACTTTACCACATGGGGCTTTACACCTTTCTGTACGCGGGGCTCGCGATCGCGTCGCCTTGGTTCGTGAACGCGAGCTGGATGTACATTTTGTTCGTCGTGCCGTTCGCGGTGAAAGTCGTGTGGGACTTCTTCAAGCTTCTACGTTCGGAAGGCGAGAAGGGTTGGCTCGGTTTCTTTTTGTGGACCAATACGAGCGTGCTCGTTTTCCTCTTCGTCCCGGTGGTGGATAAATGGAATTTTCTTTTTATCGCGTCCAATTGATCGTCATTTCGCTTTTCTTGGCGGTACCCGCGTTCGCGCAGGATTGGTCGCCGGTTTTTGAAAAGTCCAAAGCTTCCGTGCCTTTGCTTTTCATGAGCTCGGGCTACTGCGCGGGCGCGCTCATCGAACCGGATCTGATCCTGACCGCCGCGCACTGCGTGGATCGCCTGCGTCCCGTGCGGGTCGCCTGGTCGGACGCACTTCCGCGCATCGAGGCGGGCAAGAAGGACGACAAAGACAAAACGCCGGCGGCCGAGTTTCTGACCGAAGAGGTGAAAGTCGTCGCCATGGACCGGGATCGCGATCTGGCGCTGCTGCGTCTCACGACGAAAAAGACGATCCCCACCTTGAAGGTCGCCCCGAACGTGGATTCGGCGAAGGTCGGATCGCCCATCGTGACCATCGGTCACCCCGCGCGGCGGGCGACGGCGTGGGACGCCCAGTATCTGTTCGAAAAAGAAGAAGTGTATTTGGTTTCGTCGGGCATCGTTTCGGGACTCGGTGAACAAGATTTGCTGACGGACGTTTCGCTCACGCCCGGAAATTCCGGCGGCCCCCTTCTGAATCCGGCGGGGGAAGTCATCGGCGTCGTCAGTCGCAAACGTGTTGGTCCCACTGTGGGTTTGATCGGCTTCGCGGCGCATGCGAACTCCATTGCGGAATTTCGCGCCGAGCACGCGAAGACCGGCGATCGAGAGATCCGTTGGATGAAGGCCGGTCACAATTCGCGCCTGAGTCTGTTCTGGGCTTCGCTCGGCGTGAAGAGCCAAGGCTTGAGCGATGAGCGTGAACTTTGGGGCGCGCGACTCGACATCGACTTTTGGGATCGTTTACGTCTTTCGTATGCGGGAGGCTTCTCGGGCAATCCGTCGTTCAGCGCCTACGGTCTGGGCTGGAAATTCCAGTTGCTGCGTCCGGATCTGAACGTATGGAACCTGACGCCGGGAGTGCAGTTCATGAGTTTCCGTCACGACGATCAGACCCGGGGCGTGCTGACGGAAATGCGGCGCGTGGGGTTGAGCCTGGCGCTGGAGTCTTCGGTTTTCCCGCTGAGTTTGAAGGCGACCTTCTCTCCGGGCAGCGAGAACTCCTTAGGACTTGTTCAGGTCGGCCTGCCGCTCTTCTAGAAATCTGGGGCGCTTTAGGACTGCACAAGACAAAATTACAGCCGCCAAAACCTTGGGGGACGCGGCTTTTGACTCTCCGTTGGGGGATGGGTAGCCCGAAGGGTGTTACTCGATTCACTAATGGAGGTTCCATGAAAATTCTGATGTCGCTGTTGACCCTGGTTCTGACCGCTCCGGCTTTCGCCGCCGTTCAAGGGTCCATCGCTCCTTGCTACAAGGACCGCTACACGGCGGGCCGTATCGATGAAATCCCCAAAGACGAACGCATCGGTATCCGCAATCCGCGCGGGGAAGAGGTCGGCGCGCTGGTGTTCGAAGGCAAGCGCGGCACCAAAGCTTCGTCGATGTATTTGTGCGGAAACAACTCGGGTTATTACTACGTCGACGCGGACATCAAGGACTGGGTCGGTCCGGCTCGTCAGAAGATCGAAGTCGGTTCGGTCTACAACGACGAATACGACGCATCGACCGTCGTGCAGACGCTTTCGAATAACCGCCTCAGCGCGGATATCGTGATGACGATTCGGATCAAGTTCACCGGCGACGCGGCCGACGCGGACTACACCGAAGCGGCGGGCGACATCATGATGACGCTGCCACTGGATCGTTAATCGATCTTGAGTTCCGGGGGCGTGTCCACCTGACGGTAGGGATGCGCCTTGCGGAAGGCTTCGAGTTTCTCGCAGTTCGCGACCACGCGGCGAACGGCGGGATAGTTTTCGAGTCCGATATGGAATCGCTGCGCCCAGAAGACGAGCGGCAGCAAAAAGGCGTCGGCGGCCGTCACCTCGTCGCCGAAACAGTAAGTCCCACCATGCTGGGCGATCCACTTCTCGATGACCGCGAAATTCTGATGTCCCCAGTGCTGAAGCCAGGCGCCACGCGCCTCGGCGGAGAGACCCGCGTTCTTTTCGAGGTACTGCATGGTCTTTAGATTCGTGAGGGCGTGGGCGCAGTTGATGTTTTCGCAGAACTGGCGGACCGATGCGGCCTTTTGGACGTCTTCGGGGAAAAGGCGGGGGGTGTTACGGATTTGATCGAGGTACTCGCAAATAACCATACTCTGCGCGACCTTGAAATTTCCGTGAACCAGGGTGGGAACTTCGCCCGCGGCGTTGAGTTGCCGATACTCCGCAGTGTGTTGTTCTCCACCGTTGTTCAAAAGATGCACTGGATGGTATTGGAAGCTGAGGCTTTTCAGATGCATGGCAATTCGGACACGGTAAGACGTGGAACTGCGGAAATAGTTGTAGAGCGCAAAGTCAGACATCTTGGACTCCCCGTGCTCGCATTGTAAACTGAAGACGACCCAAAACAACTAGCGCTTCGGCGCGAAAGAGGAGTCGAAATGAAAACGAATATGATGACAAAGATCGCGATGGGCCTGGTGGGTGCGCTGTTCTCGGTTTCGGCCTTCGCGCAAGACGTCGGAATCGTCGTGGGCGCGCGCGCCGATAACGCCGATGGCAATAACAACGTCAAAATCACGGGCAAAACCGGCTTCCAGGCGGGCGTGATCGCGAAATTCGACATGACCGGCGCTTTGCAGCTGCGGACCGGATTTTTGGCGACGCAACGTTCTTATGAGTACAGCATCGCGACGCCCGCGGTTCTGAACGACGAGTTCCGTATGACCTATTTCGAAATTCCGGCCGGCGTGCTGTGGAAGTTCAGCGATTACGGCGGCGTCTTCGCGGGACCCGCGGTGTCGTTGGGATTGTCGAAGTCTTGCCCTGGCGGTGACTGCGCGGGCGCGGAAGTGAATGGCTCGCCGTTGTCGTTCCAGTTCGGCGGTAGCTTCAAAGTCGCGCCGCAAGTGGGTTTCGAAGTTTATTACGAAACCATGCTTTCGGATGTCGCGAAAGACGTGAAGTCCGGACGTTCGCTGATGGCGAACCTGATGATCACTTTTGACTGATTGATTTGATCCAAAGAAAGGGCGGCCCATGAAGCTCGCAAGTTTGAAAGTTCCCGGAAAATTCGACGGCGAGTTGATTCTGGCCACCTCCGATCTCAAACGCGCGGTGAAGGCGACCTCGATCGCCTCTTCACTGCGGGAAGCGGTCGAGCGCTGGGCGGAGTGCGAACCCCGCCTGCGCGAACTCGATGCGCAGCTGAAGGCGGGCACGGCCCCGGGGACCTTCGACGTGAAGCCCGAAGCGCTGATGGCTTGTTTGCCGCGCACGTGGCTGTTCGCCGACGGCTCGGCGTTCATTCATCACATCAAACTCGTGCGTAAAGCCCGCAATGCGGCCTTGCCCGAGACTTTGGAAACCGTTCCCCTCATGTACCAAGCGGAAAGCGGCCAATTCCTTTCTCCGTTGGAGGGCATTCCCCAACGCAGCTTCGACCACGGCACGGATATGGAGGCCGAGGTCGGCGTGATCACGGACTTCGTGCCGATGGGAACTTCGCCCGAAGAGGCGCTGAAGAAAATCCGTCTGGTCGTGCTGATCAACGACGTTTCGCTGCGCGGATTGATTCCGGCGGAGCTGGCGTCGGGTTTCGGGTTTTTCGTTTCGAAGCCGACGAAGGCGCTTTCGCCCTTCGCGTTGACGCCCGACGAGCTGGGCGTGGCGTGGAAAGACGGACGTCTGCACCTGCCTTTGAATGTCCGCTGGAATGATGAGTTTTTCGGTCAAGCGAACGCCGGTGAGATGTTCTTTCATTTCGGTCAGCTGATCGCGCACGCGGCGCAGACGCGCAATCTGGCGGCGGGCTCATTGATCGGTTCGGGAACGGTGTCGAACGATAAGGACGGCGCGGGCTCCAGCTGCATCGTCGAGAAACGCACGCTCGAGCAAATCGAAATCGGAAAACCGGTCACGCCCTACATGAAGGTCGGCGACCGCGTCGAAATCTGGATGGAAACTCCGGATGGCAACCCGCTCTTCGGGCGGATCGACCAGCGGGTCGTGCAAGCTTAGACCAGCGGGTCGTGCCGGCGTCGCCGCCGCTCTTACTCCGTTTTGGCTTTCGCTTCCAGGTGGCTCTGCACTTTGCGGAGCTTTTCCGGAATCGGGATGCGGAAGATCTCCAGAATCGCGCGGATGAATCCCACTTCGAAGTCCTCTTCGTGATCGGCATAGATGTTCAAGAAGACCTGCATGGGGTTCAACAGGCTTCCCGCGGGATCAGCCATCATTTCGTCACAGAAGGTGTCCACAACGTGCAGCATACGTCCCAGCGGGTGGATGCGGATGCGGGTTAGGCGCATGGGGTAACCGGTGCCCGAGTTGTTTTCGTGGTGGCTGGCGACGGCTTGAACGATCTCTTCGGTGATGAAAGGCATTTCGCGCAGAAGGTCGCGACCGCGCACGACGTGGCTTTCGTAAACGCCGCGTTCTTCCGGATTGCAGTCGGCGCGACGTTTGCGCATGAGCTCCGAGGGAAGATCGATTTTTCCCAGGTCGTGCAGGATTCCCGCCAGTGCCATTTTGAAAGCGGCGCTTTGACCGTTCCAACCGACTTGTTTCGCGCCCAGAACCGAGTAGGCCGCGACGCCCAGGGCGCGCACGAAAGAGCGTTCGTGTTGCTGACGAAGTGATTGCAGCATTTGGAAGAGCACATCGTTTTCGAGGCAGAGTTGCAGCGATCCCTCGACGACGGACTTCGCGTATTCGAAAAGTTCGCGGGGAACGGCGGCCGAATAGGTGCGCTCCATATCGTTGTCGATGGATTCGCGTAGGAATTGCATCTTTTCGGTGATCGAAGACGGGCGGCGCGCGCTCGGGCTTGTGCTCGCGAGTTTCAGATTGAACGCCATGTACTCGGCGTAGTCTTCTTTACGGACGTAAAGGAAGCGCAGACCTTTTTCGATAAATCCATTCAAACGGAAAATCGACTGATGATTGTCGGCGCGGGCGACGCGAGCGAAAGAGCCTTCCGGAGTGCGCGCGAAGATATCCATCGATTTCTGGCCCAGATTCAAATAGTCGGGGACGTAGATACGAACGTACTCGGCATCGACTTCTTCCGGAGTGCGTTCGGCGGCCGCGCGAACCGAAGTCGCCAGGCGAATCGAATTTTTCAGTTCGTCGGCACCGAAGGGCTTCGAAAGAAAGTCGGCGGCACCCATGGCGGTCGCTTTGCCGATATCGACCAGAGCCGAAAAACCGGTCATCAAAACGACGGGGATATTGCGGGATTTCACTTCATGGAAGAGCTCGAGGCCCGACATGACCGGCATTTGGATGTCGGTCAGGATCATGTCGAAGTCGCAGTGAGCGACCATGTTCAGGGCTTCGCGTCCGTTTTCGGCCGCCGAGGATTCGTGGCCCATCAGTCGGATGAGTTCGCGCAGTGTGGTCCGGATCTCTTGGTCATCGTCTACGATCAGGATCCGAATTTTTTTAATCTCCGACATGAAATCCTCCAACGTTCTGAGTTCATTGTCGGCCGGGCGAAAGTCGATTACGAGTTACGATCCCTTCTTAGGGGGAGGGAAACCGCTCGGTAACGAACCTCGTCGTTCTGGGCGTGTCATTCCGAGATTTGGGAAGTAATCCTCTTAAACCGAATCCGTGATGATGTCTCGAATCAGGTGCGCGGGAGTCATATCGAAAGACGGATTCCAAGCGGGGATCGATGCGGGAAGGTTTCCTAAAACCTCACGGGCATGACGTTGCTCGATCGGAATTTCGCGTCCTTCTTTCATGGCGAGATCGAAGGTGGTTCGGGGAGCGACGACGAAAAAGTCTTTCCCGTGGTGTTTGGCGAGTACGGCGACACTATATGTTCCGATTTTGTTGGCGACGTCTCCGTTGACGGTGATGCGATCGGCGCCGACGAAGACCTTGTCGATCATCCCGGCTTGAAACGCGGCGCCCGCCATATTGTCCGTGATCAGCGTGAAAGGGATGCCCGCCTGCGCGAGTTCCCAAGTGGTCAACCGCGCGCCCTGAAGTAGCGGACGGGTTTCGTCGACGTAGACGTGGATCTTTTTGCCGAGGGCGTGCGCCTTCTTGATTCCGCCCAGTGCCGTGCCCAGCCCCACGGTGGCCAGGCCACCCGTATTACAATGGGTCAGGATGCGGTCTCCGTCTTGGATGTACTTTTGCGCGTTGTTTGCCATGCGCTCGCACATGGCGACGTCTTCATCGAAAAAATGCTCCGCGAGTTGGATCAGGATTTGCGGATCGTGGCCGCCGGTCTCGAACTTTGTCCTCATCTCGTCGAGCAGGTTCATGAGGTTCACGGCGGTGGGGCGCGAGGCGCGCAGTTCCGCGCAGGAGGTGAGAAGCGCTTGCGGGGGTTTGCCGAGCTTCGCCTCGCGAGCCAGCGTCAGTGCGGCCGCGACGCCGATCAGGGGTGCGCCACGCACCGCGAGCTTCTGGATCGCGGCGACCATCGTGGCGACCGAGTCGATCTCGATCCACTCCTCGGCGTGGGGAAGCTTCGTTTGATCGAGGACACGCAGCCGTTCCCCGTCGACCTTGAGCGCGAGGGATTCACGTTTCATAAGGTTTGCGGTCCCATTTGCGCGCGGATCGCTTTCAGTGCGGCGATTTCTTCCTTGGGAAGCGAGGTCAGACCGCCGAGTTCGTGCGCGGCTTTCAGGATTTGCGCGATGGCTTCGAGGCGCTCCATGCCGTTGTAGGCCTCATCCAGGCTTTCGCCCCAAGAGAGCGCGCCGTGACGGGCCAGGATCATCACCCGGTGCGCGGGCGCGAGGGGGCGCAGAACATCGCCCATGGCCTGCGTTCCGGGCCGCGCGTAGGGCGCGATGGGCACGCGGCCGACGGCCAAGATCACTTCGGACATGGTGTCGGCGGGAAGTTCGGTCAGTTCGGGACGCGCGATGGACCATGCGATCGCGGTTGGTGGGTGCGCGTGCACGATGGCCTTGGCCTCCGTGCAGGTGCGGTAGACCTCGAGATGCATCAGTCGTTCGCCGCTGGGACGGCCTTGAATCACGCGGTTGTCGATGTCGATGCAGGCGAGATCTTCGGGGTCGATGAAGCCTTTGTTGAGTCCGCTGGGCGTGATCCAGATCTCGTTATCTGAAACGCGCAGGCTGACGTTCCCGTCGGCGGCGGAAAGCAGATTCCGTTGGTGCAGACGTCGGCAGATCTCGACGATCCGTGCTTGATTCACGATTCGGCCTTCAATGTTTGCAGATGCTTTTGGATTTTTTTGCGGAAGCTCTCCACGGCCGGGGGGATCTTCCGGTGCGCGGGTTTCGCGAACTGTTTGTCCTTCAGCAGAACTTGTCCGTGGCAGACGACGGTGTCGACCTCAAGGCCGTTCGCCGCGTAGACCAGCTGGCTGACCAGATCGTGCACGGGCTGCAGATGGGGGAAGTTCAGATCCACGCAGACAAGATCCGCGCATTTGCCTTCCTCGATGCTGCCGATGCGGTCCTCCAGTCCCAACGCGCGGGCGCCGTCGATGGTCGCCATGCGAAGTGCGTCGGGTCCGCGCAGCGCCATGGCGTCGCCGTGGAAGAGCTTCTGGATCTTCAGTCCGACGTCCATCGCGCCGAACATCGACAGATCGTTCGCGCTGGCGCTGCCGTCGGTGCCGAGGGCCACCGGAATTTTCGCGTCCAGATATTTCGGCAGCGGGGCGACACCCGAAGCGAGTTTCGAATTCGAGTCGGGATTGTAGATCGGCGAGGTGCCGGTCTCGCGGTAAAGCTCGATTTCGTCGTCATCGAGGTGTACCGAATGCGCGCCGACCGTGCGCTCACCCAAAACGCCCAGGCGTTTCAGGCGGTGCACGGGTTTTTCCCCATACTTTTCCAGACTGTCGGGTTTCTCGTGGGCGGCTTCCGAGACGTGGATGTGCAGAAGACAATTTTCCTGGCGCGAAAGTTCGCCCATGCGGCGCAAGGTTTCGTCCGAGCAGCTGTAAGGGGCGTGGGGGGCCACGCCGATGTCGATGCGGGGATGCGCGCGATATTTTTTCCGCAAGTCGAAGAAACGTTTTTCGCGATCGGGTCCGTAGACTTTGTCCTCGGGGATCGGGAAGTCGGCGAAGGCTTGGGTGAAGATGCCGCGCAGTCCGCCCTTATCCCAGACGTCGGCCGACGCCGCAGTGAAGAAGTACATGTCGCTGACGGTGGTCGTGCCGAAGCGGATGCATTCGCGAAGGGCCAGCTCGGTGCCGGCCTTGACGAAGGCTTTGGACGTGAGTGCGGCCTCGAGCGGAAGAATGCAGTCGAACAGCCACACCTTGAGGGGAACGTCGTCCTCGAGTCCGCGGAACAGCGTCATCGGCAGATGCGTGTGCGCGTTGATGAGCCCGGGGATGAGCACCATGTTTTTACGGTCGATGAATTTGCGGCAGGCTTTGCGGTCGGCAGGTTTGAACGGGCGGGCCGCGGTGATGCGCCCTTCGTTCACGCCGACGAAGAAGTTGCGTACGGGTTCGGTCGAGCCGTTCTTCATCGTCAGACACCAGTCGACGCGGAGTCCGAGCTCGAACCGGGGTTTCACTTCAAGACCTCGTCGCGCAGGAATTCGCCGACGCCCGCGATGATCTGCGCGGCGGATTTACGGCAGGTCTCGAGGATCACGAAGTGATCGAGATGCTGATCGGTCAGACCCGCACCCAGGTTCGAGATCAGCGAAAGGCCCGCGAGTTTCGCGCCCGAGTGTTTCAGCACGATCGCTTCCCAGACGGTGGACATGCCGACCGCTTTCATACCCCATTGAGCGTAAAGGCGCACTTCGGCGTGCGTTTCGAAAACGGGACCCATCAGGCCCATGTAGATGCCGTCGTGGACTTTCAGTTTTTGCGATTCCAGGCGCGTGCGCAGCGCTTTTTGCCAAGCGGGCTGGTAGGTGTTCCCCATGTCGGGGAAGCGGGGACCGAGTTCGCGGCCGTCGGGCCATTTCGGATTTTCTCCGATCAGCGGATTCGAGCCGGTCATGTTGACGTGGTCGTTGATGACCATGACGTCACCGGGATTCATTTTCGTGTCGAGGCCGCCGGCGGCGTTGGTCAGCAGGAAGTTCTCGATGCCGCAGCAACGCGGGATCATCACGGTCTGCACGATGGCGCGGGGGTTGTGGCCTTCGTAGCCGTGCAGGCGTCCCATCTGGAACTGCACGGCTTTGCCGGTGGGTTTGTGCAGATAAACCCGGTAGCGGCCGGCGTGGTCGGGAACGGTCGATGCCGTCAGACCGGGCACTTCGCCGAAAGGAATCTCGCCTTTGAGTTCCCACTCGCTTGCGGGAAGCGCATCCAACGCCTGACCGAAGCCAGAGCCGAGGACAACGTGCGCGGACGGGAGTTTGACGGAGAAGGAAGAGTATTTTCCGAGCAGGAAATCGATCGACTTTTGTTGAACCATGGAATGGTTTAACCAGAGCTTCGTGAGAGGGTCAAAACGTTGGCCTGCGTCATGGCGCGAGCCTGCCCGAAAGCTCACCGTTTCGTGGCCCGTGGACATGCGTCCCGGTTCACTTCCGAATCGGAAGTAGCAGTTGCCCGCATTTGCGCGCCCATGTTACCAAATAAGCTTCGTTCCATGACCGCCGCGGACAGGTGGGAGAGTGGTTTAATCCAACAGCCTGGAACGCTGTCGTTGTCGCAAGGCAACCGTGAGTTCGAATCTCACCCTGTCCGCCAATTTTTTTTTATTAAACGACATTTCAAGCAGTTACGAGTTGAGGATTCTTCCAACTCACAAGTTTACCCACAGGGGTAAAACGTCTCAAAGTTAGACCTCGGTTTAGGTTTCGTGTCTTGGTCCGCAGGCTCTCGGTTTCGGACTATACCGTTAGCGCGTTCTTGAAGCGCTTTAAGGCGCTTATCCTCGGCACTAAACGTGAATTCATGCGTAGATTGAGAGTTACGGCCGTAGTAGTTCACTCCAGCCACAAACAGCGCTGGCATCACGACCCTCATCTGTCCGTCGGATCCTACTGAAGTAATTGTTGTCTCCCATATCACAGGAGGAAGAGGCTTTTTACCTTCAGGGTCAAGCTGGGCAGTCCTTCTCGCCGCGAGCATTAGGCTCCGACCGTAGAACGTTTCTGTGTAGGTTTGGGAGCCTGCATACTCCATTCTACCAACGCCAGCTTCCCGAACTGTGGAGTTCCGCGTGTAATTGTTGAGTGAGCCCCAACCGTTGTAAGTTGTTGTAACGTTATACTGCTGTGGCGCGACCCAGTTGTAAACAGGCCGTGATGCAAGAATGTCTTTCGATTTGAGTGATTAGGTGAATGCCACAACCACATCAGATTCGGCGATCGATCTGACGATTCTAAAGCCTGCATCGGCGAGAGCCACTTCGGCTTGACGCTTATATTCGTCTCGCTGAAGTTCCGAATCGTCATCATTCACACAGATAACGAACGCCTTTTCTCCAACGGATTGTTCGCGCGCAAGTGCCTTAACTCTGAACCCGTATTGAGTGGTCTTGCATCCCACAAGAATAAGCAGCAAAGCATATGTGAGAAATCTCATGTGTATTCAATCGGACTTGTAGAATGAGACCTCAAGACATTCACATTCTAATTAATGTGATTAATCTTTCCTAAACGCACAGGATCTAATTGGTACGTTCTCCAGACTTAGGATTTGCGGACGAAATCTCAATCACTTTGGCCGTGGGAAGCAAATTCTCTCCGATAAAGAATTCTGACAACTCTGCCACTCCTGTAAATGCGGACTCATGGGTTTGCTTCCAAGATATTTTGAGGCGTTCGAAAACCCGGCGAACGCCATACTTGTCGTATTTAGGAATACGTACTGAGCAAGATCCGAATTTAGTCGTTTCGACCTTCACGATGTAAATGTTTGTGCTCTTGCAGAAACGGATTTCAAAGTTGGCGATTCTATCCTCAGGAGGAATGCGTTCAACTCGACTTCTCATATAGCACACGTTTTCAAAGCGTGTGGCGAAGCGGCCGACTTTGGTTTTGACGTTATCTACAAAAACAAGTCGCTCGCTTTTCATACGGGATTTCGTCACTGCGATGATGCGATGAGAGCGTACGATATCATCTCGAACAGACACCATTGATAGGCATGACGCCGAGAGCTCACAGTTTATCGCTTGTGCCATACTTGAGGTGATTTCATTCTCGATTCCAGCATCTATGATTTTTAGGGCCCTAGTAAGTGAGTTTTTAAGCCCGTTTAGATTTGATTTCATCCAACCTCCAGCATCATTTTATCATGATGATGCTGAGCGTATAGTTGTACGTATATATACATGTATAAAGTTCATGCTCTATCCTTGCTTCATGAAAACAAAGAAAAGAGTTCTGGCTTCAATACCTGACGAATCTAAAGACCGTGGTCCTCGCACTGTGTATCTCTCCTCTAGTCTCTTTGAGGAGTTTAAAAAGTCGTGCGGAGATCATTCCGCCAGTGTGGTGCTCGAAGCATTGATGCGTGATTTTATAGGTCGAGGCGCGCATAGGAAGCGTAACTAAATTGACTGGGACGCGACAACTGCTAGTCCACGGCATATGGACAATCGGCCAAATTCTCAAATTCATTCTTCGGAGAGGAACCAGAGCGAGAGTCGCGTGACGAAGTCATTGTAGATGAGGCACCTCGACGACTTGAAGCTTTGCTATATCAACCGGTTGCCGAATATCTTCGATCGCACTGGGTAATCAACGAGGAGCGTCGAGATCCAATCGTCGAGTTTATCGCTCATCAGGGGCGGCGGCAAACTGGTGGTGTGTGGACTAGGCCCGACATTGCTGTAGTTGGGATCTGCGCTTACCCCTTTATACCTGGTAAGAGTCTCGAGCTATCCACATTCGAAATTAAGAAGTGCGTAGAGGACGGCATTGTATGTGTGTACGAAGCTTCTGCGCATTCTGCTTTCGCGCACAGAAGCTTTCTTGTGATTCATATGGAGGACGTAGTTTCCTCGAGCGATAACGAGCTCTACTGGCGGATCGTGAGCGAATGCGAAAGACTGAATGTTGGCTTGATCATATTCAGCAACCCGATCAACTTCAGTACTTACCGCATTGTGGTAAATTGTAGCGTACGTTCGCCTTCGATGGGATTGTTGAACAGATTTGTCGGCTTCCAGCTTACCGAAGTAAGCCGACAGAGACTCCTCATTCTACTCCGCTAGGAAATTATAGTTCGGGAAAGCTTATGTCCTATGAGGCTACAGAGTTTTAGAAGTGTTAGCTTCGGCCACTGCCTGAACTGGCTTCGCTCCAATAACAACGATGTCTTTGTAACTACCTTCAGAGTCCCTGGCGTTGATCGTGAGTTCAAGAACTCCTGCATGCCCCTTATAGAGTGTATCCTTAAGCTCTGTGTTCGATGCATCGAATTCCGCGTAGAAGGTTTTTCCTTCGGCGGACTGGATCGTGATCTTACCACCACCTTCTAGCGCGAAAGTTTTAATCTGGTAAATGCCGTTAAGCTGAACTTGATCGTATTTCCGTCGCGGTTTTCGAGGGTAAATCTCTTTTGCAACTTTTTCTGTAATTTCGCTTCCGTCGTTCATCGTAACTTTTTCTGCTCCGGTCACGCTTTGGGCGATCTTTTTCGTGGAGTCTTCGACGATAGAAAGCGCTTCTCTTCCTTTACTAGTGGAGAGTGCTACTGCTTTAATTGCTTCGAACTTTTGGACCTCAGCCTGTATTTTTGCGCGCTCCGTCTCATTTTGTTCGCGGATTTTTACTTTCTCCACCTCCGCATCGCGAAGTTTCCCATGTATCTCCGGAGCCGCGTAACCGACAGCCGCGACCAAAGAGATGACTACGAGGTGACGTCCTGTAATATTCACTCTCTTTCCTGCCTCGGTTCCAAATGCCTTAAGTGCGTCGCCAATGTAGGCCGTAATACCTGTACTACCTTCCTCAACCTTGAACACGATTTCAAGACGCGCCTTTTCTTCGTCTGACAGCGGATGATTCGAATCCTCGTATACTGCCAGAGCGTACATTCGGCAGACATCGTTCTGAAGCTCGATTAACGCCTTCATTGTCCGCGCTGGCATAGATTGATGGAACTTCTCTCCTTCAAAATGGAGGGTAACAACCGGGTAGTTCCTGAACTCTAGAACAGCATCATCCATCTGGGCTGTATTTGATGCCATTTCTTGGATCAGCGCCCATGCCTTATCATCGCTGTCGATTTCATATATTCGTTTGGATGGAACCGGCGGCACTTGTGATGGAGGCGGAGGCGGCATTTCGAATTCGGACATTCAGTTACCCTCGCGTTAAGCTTATCCCTCATGTTTCAAACTACTTGGGATGGTAGGTCTCACGCGAGCCTCAGTACACCGAGTGCTCAGTGGCCTATCTCACAAGCTCTTCGGACGAGGACTTGTCGGCTGAAGCGCCGTTATTCGTATTATCGAATCATTAACCTAATTAAGAAAAATGAAGTCAGAGTTTTACTAGCTATTTGATGGAAATCGTCGACTTAGCTGCATGACGACGCCTGGACGCTCATGCAGCCTTATCCTCAACATCTTATTCCTCGGTCGTCGTCCCCTTCTCCTTCGAGATGCGGGCCGCTTTGATAGCATCAAGGATTAACTCGGGCGTCACTAGGCCAGCGAATATCGGTGTATTTGGTGGCGGAGACAGTTCAACCGATTTTCGCTTTGGGTAGAGATCCGTCATTAACTCTACATGCACGTTTACCTGTTGTTTAGGCTCGAGCGCGGAAAGCAACGCCGCAATTTCGGTTATTGGGCAGATGCCTGACGAAGTTAGAATTTCTTCGAGAACTCGCGTTTGAAGGTTCGGCGTTCTCTTCTTGCGTCCGCTGCCGACCGTGACAGTGGCAAGACGACTCGCGGGAAGGACACGCGCTCCGAACCGCTTGTCAGGCGCGGTCTGCATCGCAGCGGATTCAAGTTCCGGAAGCATGTGCGCGGTCTTCCGAGCACACCGGATGCGATCATGGTTTCAAGAACGCGGATCGTGTTTATCGATGGCGACTTCTGGCATGGAGGACGCTTCGGAACCTGGAAACATCAGTTAAACAAGTTTTGGAGAACAAAAATCCAAACTAACATCCAGAGTGACAAAAGAAATTTCGGCAGACTCAGGATGGCCGGCTGGACCGTCATTCGCGCACGGGAAAGCTATGTGAAATCAGATCTTGATGCGGCGCTCAGCAAAGTCGAGTCGACCGCTCGAGCTGACTGACGGTGTCGTCTCAACCGACCTTAATGAATTCAGAGGTTTTCACGGATAAAACCGGTTGTTAGCATACCCTCATGGCCGTTATTAGCTATGACTCGCTCCGGGTGATCCCCGGGCAGTCTGCCTTGCGACATGGGCAGCCTAGGGGTGGACAGTTGAATCAGCGCGGAAACCGCAACAGAGACCATTACTTTCTCGATTTGTTCGCCGGCTCGGGCGGTTTCACTCTCGGGCTTGAATCCGCCGGATTCACGTCTTTGGGATCGGTCGAGATAAATCCGGTCACGCGCAGGACACTTGAGGAGAATTTCGGGGAAACCCCTCTGCAGGCGGTCAGGGCTGCGGACGGGGATGTCACCAGAGTTGATCTCAAAAAACTGAAAGCAGAACTCTCCGCGCGCGGGATATCGAATCTCGATCTGCTCGTGGCGTGTCCGCCCTGTCAGGGCTTTTCCCGGGTGGGGAGAGCGAAACTGGATTCGCTGGCGGGCTCGAAAGGCAGCCATTCCCTTGACCCGAGAAACAGGTTGTACCGAAAAGTGATCGATTTTCTTACGGAGTTGAAGCCCAAGGTTTTTCTCTTCGAGAATGTTCCGGGAATGCTTTCCATCGGAGGCCGAAACGTGGCGGAAATCGTGTGTCGGCAGGTTCAGGAAGCCGGCTACAACGTCAGAGCCACGGTATTGAACGCGGCCTGGTTCGGCGTCCCGCAACTGCGGGAACGGGTCATTATCATGGCTTTCAGAAACGACTTGGCGATCGAACCCGAGTTCCCGATGATACGTTTTGACGGGCCGGAAACCGAAGGTCATATGACCGGAGGGGACAGTGCCGCGCAGCTTTGGCGGGATGATGAGTTTTTTGTACCTTGCTCCCGGCTGAAAAGGGCTGCTGCTACTCGTCCTTTCCGATGCGTGCAGGATGCCCTTGGTGATCTGCCAGGGTTCACGGCTCATCTGAAGGCGCTGAGTAAGGGCCGCAAGTATAAAGCCCTGCGGGGACTCCATGAAGAGCCCTGTTATGTCCGCGGCAGGATTTCGGAATACGCGCAGATGATGAGGAGATGGCCGGGATACGAGGCTGACGACATCGTTCGTGATCACTTCTGTCGTTGGACGCCAAGGGACTTCCGGATCTTCCGGCGCATGAAAGAGGGCGACAAATATCCGGATGCGATCGGGATCGCGGAAGGTCTTTACCGTTCCGCGAGAGAGGCCGGGCAAAAGGTAAGACGGGACGATTTCATCCCGCCTTACCGGGTCGACTCGTTCAAGGAAAAGTGGCGTAAACTCATCCGCTCGCGGCCGTCATGGACGCTGACCGCTCATCTCAGCAAGGACTCTTACAGTCACATTCATTACGACTCGAAGCAGGCCCGGTCGATCACTCCCCGGGAGGCCGCGCGGCTTCAGTCGTTTCCTGATGGATTCAGGTTCCACGGCTGCATGGGCGATGTTTTCGTGCAGGTCGGTAACGCCGTTCCTCCGTTGTTCTCGAAGGCTATCGGCGAGACTGTTCTCACGCTTCTGACCGGACGGACCCGGAAAAAGGTGCGGTATTCGGGACGCGGTGAAGAAGCCCGGCCATGAGTCATCCTTTCAAGTGGGATGACCGACAGCGTGAAATCATCGAGGCAACTTCTGATTTCAGGATCGTGGTCGAAGCCGGGCCGGGAACCGGGAAGACCGAGGTCGCATGCGCCCGTGTCGCGCATCTTCTGAAATCTGGAATCGAGCCCGAAAATATCCTGATCTTCAGTTTCACGCGGACCGCGGTTGCCGAGCTCAGGAGCCGTATTAAGACCCTTTCGGGGGATGAGCATCGGGCGGCCGGCGTCAGGATCACGACTCTCGATTCGGAAGTCTGGCAGCTCTGTCACGGATTCCTCGATGAGTCCGGAGTGCAAGACCTGTTCGGCAGCTATGAGGTAAATATACGTTCCGTCCTGGAGATGCTTCAGAAGGGTTCGGAGAACCTGATCGACCATCTTTCCCGTTATCGCCATGTCATCATTGACGAGGCGCAGGATCTTGTCAGCGTTCGGGCGCGGTTTTCCTTCGAGTTCATGCGCGTTCTTCCGAAAGAATGCGGAGTCACGGTTTTCGCCGACAGCGCGCAGGCGATCTACGGATTCACAGATGAGATGAACGATCAGAAGGACGGCGTGTCCGGCTGTCTTCTCGATCTTATCAAGGGAGATCAGGTTTTCGCGGCCGAGTTTTTTCTGACATCGCTCGAGAAGGTCTACAGGACTGGGAATCAGGGTCTTGTCCGGATATTCGAGGGCGCCCGCCCGCTCCTCTCCTCGGCGATTGACCCTGCGGAACGTCTTCGGAGCTTGAAGGAACACATCGCTGAGAACTCGGACAACCTTCCCCAGGATCTGAAGGACACTGACTACGAGGAAATGAACGCGCGTCAAACACTGATGCTTTTCAGACGGAGAGCCGAGGTCCTTCAGATGTCCTCGATCCTCTATCACAAAAAACTGATCCACAGGATCCGTATCGGCAATCTTCCTCTCGTGATCGCTCCCTGGATCGGTGCTCTGTTGGGAGGATATGTCGGTCCCGCTATCAGCAAGGACCGGTTTGATGCTTTGTGGGAGCGTCGCATGGGCTCCAGGGGTCCGGCTCTGGGGGCTCCTGATCGTGATGAGGCATGGGAACTGCTTAAAAGATATGGTCGGGGCCCTCGCGGTGACGTGCTCGTGCCGAAGAGCCTGCGGAAGGTTCTGTCACGGTCACGTCCGCCGCAGGAATTTTGTCTGGCCGAAGCGGGAACGGGGGGAATGATCGTCGGAACGATCCATGCGTCCAAAGGGCGGGAAGCTGCGGAAGTCGGGCTTATGATGCCTCGCGGGCGATCGGGGGAAACCGATGATGAGGAAAGCCGGGTTCTTTATGTCGGGGCCACGCGCGCCAAGGCGACGCTAAAGATCGGCGTGGGCTACTCCTCTCCGGCATCAGCGTTGGAAGGCAGCGGACGGATTTACCGTATTTTTTTCGAGGAGTCGCCCGCAGCGCAGGTGGAGATCGGTCTTGCGGATGATCTTGATCCGGTTTCCGTCGTCAGAGCCCGTGACTTCAGGAATCCGGCGGACATCGAGGTCCTGCAGGAAAATCTGGTCAAGGTAGCGGGGCGATATGCGGAAGTTCTGGCGCGAATTCCTGCCGATGGCGGGGACTACGATTACAGACTGCAGATCCGTCCGGACGGAGAGAACTCGTGGTTCTTCGCCGGTCGCTTTCACCAGAGCCTGAATATGGACCTTTTCCAGATCGGGCGGCGCTTGAGACAGGAAATCCGGTTGAAGCCCTGGAACGAGATCAAGAATCTTCAGTTTTTCGGATTGCGGACAGTGGTTTTCGCGGAGGACTCGGCTCATCTGGAAAAGATGTCGGGAAACTACGCCGCGTCCGGCATGTTTGTGGCACCTGTAATCCGCGGCTACACGAAAGTTTTTTTTAAAGAGTATTTTCCAGGAGGTAAAAAATGACGACCGCTTCGAGCAGAAGGACGCTGCTGGAAAGACTCAGGATGGATCTCGTCGGTCCCTACCAAGCTGATGAAGTCATTTCGGAGCGTCCCTCGGACAGATATCTCAGCGGGATCCTGTTCCCGCAGAGAACCCAGCTTAACCCGGAAGAGGATGAGCAGCTTTCGGGTGCCGGTGAAAGTGAGTCCACGACCGGCGATACGGCGGATGAAAGCGTTCCTCTGATAGCCGGTCTCAAGCCGGCAAGCGCCGGCCTCTCGTTCGTTGTCGAAAGAAACGACGGCGGCGATTGGCCGGAGATCAACATCCGCGTGCGATGCGGGACTTATGAAGGGATCGAGGAGCGGGACGAGAACACGGGCCGGACGCGCGTGACGAAATGGAGAAGATCGGGACACGACTTCGTTGTCGGCCCCGTGAGGCTCGACTTCGGGAATTCATTCCGGGAGAAGCAGCTTCAGGAATATGGTCTTCCGGGAGGACGCCTTTATATCAAGACCGCCTTGAGCGGGCGGAAAGTGACCTGCACCACTGTTCTCATCAATGACCGGGATGCGGGAGAGTCCCGCCCTGAATCGGAAATGGCGACGTTTTTCCAGGCGGGGATCGAGATCACGACGGTGAACGGCAGCCGTTTTGTGCCGAGACCGGTCAGAAGCGGCGGCGTTGATGAAGACAGTCTGTGCAATGACCTGATCTATCGCGGGACCAGGGAGTTCGCCGTCGGACACACGAGTTCGGCGTCCTGGGAATGCGATGATGATGGCGAGCCTGTTTCTATTTCCACGACATGGATTCCTGATGCCAAGGTCAGCGCCGTCAGTCCTGACGGGGCTCCTGAGTTCGGCAGGCTGTCGCGAACTCCGGGATTGGACCCCCTGTCAGCAGAATGGCTGAGCGGAGCGGATCCCGCAAGCCTGAGCCAGGCTATGAAGCTGCTTTGCGATTGTTACGGTGACTGGATCTTCTCTCAGGAGAAAAAGGTCGGTGCTGTCAGCGCGGATCTAAGAGCGCAGGCGGCTCAGAATCTTGATGTCTGTAAAGGCGCGTTGGAGCGGATGAATCGCGGGGCGGATCTGATCTCGAGCGATGAAAACGTGCGGAAGTCTTTCCAGCTCGCGAACAGGGCGATGGAACTCCAGGTCGTCTGGCAGAAGGACGAAAAAAACAAGCATCTGCGCTGGCGTCCGTTCCAGCTGGCGTTCCAGCTTCTTGTCGTGGAGTCTCTCGCGATACGGGATGGTCGTGACCGCTCGGTCATGGATTTGCTCTGGTTCCCCACCGGTGGCGGGAAAACGGAAGCGTATCTCGGGTTGATCGCGTTCACACTGTTCTACCGCAGGATAAGCTCCAGAAAGAACCCCGATCGCGGAGCGGGAGTGAATGTTTTCATGCGGTACACCCTGCGGCTTCTTACCGTTCAGCAGTTTCAGCGCGCGGCCGCGCTGATCTGTGCCTGTGAGCATCTTCGGACGACTGAAGGCGAGCGGTACGGACTCGGGAAGGCGAGGTTCTCGATCGGCCTTTGGGTGGGAGGGGCGGCGACCCCGAACAATGTTTCAGACGCACACGAAGCGGCGGAGAGCCCGGAGGCAAGCTCGTCACCGAAGCAGCTCAAGACCTGTCCCGCCTGCAGATCCGATAAACTCCGCTGGGGGATCACGGGCGACAACAGCCGGTTCCCGGTGTTCTGTCTCAACGATGAGTGTGTTTTCGGAAAGACCAAGATGAACCTGCCCGTCTGGACGGTCGACACCGACATCTATCGGGAATGCCCGTCACTGGTGATCGGAACGATCGACAAGTTCGCTCAGATTGTCCGGAAACCTGACACCGGCCGCCTCTTCGGAGTGAGCACGCAGTTCGACCCGCCGGAAATGATCATTCAGGACGAACTCCACCTGATTTCGGGGCCCTTGGGCACGATCGCGGGAATCTATGAAGTGGCTGTGGATGAACTCTGCTCAAGAGGCGGATTCAGGCCGAAACTCATCGGTTCGACCGCGACGATCCGGAGGGCGAAGGAGCAGATCAGGTCGCTGTTCAATCGCGATGCGTTCCAATTCCCGCCGCCCGGTCTTGATGCCGGGAATTCCGGGTTCGCTGTCACAGACGGGATTAATCCCGGACGTCTTTATGTCGGCGTGACCACGGCGGGCCGGTCTCCCAAATACACTCTGCAGGCAGTGTGCGCCTCCCTGCTTCAGGCCGTCACGGACAGCCACGTTCCGGATGATCGCAAGGACGATTACTGGACGCTCGTCGCCTACTTCAATTCGCTGCGTGAGTTGGGCGGCGCGCGAGTGATGATGCTTGATGACGTTCCCAGCACGATCAAAACGATCTCCAAGCGAAGGAACGAGAAAGAGCGGATGCTGGCTCCTCCAGAGGAACTCACGAGCGCGAAGCGACAGTCTGAGATTCCGGATATGCTTGAGTCACTGAAGCTGAAGTATGATCAGGGCGACGCGGTAGACATTCTTCTCGCCAGTAACATGATCAGTGTCGGCGTGGATATCCCGCGGCTCGCTCTTATGGTGGTCAACGGTCAGCCGAAGGGAATGGCGGAATACATCCAGGCCACAAGCCGCGTCGGCCGATCGGCGATCCCCGGACTTGTCATCGCCGTTTACAACAACAGCAAGGCCCGTGACCGCTCACACTACGAGACCTTCCCCACTTGGCATTCGGCCTTGTACAGGGAAGTGGAAGCGACGAGTGTCACGCCGTTCGCCTCCCGCGCACGGGACAAAGCCCTGCACGCGGCTCTTGTCGCGATGGCGCGCTATCTTGTCGATGGCCTGACCGAGCGGCCGGCGCTTTCGCTCGATCAGCGGAGAAAATGCGAAGAGCTAGCTGCCAGGATTTCCCGGCGCGCCTCCGAGGTGGATGCGTCGGAAGCCGCGGGGGTTGAATCCGATCTGAGAAGGCTTATTGACGAATGGTATGGACGCGATGATCTGCGGAAGTACTGGGATGACAGCCCGCGAGGACACAGTCTGCTCATGTCCGCCGAGCAGGTCGCGGCTATTAAGGAGGCCGAATGGGGGCTCCGTCGCGTGTGGTCGACGCCGAACTCCATGCGCGAAGTCGAACCATCCACTCAGTTCGTCGTCGCGCGCGCTTTGCGAAGGAAAGGGCCGGAGGTGAAAGATGGCGAATAACGAACTCGGTAAAGTCCGCAGAAGTCAGGCCGTGATGACCTACGGGCCCGGTGCGATCATCGACTTCCGCGTCGACAACGCTCCTGTGTCAGTGGTCGCTGCGGGTCTTGAGCAGTGGGACGAGAGAGCCAAGCCCGCCGGACTTCACAATCCGCAGAAAACTTTCGAGTACAGGCTCCAGAGGCTTCTCGGAGTCGACGGTTTCCGTCTGCCGCCCGTGGAGCCGCAGAGGGAACAATGGCAAGAGTCCAGATATGTTCCGAGTCTGATCGGCGTAAGGTATCCGACCTGGCTTCAGTGCCCGAAGTGCCACAGACTGAAGCCGGCGGGAAACTGGGCTGAGGATCCTGGCAATCCGGTTCTTTACTGCGGTCCTTGTTCGGCAGCGGAGGGGAACAGGAATGTTTTCGTCGTACCGGTCCGTTTCATCGTCGCCTGCGAACACGGACATCTGGACGAGTTCCCGTGGAACATGTGGGTTCAGCATAAGGACGACTGCAAGGGGCCCGAACTGCTTCTTTTTTCGGACGGGACCTCCAGCGGCCTCTCCGGACTGAAACTGAAATGCAAGACCTGCGGTAGCATGCGCTCGATGGACGGCTGTTTCAGCTCGGATGCGCTCAAAGGTCTCCGGTGCCAGGGCAAACGGCCTTGGCTCGCCTCGGAACCGGTGCAGTGTCCGGCCACGCCCAGAGTCCTTCAGCGCGGGGCCAGCAATCTCTATTTTCCGGTGGTTCTTTCCGCTCTCGACATTCCCCCGTGGTCAGACCGCATGCAGCGCGAATTCGGCGACCATTGGGCCCGTCTGTGCCGGATTCCCGATGCAGCGACCAGGATTGATCGCATTCAGTTTCTCGAGCTGCATGACAAGATGGGAAAGACGCCTGAGCAGATCAACGAGATCATCGAGACCCGCTCGGCCTTATTGGAAAATGCCACGCCTGAAAATCTGAAGACTGACGAGTACGTTCAGTTCACCAAGCCGGACTTCAGGTCGTTGGACGATGATTCCGAATTCGAGATTTCCGAAGAAGAAGTTCCCGCGGAACTCAGGCATTGGGTTTCCCGTCTCGTGCGGGCCACGAGACTTCGCGAGGTCCGGGCGATCAGGGCATTCACCAGGATCAAGCCGCCGGCCGGGGACACCGACACCACGAGATATTGCCAGATTCAGACGGAACCGAAGAACTGGCTGCCCGCGATCGAGGTCCGCGGTGAAGGCATCTTTGTCGAGCTTGATCTGGCCGCTCTCGCGGTCTGGGAACAGCAGCGGGAGGTGCAGGCCCGCGCGGCGCAGGTCAATGAGGCGTATCGGACGGATTGGTTTGACCGCCACGGCACGCCCCCGCCGAGGACGATCACACCGCGTCTACTCCTGATTCACTCATTTTCCCATGCGCTGATCCGGCAACTCGCCCTGGAGTGCGGGTATTCGAGCGCTTCACTGCGGGAACGGCTATATGTCGGTCATGGTTCCGTCGAGATGGCGGGTCTGCTGATTTATACCGCGACGCCGGACTCCGACGGTACGCTCGGCGGTCTCGTGAGGCAAGGGCGTTCAGGCAGATTTTATTCGCTCGTCCGCAACGCGCTTCAGGCGATGGCTTGGTGCTCTTCGGATCCCCTGTGCATCGACTCCGTTCAATCGCTTTCTGAAGGGCTGAACCTTTCGGCCTGTCACTCGTGTCAGTTGCTGTCGGAAACGTCCTGCGAGGAGTTCAACAGGCTTCTGGACAGGGCGATGCTTGTCGGTACTCCGTCATCCCCCGGCATTGGGTTCTTCTCGGATTTCATGCGTCAGGACCAGGAATAGAAGATGGGACTGCCAAGAGATGTTTTCGAACTGCTGGGAAAGATGGAGAGCGCCGAGAGCCTGTTTTCTCCGGGCAGCAAAGAGCGTGTCTGTGCGGTCCCGGGGGCCTCATCGGTTCTGGGGAAGCTGAACAGATCCTTCGGCGAGGAAAGAGGTGGTGACATTCTTCTTCTGACTCTTCAGGCGCTCGCGGTTCAGCGTGGGGAGATGAAGAGTGGATTTTCCGAGGCCGAGTTCGTCGCCACGATCCCGGGTTCCGCCATTCCTGGAGTACGTCAGACTGCGAATGTCGTGAAGGGGATTCTCGCGTCGGCGCGGAGAGAGATCATCGCGTTGGGTTATGAGATTTCAGACGGTGATTTCATCGGTTGGCTCCATGAGACCGCCGGGCGTGATGTTGATCTGGTCCTCGTATGTGATCGCAACGTCGGGTCAGGGACGAGGATCATGACCGGCTGGCCTCCGGGGTGCAGGCGCCCTGACCTCTATCAGGATCGTGAACGGGAAAACGCGGCGATTTATTCCAAGATGCACTCGAAAACCCTGATTTCGGATTCAGATGAGATGCTTGTTTCGTCGGCTAATTTCACGTTTCACGGTCTGAACGGCAACATCGAGTTCGGTGTGAGGATGAAGGGCCGCCAGGTTCTAGAAGCGAGAAACATCATCAGGCAGATGATCAATAACGGACTCCTCGAGAAGGTTCCGTGGCCTTCCTGAAGGAACCCGCATTTAGTTCTTTGGCGTCACGACAGCGTGATATTCAGAGCAGACCTTTTCCCAGCCGGTGTGGTCGAAAGGCTGACGCTCGATGAATAAAAAATGTGCGAGGTAGAGCCCAGAAGCGCGTGTTGGTAGCGAAGAACCTGACCTTCGCTCAAACCTCAAGAGCTAACCCTCCTTTGACCGTGACCGTAATATCGCCGGACGAAGAGACTAAAATTTTGGAGACGAGGGCCTGGACGATCTCGCGTCGCTGCTCGAAATTTGCGTCGTCTACGACCCCAGCCAACTCCTTCGCGACTTCCAGCAGGGCTGATGAGTCCGCTTGAGCCTCAAGGGCCGCGATCCCGGTTGAAACCGAAGCAACTTGTGCGAGCACGTCCTCGCGCCGCTTCTGGTTCGCGTTCTTCGCCGCACGGAATTCCTCTTCATCCATGCGCGCTTCGCCTAGGAGCGCGGAGAGTTCGCAGGCCCGCCGTTCGAGTTTCAGCAGCTCCTCCTCATGGGATCCCTTGAGCGCGAGGATTTGCGCCGTTCTTCGTTTGATGGCGTCGCCCGAAATGAATTCCGCGTGTTTCTCCTGTAATAGACGAGGGTTTTTAACGATGGCGGAGACCTTCTGCCACACAAGCTCGTCGATGAGCTGCGCGCGATGGTGGGTCTTCGAGTTGCACCGAAAGCCGCCGACCTTCGGCTTGCGGGCACAGGTGTAGTAGAAAATCGGATCGTACTCGACGAACCGCTTCTGCTTTCGCAGATACTTCCAGGCGTGCTTGGGCCGAGCCGATAAGTTGATGCCGCATTCTTCGCAGACGATTAGATCTTTGCAAAGGTACTCGTGGACTGTGTTTCTCTGAGCCCACCGACGACGACCGGAGCGTTCTTCACAAAGCTAGGCCCAGACGTCATCGGACAGGATTCTCGGGACCGAGACCGAAATCTTTTCTTTTTTCTCCTTGGGGATACTCGCGTAGCGCGGATTTCCCACTTGGTCCGTGTACTTCATGTAAAAGTTCAAAGTTCCGCGATAGTCGTCTTCGCGAAACATTTTTTCGACGGCGCCTCGGCTGAGGACATCGCTTTTCGCTCGCCCCTGCGCGACACGGTGGTAGAACGATTTTTTAGAGAGGCCGTGATCCGCGAGCGTTTTCGCGACCCCGGTGTCGTTCAGTCCTTCGGGATGAAGCGTCACGATCCCTTTGATTTCGTCGGGCATCTCTTCGAAGACCATCCCCGATGGACAGACCGACGGCGCATTTAAGAAGACGCACCTCTTCCGGCACCGTCTTCCAAACTTGTTCACGTTTGAACCATTCCAGGCAAAACGGACGGCACCCAATCGGCGGGCGTCCCTCGTCCTTGAGGCGAGAGATTTTAGCGTTATGGCACTTGCGAAGCATTGCGCGTTTATCCTCGGTTCCGAGGGCCGATGAGATTTCGGCGATCATCGAGGAGGGGTCGAATTCGCCGGTCTACGTGATGATTCGGACATCGAATTCCGAAAGCACGTCGAGAATGCGACCGCGAAGCTTGCGCGAACGGGAGCGCAAAAGGCGGTCCGGATGGTCAACGTAAATGGCGTCGATGTCGCCGGACTTCGCCAGCGACATCAGCCGGTGGAAGTCCTTGCTCGTCCCAGGCCTCGAGGTTATACGCCTCATCGAGGAAGTAGTGCTCTGCCAGTGCGGCCCCGCCGGGGATACGCGTAAAGAGGTCGAATTCTTCGGCGAGGTGAGGCCACCTGGATTCAAAGGCGATGGTCTGCCGGATGATCGTATTTTCGGCTTCTTGCTGCTTGCCGGAGACGCGGAAATAAGGCGCGAGCTTAGGTCTCATCGCCGCCTCCCTTTTTTGCTTCGCGGACAGCGTTGAGCGTCTGCCAAAGCCGGAGGAAGTCTTCGCGTTGAAACAAGACCGACGGGTCGTTCGCGACCCGGAGGCGGTACTGCGGTTGATGCTTTCTTTTCGGACGCGCCTTCACCCATGACTTTTACAGGCAAGCGGTCGCTCGTGCTGCGGACGGTCGGGCCGTTGCGGCCTAAAGTAGATTTGGAGTAAAACTTTTTTGAGTTATCACACCCTGATAAGGTGTCATACGGTGTGATAACACGGTGACGGCGTGCGCCCGCTTGGCGAGAAGTTCGACGGGAAAAAGACATCCGAAACCGCCGGTGAAAGGGGATTTTGGGGTGTCATTTGAAGCGCGCTACTCGCCATTTACAATTGTATACAAGTTCATAACTCCGAAAAAAGGAGCTCTCGTGAGCGATACGATACAATCTTATAATCGCGCCTTCATGCCCTATGCCTTCGATACTGTTATTGCAGCGATGTTCCTCCCTTTTGGGGGAATTAAATCCATCCGCTCGCAAGCACTTGAGATAGCTGACATCAAACCTGGCGCGCGAGTTCTTGAACTCGGATGCGGTACCGGCGCTATAACAGAGCTACTTGAAAAGCGCGGCGCGGTGGTTACGGCCATTGATGGCTCAGAGACCATGCTAAATCGAGCAAGGAAGCGGTCGCTCAATGCGAATTTTCTAAAACAAAACCTCGCTTGGTTATCTTTGGAAGGCCAGTTTGACGTTATACTTTTCGCATTTGTTTTACATGAGCTTCCTTACGAGCTTCGCCTGAAGGTTTTTGCGCAGATTTATCCGCTGCTCGCTCCCGGGGGGAAAGTTCTTATTGTTGACCACGCGGTTCCCGAGGAAAAAGGCTTTTCAAGATTATGGCGAAGCCTTCTTATGAAGCTTGAACCGCCTACCGTGGCCGATTGCATATCAAACGGTTACGATCAGGAGCTTCAGGCTAACAAGTTCGAGTTAGTAGAGAAGCGCAATTTAGCTAAAGGAACTGTCGCGCTTACGATTTCTGTTCCGAAACAAACAAGCTGAAATATTCCGCCTGACGAGGCGGATAATTGCAGGCAGCCAGTTATAAATTTTAAGTTTCGCCAATTTCTTCTTCACCTGAAGAAGTCGAGTCATCGACCGACTTTGGAGTAGTCGAGAACTCCGACCTGATGGATCATCTTCCATCCCTCTTCGGTCCGTGTGTAGGTCTTGCAGGTTCGTCCCTTCCAATTCATTTCTTTGCCGGTCTGTCTGTGTTTCCAAAGCGTGTCGATGTCGACAACCGCGAAGGCGCCGTCTTCTTCTTTGGAGACGACGACCTTTTGGGTCGTCCGGATGTTATGAATAAGATCGTACGTATCGAAAAGCTCTTGCCACGTCTTGCCCCAGCGGGAAGCGCTGAACTTTCCTTGAACAAGCACCCAGTCGATCGGGTCATGTTGGGCTTGGGTCGGCGGCCACGGCCAGACCATGTCTGGATGAAAAACCGAAATTAACTTTTCCGTATTCTTTTCGTCCCACGCTCTGGTCTCTCGATCGACCATCTCGCGAATTCTGTCTTCAGTCGCCACGAGGTCCTCCGTCGCCAGCGATATCAAAATTTCGCGAACGGGTCACTTCGTGAATGCGTCTCTCCGAGATGAGTTCAGGGTTCGTGATTCGCAAATCCGATTACGGAATGAGTGAAGACGTTCTTTTCGAAAACATTAGGTTGATGACCGATCCCACCTCCTGCCATATCTTTTCGGGATGAACTCGGCCGCGAAGCGAATTTGGATCTGGAAGCGACTCCCCCTCCGGTTGCTCATTTTGAATTTACCGGGGCTTCTCGTCGGATTTTTAATGCTGATCATGGCGGTTTCCAGCGCCTCGAAACTGTCATCTGAATTGAGTGTTCAGACTGCCTTGGCGACGGTGTTGATCTTTCTCGTTTCCGCGGTCTGCCTCTATTTTTCCGTCGCGTCGTGGCTTCCCTCTGTCGTCATCGTTCAAGTCGACAAACTTTCAGTTCGAAATCTCAGCTCCATCGCGCTCACGGGGCGAGCCCATCGCGACGTATCCGCCAACGCGGAAATCAGTTTGGATGGGTCCTTAAGACTCTCCGCGGCCCGCGATCCACTTTTTCGGGGAACCCATCTTTTTGTCGAAGAGGAAGTGTCGGAGGGAAAGTGGCATCCGTTTCCGGTGTGCAGCCACGCCGCCAACGCCAAAGGCGTCCTTGAGAAGATCAATAAAACCCTGGCGGCCCAGGGGCGTAGGCCATTGGCGTTGAAAATTGGCAAGGGTGTCCGTTAGTCACTGGCCATCCCTTTCAAGAACTCCTATATATTGCCTACAACTATGTTTTTATCTTTTCCCGGAAAAATTCACCTCATCGACACGGATCAAGAGCTGCAGGCGGTTGCGGCGGAACTTCAATCCTGCACGGAGCTGGGCTTCGATACCGAGACCCGGCCCGCGTTCAGAAAGGGCGAGTCCTATCCCGTCGCTTTATTGCAATTAGCGACAGAGACGGACGCCTACATCATTCGACTGAAACACATCAAAAACTTCGCGGTGATCAAAGAGATCTTCGAAAATCCCGCGGTCGTGAAGGTGGGCGCGGCGATTCGCGATGACCTCAAGCAGTTGCAAAAGCGATTTCAGTTCGATCAGCACGGCTTCGTTGAGCTACAAGCCGTGGCGAAAGCCAAGAATCTGAAGAATATGGGCCTGAAAGGTATGACCGAAGAAGTTTTGCAGGGCACGATCACCAAAGGTCCAAAAACCACCAACTGGGAAGCGCAAGAACTGACCGAGAAGCAGATTCTGTACGCGGCCACGGATGCTTGGATCGGTCTGAAGCTTTATCAAAAGCTGGCTCCGCCCGCGACCCCTTAACCTCACGTCTCACTTCGCCGTCGGCGGAAGACGGTGCGTGACCTTGCCTTTTTCATCCAGAAATTCCATCCGGGGGTGGCCGTCGGCTTCGACCTTCACTTCGATACGCACTTTCCCTTGGGCGTCTTTGAGCTGGATGAGCGCCGATTTTTCCCGGTCCTTGCCGATACGCACGCGTTCCGCCATGAGCAGACCTTGATCGCGCAATGACTGCCAAGCCGCATCTTGCGCTTCTTGGGTCTCGAGCTTCGCGATGTCCTTTTGTCTCGCGATCAGCTCGTTGAGCGGCATGTTCTGGTCGTTCATTTTAATCCCCGAGAAATACGTCCCGTCGGGCCTTTCCTCGTGCACGATTTGGATCGTCTGATCGCCGCGGAATTTATCGAAGGTGAGTGAACCGCCCTGGCCCATACCGTCGTTGCCGTCAAACACGAGTCCGCCGAGTTCATCGCCCCGTTCATTGAAGAACATCAGGCCCGGGGGACGCTGGCCCCGCCGCTCTTCGTAAGTGACGCCGTCGATGATGCCCGGATGTTGACGGACCTTGTTCGCGAGGACCATCCGCAGTCGGCCGTCTTTTTCGATGACGTTGATTCGCTCCACGTTGATCTCTTCGAAGGTGCGTGCGCCGCCGTTTCGGAAAAGAAGTCCGAAGAGCACGGCACAAACGCCGGTCGCGACGAGCGTGTAAATCTTCAGAAAACGCAGCTCTTTTTCGATTTTTTGCATTCCAGAAGATTCGTCGCGCCCGCAGGTCGGCGCAAGCCAAATCGCTTTATGACCGGCGCAGCTTGTTCAAACGGTTGCCCGCGTTCCGGTAAGGCGAAGATGTGTTGAATTGAATCATGCGGCCGCGGGTCCATTTGCCGTACCAGCTGCGGCCGTAAAGGTCCTCGTCGCGGAAGCTTTCGACCAGAAACATGAGCTGAAGATTATTCTCATGAAGGCGGTCCTTCAGTGTCGGGAAGGATTTGACGTGTTCGTAGTCACGGTAGAATTTCTGCGCGAGCCGCCCGAGCTCGTTCCATTTGAAACCCGCGGCGGGAAACGTGATCTCTTCCCCGCGCGCTTCCTGCTCGTGCCAATGCAGTACAAGTTCGCCCCAGCCCAGAAGATACGAAACCAGATCGGCGACGCTCATCCGCGTGCCGCGGGCGTGACCCTCAAGGATTTTCGAATGCTCGCGAGTCGTCGACGTCGTCGAGCTTGCGCGAAAGAAGCGAGAAGTTTTTGTCGATCTCCCGGAGAAGCTCGTCTTTGCTTTGCGGTACGGGCATGCTTCAAGTTGGCCTCGGCGCGTTCCGCTGTCAAGCCGGAGAGAACCCTACGCAGGCTCCAAGATATCAGCAGGAAACATGCGGTGTCGCCCTTGGAGAGGGATCTCCAAGGGCGATGGGAAGCGGAGGTTTACGGAACCGGAACCGGTGTCGGTGCGACCGCCCGCACTTCGCAGCCCTTGAAGGACCACGGACCGCGGGGCGTGTTCGGCGCGACCAGCTTGTTCAGGAAGTCGACCACGGTGGCCGGAGTCCACGACTCGGTGAAGGCCATGTAGTAGGGTAGGATCCGCGAGCTCGAGATCGTGATCACCGGCGAGTTCGCCGACTCGGTCGAGCCGGGGACGCCCAGGCGCACTTCGACTTTATCCGAGCCCGCCGCCTTCGCGACCTGCACGAACGCGATCTCTTGCGTGGGACCTTCCAGCGACGGGAACTGGCACTGCACGCGCGTGCCGTTCAGCTTCACGAGCTGATTCCACTCGAGGGCCTTGGTATCCGAATCGACGTACAACGGCAGATCCAGAGTCTGCACGACGTTCTCGCTTCCCGAATAGCGTTCGGGCAGGCGCAAGCTGACACGCAGGTTGCCGTTCCCGTTGTTCAAAAGCTTCCGGTTACGAATCAATAGATTCATCGCCAGTGCCGTCGTGCCCTTCGCGGGGATGGTCAGGTTCGAGATGTAGACCGGTTTTTCGAGCGACACCTTCTGACCGTTCGCCAAGGTCAGGTAGACGTCCGAACCCGGAATCGCCTTCGAACTCCAGCTGATCGCGACGTTCATGGGCAAGCCTTGCGGACCCACGGCTTTTTCACCCACGTTTTTCAGCGTGAAGCTCAAAGCCTTCGTCGCCTCAAACGAGGTGGAACCTTTCGCGGTCGCATTGCTGACCGAAACGGGCCAACCGATCGCCATGCCGGTATCGAGCGAAGCGTTGATCGCGACGCCGTTGATACGCAGGCTTCCCGAAGCCACCGCTTTTTTGCCGATCAAAGAGTCCTGATCGGGAACTTGCAACGTCAGCGCGCCCTTTTTGATCAGGGTGACGCCGCTTGCGCCGGGACCGATCGGATCCAGCGCCACGGTCAGCTCGGCCGGCGTCAAAAGCGTCGACGAAGGCGTGAACGTGTATTGGATCTTCTGTCCCGCAGGAGAAGGCATCGGTCCTTTGTTCGTGACCTGCAGCGAGGTCAGGTACAGACGCTCGCCCGGTTCCAGAACCATGTTCGCGTTGTCGTCCAGGAAAGTGACCGCGGTCACGTCCAGATCGAAGAGCGCCGTGTACGACTGAGTTCCCGAAGCGGAAACCAAGTTAAACGTGCGTGAACCCGAACGGCCGCTGTAACCGTCGCGACCCGCGTAACCGCTCGAGCCGTTCGAGCCATCGCGTCCGCGATTGCCGTCACGACCATCGCGTCCATCGGGACCCCAGACGGGTTTACCTTCTTTGTCGACGCAGGTGTTGCGACCGCCGCGTCCACCGCGACCGCCGGAGCCCCCACTGCCGCCCGAACCGCCGCTACCGCCGTAGCCGCCCGCGCCCCCCGAGCCGCCGCCGGTGCTCGTCTTCACGAAAAGCATAAGCTCGTTTTGTTCGGGCGAGGTGCTGATGACGATGCGTCCACCGCGACCGCCGTTTCCGCCATCGCCGCCGTTCCCGCCGTCACCGCCATTGGTGCCGTCGCTTCCGTCGCTGCCGTCGCGTCCATCGCTCGGAGGGCAGCCGTCGGATCCGCTCCAGCCGTCGGAACCCGAAGACCCGCTCCAGCCGCTGGAACCCGAAGAGCCCGAGTAGCCGTTCGCGCCGCTTCCGCCGACGGCCCAGATCTGGATCGCCTTCAGATCTTTGAGCGCGATCTGCTGCGAGATGTTCTGGGTTTTTCCGTATTGCGTGGTGGTGCCCGTGATGTTCACGAGAGTTTTCGCCGCATCGGCGTAGGACAACATCACGTCGACGTCGCCCGCCGACGAACCGCTGCCGCCCCATTGGTTGGCGTCGCCGCCGCTGACGTTGATCGTGACGGTTCCGTCCGAAACCCTGACGCTCGCTTGCGCGGACATCGTTATCAGGACCGCTAAAAGTCCGAAAATGAATTTCATGTGATTCCCCATTCCGTAGACGTCAGTCCGTTATTGAGCCTGGCAAAATTCGTAAGCACCAACGCTGTACTTCGAATTGACCGCCGACGGATAAGTGGAGTTGGCCTCAACGGTGCGAACCGCATTTTCGTCGTAACCCGCGCCCACGCAAAGTTTCACGTAAGCTTCGTGATCGGTGACGATTTCCGAGATGGTGCTGCCCGAACCGACGCTGCGGATGATTTGGTACGAGGTGAAGTTCCCGCAGCCATTGACGTTCTCGATCTTACGGACCAGTCCCACTTGTGTCGAAGTCCACAGCTGAGCGCCGCCTTCGAGATCGCTTTCCGATTGCAGCTGGCCGTTCGCGCCCATGCTGAAGCTGCGCTCTTTATAGTTCAAACGGACCGGGTTCAGTTTCGAGTAACCGGTGCACAGGAATTTTTTGCCAGCGAGCGAAGCGGCGACCGCCGTTTTCGCCGAAGCCATCATCGAGCGGAGTTCCGCCGCGGTGAACTTCGCGTAGCGCGACTCATCGATCAGGCCGCCGACGGACTCGGCGTTTTTGGGGCCGGTGCGGGTCACGAGGAAATCGCCCAGGCTCAGCTCGTCGGTCGAAGTGACTTGCAGAAGCACCGAAGCGTCGTCGTTCGTGTAGCCTTCGATTGTGAATTCAAGCTGCGAGAATTCCGCGTTGGGTGCGATCTCGACCGAGCTTGAATCCGTCAGCATGTTTTTGCCGTTGTGGTTGGTCGGGTTGCCGGTCGAAGGCGCGCCGAATTTATAGAGGCCGTCCAAAGCGACTTTGGTGGTCCCCTTCACGCCCACGGCGTTGTGGATCAAGGCTTTCCCGTTACGTGCGGTCGAGAACGCCGATAGCTTGATGCCGGTGATGGTCTTCGTGCCGGCGAACTTCATGATGAAGCGCTCACCGCCTCCCGCGCGGCTGGGGCCGCTTTTCAGGCTCAAAAGGTCCGCGGTCATCGGGACGCTGGTGCCAATGGCAATGTTCAATTGATTTGCAGCCATCGCGGTGGATGCGCTCAAGAAGATGAAAGTGCTTAGTAAACGAACAAACATGGTTCCCCCTGGGATCAAAGTGGTTCTGGTTTTGGGTTCGGGGAACATTGTGCAAGGACCTTGCCCGGCGATTCTGGAAACTTCTGGCACCACGCGAAGCGGCGTTTTCTTAAGAACCTGTGAGACATCACAAAGAGATTGAATCTTCGATTTTGTGTCGAAATCGAAGTCAGGACTTAAGAAGTCATTGAGAATTCCGTCTTCGGCAGATCCGCACAGCTCAAGGCTTTGCGGGCGACCTCCGAAGACATGGACATGAAAACCACCCCGTCCATGAAGGCGCTCCTTATCGTTACGTTCTTCTTTCTCGCGGCCTGCGGGCACGACATCCAGACGGTGATGGAAGAACTCCCGAACGAATCGCTCGAGCAGCCCGGAATCGAAGAACCCATCGTCGAAGAGCCGACGGGGCCGAACGGCAACAATCCCGTCATGGACGGGAACTTCACGACTTTGCCGGGGGGAAAATCCCTGGGCAGCATCTCGGTCAGCGGTTCGAAGCTGACGCTCGCGAAGGGGACGGGCACCGCGTTCACCTCCGCCAAGAGAGCCGAATACGAAAACCTGAAGCGGCTGACCCAAACCGATCCCGCGCACAAAGTGCAGTGGACCTTCATGGATCTCGACGCGCGTCGGGTGATCGCGCGCAGTCTTTCGGCGGACAAAAAGATCTTCGGCGCTTCGAGCTCGAAGATCTACGTCGCGGCGGCCCTGCTGGATCAGCAGAACGGTCAGCTGAGCGCCTCGCAACTGCAATTGATGGCCGATATGCTCGTGGTGTCTTCGAATACGGCTTGGACGAATTTGCAATCGCAGATCGGCGGTGGCTCGGCCGACAAAGGCCGTGAGCGTATTCACAATTTCACCCAGCGCATGGGCTATCCGCTGACGCGCGGTTATCAAGGCTACTGGGGGAAAATCCACGGTAACGAGCTCGTCCCCGACGAGACCGTTGAAACCCTGTACGACATCTATACGAACAAATTCCCTGGGGCCGAAACCCTGTGGAAGCTCATGCACACCTGCCGCACGGGCTCGTCGCGCGGTCGGAAGTACATTCCGTCGAACATCTACGTGGGCGGGAAGACGGGGACCTACGACGGACCGACGGAAAATCCCGCGACGGGTGCGACTTACAACGTCGCCATCCGCAATCACATCCTGGTTTTCAACGTCGGCGGTCGCCAGTACGGCCTCGTGGTCTACGCGAACTCGGGCTCGGACGAGTCCGCGGCGTTACTCGCCGGTGGATTGCTGCGCGAATATACGGGCGTGAACTAAACGCCCGCGGCAGCGGAAGCTTGAGTTTGCAAACAGCGCATCTGCTGCGGCGACATCTTCCGCCCGTATTCTTTCTCGAAACGGGCATCGGGCCAACTTTTCGCCCGGATATACAACAAATCCAACTCCAGCAGCGACTCCGTCCAAGGGCGTTCACTGACGCCGCAGTCCTTCAGCGTCTGGATCTTCCAGTTCAGTAAGGAGATGCGGGTTTGCGTTTCGCGAACGTTCAGGAAGGTCGCGGGGTCGTCGACCACGAGCTCTTGCCAAGACGCCGCGCCCGGCGCCGCGGCGGGGCTTCGCGTGGACGAGGCCACCGGTGAAGGACTCTGGCAGGCGGTCAACACGAATGAAACTGCCATTAACGCAAGGATCCTCATGGCGTGACCCCTTTCGCTTTCTCCCAAGCTTTCTCGGCACTTTTTTCGACGTTGGCGTCCACGTTCAGGCAGATGGAGCGCGTGGGAATCGCGGGATCCACCCATTCCGAGGGAACGCAGGCGGGGACGAGGGTCAGCAAGATCTTGTCGATCTCTTCCAGGCGTTGTCCGGCCTTCACGCGGGCCAGGAAAACTTCACGCAAGCCTTCTTGCGCGGGAAACTCGGTTTGCAGGGCACCGCGCGCGCGACGGATGTCCGCCAGCAGCTCGGCACGGGTGCGCGCTTTCGTCGCGAGGGTCAGCGGGGCTTGCCCGGCGGCGGTCAGCCAACGATCCAATTGCTCGAGTTCGGCGCGGTAGTTGCGTAGGAAGTTCGAGCGGATGTTGTCGAAGAAAATCAGCGACAGAACGACCTCGGCCTTGGGCAGGGAGTGATCCGCGTCCACGGTCAACATCTCGCGGCAGTGAGCGTTCGCTTGGAGCTCTTCGTAGAATTTCCGTAAGGGGCCGGCTTTGGTGTCCTTCGGAACTTCGGCGCACTCGTTTTCGCCCTGGTAGGCGCAGTTGAATTTTTGCCGGAAGGGCGATTCGCCGCCAAGATCGCGGCAGCTGGCGTAAAGCTCTTCGATCGTCTTCGAGCCTTGGTGGCTGACGTGAAATTGGCTGGTCGCGATGGACGCGAAAAGATGTTTGATCTGTGGCAATTTTTTGAACAGCGCGAGCATCTCCGCCTTCGTGCGCGCTTTCGCGAATTGGCTTTCGCGATCCAAAAACGCTTTGATGTAGTCGTGGCCGATCGCCACGTGCGCGAGCGGTCCTTTTTGCTCGTAACCCGCGTACGCGCGCACGTTCGGGAAAAGGCCTTTCCAGTACGTATCCAAAGAGCCGATATTCGTCGTGTAACATCCCAAAAGCATCACGGACCGGACGGACTCGGCCAGTTGCGGGAATTCGGCGAAGGATTTTTTGATCTGCTCCGAGGTGAGCGCTTCGCTGATGCCGCCCCAGAATTTTCCGTTGCCGTCGTGACCGGAAAGAATCACGGTCGACAAGGTCGCGCCGCTGGCGTTCAACTTCTTCAGGAAGGCGGTCAGCGACTCGGGCGTCACCGTGACGAGGTTCAAGATCGCCTCTTCCTCTTCCATCAACTCGACCAATTTTTTGGCGAGCTCTTCGATCTTGGCGTCGTCTTCCGTTTTTTCGGTTTGCTTCAGGTAACCGGTTTTGAGTTTCGCGATTTCGTTCAGGCGGTTTTTCTGCGGAGTCGAAAGCTCGGGCAGGACGTGGAGTTTTTCTTTGCGTTTATCCGCGGCCTGTTGGACCGCGCGGATTTCGCCCGGCGCCAGATTGAAGGTCAGGAAAAGAATGTCGGCGCGCGCGGGCGACGCCAGGAAACTGAATACGAGAATGAAAAAGAAAACGTGTTTGCTCATGAAGAGGGGCTCATCCGTAAAATGACGTTACCAATTTTTTGTCCGCTTTCGACATAGCGGAAGGCTTCGCTGATTCTTTCGATGGGATATTCGCGATCAATCAGGGGACGAAATTTTCCCGCGACGAGCAGTTCGGTCATGATCTGCAGGCTGCCCGCGATATTCGTGGGGATCGGGAAGACGACTTTCTGACCCGCGCGCCATGGGGTGATCAGCGCTAGATAGATGTTTTCGGCGCCGGGTCCCAGCTCGGACGAAATGTAAATCCCTTGCGGAGTCAAAACGCGGCGGCTTGTCCCGAATGTGTTCTTGCCGACCGCATCGAATACGAAATCGTACTGGAGCGCTTCTTGGGTGTAGTCGAGCTTCGTGTAATCGATCACGCGGTCCGGTCCGAGTTTCGCGACGCGCTCGACGTGCGGGCCGGCGCAGACGGCGGTGACTTGAATGTCGCGCGCTTTCAGAATTTGGATGGCGGCCGAGCCGATCGCGCCGGTGCCGCCATTGACCAGAACCTTATCGCCCGGGCGCAGCTTCACCTTGTTGATGAAGTTGATGGCGTAATGCGCGCCTTCGATACTGCCCACGGCGTCTTCGAAGCTGAGGCCCTCGGGAATTTTCGCAACCGCGCCGTTCGAGGAGCGCACCGGGATCACCGCGTATTCCGCGTGCGTGCCCGCGCCGTGATCGTTGAAGCCCCACACGCGATCGCCAACCGCGTAGTTCCCCACGTCGGCACCGATTTTTTCGATGACTCCCGCGAAGTCCGTGCCCGTCGCGCGGTGCCGCGGTTTCGGGAATCCCGCGAAAAAGCGAAAGATGTAGGGCTCGCCGCGCAGACCTCCGCAGTCGGTGCGATTGACGGTGGCGACGTGAACGCGGACCAAAATTTCCCCGGGGCCGGGACTCGGTACGGGCAGGTCCGAAACGCGCAGGGCTTCGGGCGGTCCATAGGATGAACGGTCGACGCTTCTCATGCTCTCAGTTTGCCAGCGAACGGTGAAGAAACCAAGTCGTGCGGATCGCCACGAATTCGGTTAGCCTTCTGAGCGGAGGTCCTGATGAAGCTTCTTCTTTCGGTTCTTCTTTTCCAGCCTTTCGTCTTTGCCGCGCGTACGCCGCCGGCCATCGCGATCCATGCGCAAACGAAACGGTGTTTGATGTACTGGCCCGGAGAACCGCGTACCCCCTCGGTTTTGCCGAAAGGCTGGGAGGGCTGGACCGCGCTCGGCAAAGTCAAAACCACGCACGGTGAATGTGAATTCCGTAACGAACCCGGCGACGTCGAAGCCTGCTGTAAGTCGTGGGGATTCGAATACGTCCCCGCCAAAGACAGCCTGAAGGTCCTTCGCTCTACGAAATCGTGAATTTGCGGTATTTTCGACGCGGTCGCCTAAGTATAGGGTCGGTGAATCCTGACAATTCCCCGGTTTACTTCCTTGCCGGACGCCTTTTAGAAAGGCTCCAAAACCTGGGAGGGACCATGAAACTGCTCGTCACCGCAATCGTCTCGTTGTTCGCGTTGAACGCGTTGTCTGCCGTCATCGAAAAAGGCGAAACGAAAATCGAAACCAAACTGGAATACGTGAAGTTGTCGGCCGAGGCGAAGTGCCGCGCGCCCCGTTTCGAGGACGATGGCTACACCGTTTACTACAGCCCCGAGTCCTACAAGGAAATCGGCGAGTACCGCGGATACAGCTCGAAACTTCTGGGGCGCACTTGCGGAAAATCCGGCAGTACGACCGAGCTCTCGTCGACGAAATTCGAAAAAGTCGAAGTCTTGGTTTACAACTACGGCGCGGTCCGCAGCGAGTTTGATGAGCAAGTCCGTCAAGCGATCGACGGTTTCTAAACGCCCTTCAGCCAATTCGTGAAGTCGTTGGCGGGCATCGCGCCCGCCACGCGCGTGACCTCTTGGCCATCGCGGAAAACGATCAACGTCGGGATTCCGCGGACGCCCAGCTGGGACGGCCATTGCGGATTGTCCTGGGAGTTGATTTTTACGAAAACGTAGCGGCCCGCGAATTCGCGGCTGGCTTCTTCAAACGTCGGCGCGAAGGCGCGGCAGGGTCCGCACCAAGGCGCCCAGACATCCACCACCACCGGTAAAGGCGATTTCGCGATGAGCTTCGCGAGACTTCGATCCGTCGCCGTCACGAGTGCCCCGTGTACGGGAAGCGCCGTCTGGCAAGCGCCACACACCGGTGTCTTCATCGGCTCGGTTTCAACTTTATTCGTCTGTCCACACTGGTCGCAAATGACATAAGTTTTCACGGACGCTCCACGAACTCCAAAGGGTAGTTGAGGCCGTATCGACTGTCCCACTGACCGCGCGAATTGACAACCGCGACCTGAAGTTTCAAGCGTCGTACGCCCTCCACATCCAGCGGGAACAGCAGATCCCAGAGTTCGGGATGCTCTTCCATCTCGACCGTCCAGCGTGCGCTGTTGCGCAGAACCGGATGGGCGCCGAAATCGCGCGGGCAACTGAGCAGCATCGCCCTGCGGAAAGTCGTGGGCTTTTCCGGCGGACCGGTGACGATGATGAGATCAAGATCACGGACGTTCGAGCCAGCGCAAAAACGCAGCGTGGAGGATTCGTTCTCGAAGTAGTTGACGTTGAGCAGGTGGCGAACCTGCCCGGAGTAGTCGGTCAGGACCGTGATCGAAGCGACGAAAGGTTCATGCTTCGCCTCGTAAAGTTTTTTGCAGCCCGGTATAACCGAACAACCGTCCGTCGCCTGCGCGAATGAGGGAGTCGACAGGCTTAAAAGAAAAAGGACTCGCAGCAGAAAAATCACCCTACCGGGTTAAATCGCTCTCGGGAGGGTGTCAACTGCGTCGCCTTGACTCGGGATTGCGGATCGTGAATCTTGTTTCGATGCCTCATTTACGCGTTCGATTTTTGACCGAAGAAAAAGTGCAGCACCTAAGCGAAAAGATGATCCCCGAGCTCGCGTCACTGACGCAAACGCCTGCGGATCACTACACTTTGGAGTTGATCTCTTCGAAGTTATTCTCCGCGGGGAAACCTACCGCGGGGGATCCCTTCTGCGAAGTGCTTTGGTTTGATCGTGGGCCGGCGATGCAAGATCAAGCGGCGGAACTCATCACCCGCCACCTGCGGGCGATTCATCCGGAAGGTGATGTGGTTGTTTGTTTTCTGCCCTTGGGCCGCACCGCGTACTATGAAAACGGCCGCCACTTCGGAAGTTAAACGAGTCCGCGTCGGATACCCACGCGAATGGCGGCGGCGCGATTCGATACGTGGAGTTTTTGGTAAATGACTTTAACGTAGCCCGCGACGGTTTGCGGGCTCAGTCCCATTTCCCGCGCCGATTCCGAAACGGTCAATCCGCGTCCCAAAAGCGTCAAAGTTTCGCGTTCGCGCGGGCTGAGTTCCGCGCCCGTGTGGGGTTCGGTGGCGCGAGTTTCCACGGGCGTGCGGAAATGCGCGACCAAACGGCGCGCGATGGAGGGGGACAAAGGCGGCTCGCCTTGGTCGAGGCGGCGCAGGGTTTCTGAGAGAAGTTGCGGATCGCCACCTTTTAACAAGTAACCGCCAGCCCCGGCGGCGAGCGCATCGAAAAGATAGTTGTCGTCATCGTAAATGGTGACGACGATGCTGACGGCGTGGGGCTCTTTCTCGCTGAGCGCACGGATCAGATCGACTCCCGATCCGTCCGGAAGGCCCAAATCGACGAGCGCGAGTTTCAAAGAAGGGCCTTGGGGCTGTGCCGCACGACTCGCGATCCAACTCAACGCATCCCGGGCTGAACCGACGGTCTCGATGGTCAGAGCGGGGAAGGTCCGGCGAACCAGATCCACGAGAAGTTTACGCGATTCGATTTGGTCTTCGACAATCAGGCACAGGGCGTTCATTGCGATCAGCATAGAACGAAACGACCCGATTATTCAACGGGCATTGGCGTGCGAATTTCCAGGCGGGTGCCGGGATTCAAGGCGTTCAGGGACCAACTGCCCCCAATCGCATGGACCCGCCGCTCCAGACTTTTCAGACCGAAGCCTTCCCGCTCGCCCGCCGGTTTGGCTTCGGGGCCGCGGCCGTCATCTTCGATTTGAAGATGCAGCGATTCCCGACGGAATTCGAACGTGACTTGGACCTTTCGGGCCTGGGCGTGGCGAACGATGTTCGAGACGCTTTCCCGTAAAGCCGAGGTGACGAGTTTGCGCAGGGCCTCGGGCACCACGCGGGAAGCGAAGGCGTGCGGCTCGGCCGTCCACCGCAATTCCAATCGGGCGGAATCCAAGCGCTGCGTGCATTCGTAACGAGTGTCCGCCAGCAGTCTTTCCCAGGTGACGGTTTCGCCCGACATACCGCTCACGATCGAACGGATATCGGCCAGGGCACCTTCCAGCGTCGAGCGAGTCTTTTCGTCGGACGTGTTCAAGCCGGTCAAAAGCCGCGCGCCGACATCGTCATGCAGATCTTGGGCGACCCGCCGCCGCTCTTCCAAAACCCCGCGATCGTAGGCCTGGCGATCAAGTTCGGCTTGTTGCACAAGCCGCACGAGCTGGCGGGCCAGGTTCAACGTGGCACGATCGAAAAGGGCGCGTCCCCCCATCGGGTACGCGATTTTCAAAGATGAAGAACCGGCCAACGGCGGCACCAGTAAAGTGAGGCCGTCGTCGGTGACTTGCGTTTCGGCGACGGGAGTCGCGTTCACCGTCAGCTCGAGAGGGTCGAAAAGCTTGCGTAGGACCGCGTTCCAGCGGTCCGTGCGCTCACCGGCGGTGGCGGCCAGCGCGACGTGCATCGCATCCGCAAGAAGCACGTCGGGTTCCACGTTCGTGCGACGCGCGATCCGTCGCCAGATCAAATCGCGTAGCGGCAGATATAACGAGGCGATCAGCAGTAGGGACAGACCCAAGGCCGAGACCCGCTCCATCCCCAAGGCGTAGATCAACGCCGCGTCCATCAAGATCAAGAGGGCGGCGCCGATCGCGTAGTACAGAAGGCGAAACGCCCATTGTCCGACGTCGAACAGGCGATAGCGTGTAAGGCCCGCAGCCAGGCCGAGGTAAATGATCACGAAGAACATGAACGCATAGCCTTGATTCAGCGGCGTCTTCTTCAAGACCAGCGGCACGGAGTTCAGCGCGATGAATCCACCCGCGCCCAGAAGGACCGACACCCCCAACCAGGTCAACGAGGCGCGTGCGACGGGATCGCGCCGGGTCGCGAAGAACTGCGCGCCGATCACCGCGCAGATGACCAACATTTCACTCGAGGTGATCAAATTGACGTTGGCCCAATCCGGCGTCCACTTCATCGCGAAGAGAAAAGTCCAAAGTGCGAAGGCGATGCTGAGGCCGATGAAAAGTGGCCGCCACGATTTCAAGCGCCTTGGGAACACCAAGAAGAGCCCGATCATGCTGATGCCGAAGATGGATGCGCCGATCGCGTTCAGTTCTTCGAGCACCCGAAACGTCGTGGCGGGAAGCGCGAGTTCGCGCGTCGTATAAACACCCGCCGGGATGGCCGAAATGAAAAGCCCCGCGCCGCTGCCGGCGAAAAAGGTCGCGGCTAAATCGCGCGATTTCAAAGACCATAACCAACCCGAGATCAGTATTCCCGCGAACGCGACGAAGACGTGCACCCAGAAAAGCGGGGGCAGATCGGCGATCGAGGCGCGTCGTCCGGTTAAATCTTCGCCCGCGACTTGAAGTCGTCCCGCGCTGAGCGCTTCGTGGAGTTTTCCTTGGCGTTCGTAGAAACGCCAGAGCCGCGGGACCTTGTCGATTTCCCCGGGCTCTTGAATCAAGTCGTCGGCCTCGAGCACGAACGTCTCGCCGCTCGCGAGGGTTAAAGAGTCGCCGGCGTTGAAAACACGATCGTAACGTAAGGGTTGGAGCGCGATGTCCGCGGCGATAAAGGTGAGCAGAACGCCCACGAGTAGGATGATGGCGAGACGCAGACCGGGATGCGCGGACGTGAACTTCATGACCGTATCGTCCGCGCCCGTGCTTGCGGGGTCAACCGCCTTTGAACTTCAGGAATTTCTTTTTGATCGAGCGTAGAGCATGAAGAAGGCCACGAGCACGAGCATGAGCGGCACCCCGACGTAAAAAGCCCGGGCTTCCAGCTGCGTGAGTAACGCGGCCGCCATCGCGGCGGCGGCGGTCGGTAGAATCGGCCAACGCCCGATCGTGAGCGGGACGCGGAACGGGCGCCGCCGGTCGTGATCGGTGAAGCGTAACCGGATGAGCGCCACGTTGATCGCCGCGAATGCCGAAAGCGTCGCGAAGGATGAGACGCTCGCGATGGTTTCGAGTTGGCGCAAAGGCAAAAGCGCGAGCGCCGCGCCGGCGGTGACGAGCGTGGCGAGCCACGGGGTTTTTCTTTTTGAGAGGACGAAGCTGAACATCTTGGGAATCGCCCCGGCGTCACCCATGCCGTACAAAACGCGACTTGCGCCGATGATCGAGATCAGTGCGGTGTTGGCGGTCGCGAACAACGCGACCGCGCCGAGAATCGTGGCCATGCGGGGCGATCCGGCGCGCGTGGCCTCCATCAGGGGCGCGCCGCTGGCGGCCAATTTTGCCGGGGGCATCAGACTGACCGCGGCCAACGCGACGAAGAAGTAAAGCACGGTCGCGATGGCCAGGCTCAATAGAATGGCGCGGGGAAGATCGCGTTCGGGATGTTTAGCCTCCTCGGCCAGACTCACGATATTTTCGAAACCGAAGAACGCGAAGACGATCAAGGCCGCGCCCGTCATCAGGCCTTGATGGGGAATCGCCGCCAGGGCTTCACCGAAGGTTGGCGACATGAAGCCGAGCGCGATCACCAAAACGAGTCCGCCGGCTTCGATCAGCGTCGAGACGGCCGTGACCCAACCGGATTGGCGGATGCCGGCGAGGGCGAGCAGCGTGAAGGACGCGACGACCGCGAGCGCAATCAAGGTCACGGGAACGTCCGCGAATTCCCGCAGGTAACCGCCGAAAGCCACGGCGACCGCCGCCGCGGTCGAGGCGCCGGCGAAAGACATCAGCGTTCCCAACGTCGCGCCCAGCCAGGGCGTACTCGGGAAGGCGTGCGTGAGGTAAACGTACTCCGCGCCCGCTTTGGGAAACATCGTCGACAGCTCCGCGTAGGACAGGGCGGTCAACAGCGCCGCGACGGCCGCGACCAGGAAACCGAGCCAGAGTCCCTCACCGGTTTCGCCCGCGGCTTTCCCGATGATGGAGTAGATTCCCGCGCCCAGAATCATTCCCGTTCCGTAGAAGGTCAGCATGGGCAGACCCAGAGTGGGATTCAGGCGGGAGCCGTTTTGCGATGCGGCCGATTCACTCATGGTTCCTCCTTGAGGCCCGCGCCGGGGTAAAGTTCGAGATTGCGCCGCGTTCGTCCGTCCGGTGAAACATCGCCGAAAATTTTCTCGCGGATTTTCCAGTCCTGGCGGTGTTTACGCGCGACCAGGAACGCCGGCTGCCGCAGACGCGAGCGCAGACCCAGGACGTCGCGGATGCCGCGCACGTCGGGCCGGAGGCCGGGAACGCGGTGATGCACGCGCAGGAAGTTCAGCTCGAACGCCTTGATTTCCTCGCGCGTGGCCAAGTCGAAGAATTCTTTTAGGACTTCGCCGTCGGCGTCGTAGTAATCAACCTCCAGACGGTGGCGTCCTTTCTTATCGACGATTTCGTGGAAGGCCATCGAGTCGACCCGCATGATGTGCGCGTCTTTCAACGACATGACTTCTTTCAACCGTTGATCGGCATCGACCAACGTCTGCGCGCATTCGTGACAGACGCGCGCCGCGATGTCGTTTTCGGCGCCGCATTCGCCGCAGACCTTGAAGCGGAAGCGAAAGCCGCAGGCCGCGATTTCGCCCGTGACCGGGTCTTCGAAGGCGCCCTGGCATTTGCGACCGTAATGCTCGACGATTTGGCCCTCGTCGTCTTTGAGGCCCCAGAAGTCATTTTCATGTCCGCAAGCGGGGCAATCCACTTTCACCATCACGGCCTGCGAATTCGGACGAGCGTTACCGACTTCGGGTGAAAAAACGTCGTGGGTTTGGCCGGTGTAGTCCAGAATCAGACAGTCCTGTTTCCCGGGCGACAAGCGCAGTCCGCGGCCCACGATCTGCTGGTACAGACTGACGGATTCCGTGGGCCGCAAGATCGCGATCACGTCGACATGGGGGGCGTCGAATCCCGTGGTCAGAACCGAAACGTTCACCAGAAATTTCAGTTTGCGCTCTTTGAACGCTTGGATCGTGTCTTCGCGGTCTTGGCTTGAGGTTTCGCCGACCACGAGCGCCGAGACGAACGGCGGCAGGCTGGCCATGATCTCGGTGGCGTGGCGCACGGAGCTCGTGAAGATCATGACGCCTTGACGATCCTCGGCCATCTCGACGATGTTCCGTATGATCAGGGGCGTGATGCGTTTCTGGTCCTTCAAGGTTTTTTCGATTTCGCTGATGACAAAGCGGCCGCCCTTCAGCTCGAGCGCCGAAAAATCGTAACTGGCGACGGGCGAGTCGATCCGGACGGGGGGAGTCAGGAATCCGTCGTCGATCATCGTTTGGATCGAAAGTTCGAAAATACATTTCTTGAAGAAACGCGGCTGCGTGGTTTTCAACTCTTTGCGGGCCGAGTTGTACTCGTAAATCCAGCCGAGCCCCAGCCGGTAGGGCGTCGCGGTCAGACCCAAGACACAAAGCTCGGGATTGGTCGCCTGCAGCTGCGTGATGACCTGCTGGTATTGCGTTTCGCCTTCGTCGGAGACGCGATGGCATTCGTCGATGATCAACAACGAAAACTCGCGGAAGAACTCGTCCTGCGCGCGGGCGATGGATTGAATGCTGCCGAAGATCACCTTTTGGTTTTGATCCTTACGCCCCAAGCCCGCCGAATAAATGCCCGCGTCCAAGCCAAAGCTCAGGTATTTCGCGTGATTCTGTTCGACCAGCTCACGGACATGGGCCAAAACCAAAACGCGGCCCCGCGCCAAACGCGCGAGCTCTGCGATAACCAAACTTTTGCCGGCGCCGGTCGGCAAAACGATGACGGCCGGGGTCTTTTCTTGCCGGAAGTGCCGGAGGGTGGCCTGGACGGCGTCGTGCTGGTAGGGGCGCAGCTCGTACATGGCGAATGTTTTAGCAGTTCGCGAGGCGGTGGACAATCCCGCGAACACGTCTTAGGTTGGCGGGATGCTTCAACCCGCGGATCTGACCCGTCACTTCCACGCCAAAATCCCCGTCAGTCAGGCCTTGGGCCTGCAGGTGGTGGAGATTTCGGATCGCCACGCGAAACTTCAGGCCCCGCTGTTGCCGAACATCAATCACGTGCAAACGGCCTTCGGCGGTTCGTTGTACGCGGCGGCGGCACTTTCTTGTTACGCCCTTTTTCAAGCACTTGCCGCGTCCGCCGGCGGCTTCAGCGACGAGCTCGTCATTCAAGAAGGTCGCATCCAGTATTTGGCTCCGGTCGCGCGCGATTTCGAGGTCGAAACGCGATTGACGACACCGGATCAGGCCGGCCAATTTATCGAGACTCTGCGCCGTCACGGAAAAGCGCGTTTGGAGCTGCACGCGGAAATTCGCGAGCAAGGCTCAAATGTCGTGGCGGCGCGATTCACGGGAATGTATGTTTATCGGGGCGCCAAGATTCCGGGCGCGCGGGAAGGGACCCAATCATGACGAACGACCAAATCTATCGCGATCATCTGCGCCGGGTCTCTTCGGCGCTTCAGAAAATCCACCGTTTGATCATGGAAAACGAAATCGAGGAACTCGAACGTCGTGAAGGCGTCACGATCGCCGCCGCGGGACGTTTGCAGTTACTGCTGACCGCGCCCGAGTTGTCGTGGTTGCGCGCCCTCAGTCAAGAAATGGCCGCCGTCGACGAAGTCTACTTTCAAAAAGAGCCCATCACCGAAGCGCAAGCGCGCAAAGTTCATGCGGACGTTGATCGGCTGATGGTGCAGGCGGAGGAAACCGAGTTCGCGCAGAAGTACCGTGACCGTTTGATCGGCATTCCGGACTTGATGCTCGACCACGGCCATCTGCGCTTGGCTTTACGTAAGTTCAATGAGGCATTGACCGGGAATTAGTCCAGCTCCCGGCGCAGTTTCTTCAGTTCCGCAGCGCGCTCTTTCGTCGTGATCGGCAGTTCGAGTTTCAAGTCCTTGAATTTTTTCAGCAGAATTTTTGAGATCATCAACCGCGCGTTGTCTTTGTCGTCGGCGGGAATGATGAACCACGGGGCGTCCTTCGTGCTGGTCGCGCCGATGGCCTCGCCATAGGCCTTTTGATAATCCGCCCAGTATTTGCGTTCTTGAATGTCCGAGGGGGACATCTTCCAGTTCTTTTCGGGGTCGTCGATGCGTGAAAGAAAGCGCAGTCGTTGTTCTTCTTTCGAAAGATGCAGGAAGAACTTCAACACGTGCGTTCCTTCGCGATGCAGGTGTTGTTCGAAGTTGCGGATCGACTCGTAACGCTCTTTCCAAACGTCCTTTTTCTTACCGGGGCGCACGGCGTGATCGCCCGTCAGAAGCTCCGGGTGCACGCGGACGATCAGTACGTCCTCGTAGTAAGAGCGGTTAAAAATGCCGATCTGGCCCCGCTCGGGGAGATGCGTGGCGGCCCGCCAAAGAAAGTCGTGCGAGCGCTCCTTAGTGCTTGGCTCTTTGAAGGAGTGGACCACGCAGCCTTGCGGGTTGACGCCGGACATGACGTGCTCGATGGCGCTGTCTTTACCGGCGGCGTCCATCCCCTGAAAGATCAACAGGATCGCGTTCGCGCGGGCGGCGTAATGTCGTTCCTGACAGCGGGCGAGTTTCTCGACCCCGTCGCCCATCTGCGCGCGCACATCGTCTTTCGAGGAGTAAAGCGGGTCCACCCGGGTGGGCCAGTCGCGCAGTTTGAGTTTTTTGCCTTCGGGAACGCGAATGTCTTCGAGATTGAACTTCATCCCTATAACTTTAACAGAACTCGGCCCGGGAACTAGGCTCGGCGTCCGAAAAGTTTTATGACCGCGTCATGAAGCCAAAATTGAAGTTCTTCGCCGTACTCTTAGGGACCTTTTTGGGACTCGTACCGGGGCTCAACGCGAAACCCATTTACCTCTACAACATGACGAATCTTTATCCCGGAAGCCGCTTGGCCGCGGGCTGCAGCATCTGCCATACGGTCGGGAAAGAGTACACCTCGTACGGGCAGGATTTCCTGCGCCTGAAGCTGCAAATCGGCGCCGATAACATGGACAAGGTTTGGTACGAGTTGGGGCGCTTGGATTCCGACAACGACGGCGTCGACAACGATACGGAGATCCGCCGCGACCGTTATCCGCAAAAGGATGAACGCCGCAACTAACGGTGTCCGACGGCGACCGCGAGAGCGAGTGTGAGCAACACCGTGATCGAGACCGCCGCGTAAAGCCAATCTTTCATCCGGACCCACAAAACGATCAGGCTCACCACCCGCACGACGGGGGTGAGGGCGAGCACGAAAACCCCCCAGCCCAAAAGCCGCGCGGGAAGTCCCGCGTCGGGATCCACGAGACCCTCAAGACTGAGCGCCGCCGCCGGCAGATCCGGATCGAGCGCGAGTTGGGCCACGATCCCGCCGGCCATCAACGAAACCGCCAAGCCCAAGCCGATTTGCAAAATGCGTTGGACGATTTTCTGATCTTCTTTGGGAGCGACTTGCACTTCAGTGGCCACCGAGGACCCCCGCACTTCGTAAGATCATTTGGATCGCGATGAAAAACAGAAGAATCGAAAAGACCCGCTTCAGCATTTTCGGCGAGATCCGCGCCGCGATCTTGGTGCCGAGGAGCGCGCCGCCGACGACGCCCACCGCGACCGGGGCCGCGATCAAGGGTTGTACGAACCCCCGCGCGAAATAAACGAACAAACTCGAAATCGCGGTCACGCCGATCATCAGATTCGACGTGGCCGTTGCGACTTTCATGGGGACATTCATGCCCATGTTCATCGCCGGCACTTTGATGAAGCCGCCGCCGACTCCCAAAAGACCAGACAGGATTCCGGCGAAATAGCTGACCGCGAAGCCCAAGGGCAGTCGGCGGACGTTGTACGCGATCGTGCGTTTCTGAAAATCGTCGTAATACTCGCCCCCCAGTGATGAGGCGTGGGAAGAGGCCGCGAGCACGGGCGTTTCGGTTTTGGGGCGAAGAGAATCGCGTAGCATGAGGCCCGCGATGAAGACCAGCAACGCACCGAAAATCATCGAGATCAAATCCGGTGCGATCCAGACGGCGAGCAGCCCGCCGCAAATTCCCCCCAGGGTCGTCGCGACTTCGAGAATCATGCCCAAGCGCATATTCGACAGGCCCTTGCCGACGTAAACGCTGCTGGCGGCGGTCGAGGATGCGACGACGGCGACCAGCGATGCGGCCACCGCGATTTTGATATCAAGGCCGAAGCCGATGACGAGGGTGGGGACGACGATGATGCCGCCACCGACGCCGACCAGTGCGCCCACCAGTCCCGCGAGGAGCCCCGAAGCCGTCAGTGCGAGAAGAGTCGAGATCGAAAGAACCATGGGGAAGATCCTCGTTCCGATCTTCCCTGGAGGCAAGGCGGTGCGCGTTCCGCTTACGGATCGAGCGAATCGGAAACGCGGTTATAGCGCCCGTTGACGGTCGTCCAGATATTCGTGTGGCGCAGGCCGATCGAGCCATTGGCCGAGGCGGGACCCCGCCCGGCCGTGCGTCCGTCTTGGGGAAGGAAGCGCCGCAGGTCCACGGCATTGGCGGCGGTTTTTCCCTTCGTGGCCCCGCGGGCGGTGCCGCGCCCGGGACTCGTTCCATCCATTTCGGCGTAGCCGCCACCGTTCGCGCGACGTCCGCCACCATTGGCACCGTGAGCCCCTTTCAGAACGTCGGGATTGTAGCGTGAGTCCCGCGCGCCGCCGCGGAAGTTCGCGGGCGCCGGGAGCGCTCCACTTGGGCCCGAGCCGATCTGTCCCGCGCCGCCGGTTTGTTGCGCGAATCGCCCCGTGCGGCTGGGCACGTATCCGGGCGGCAATGCGGCCTCGTCCTCGGCACCCAAGAGCCCCACGTTTGAATCTCGCGTCACTCCCGAGATCGTGTCGGGCTTGATGGCGCGCGCGCCGCCTAAGTAGTCCGAAGAGGCGGTCGAGGAACCACACATGGAATGTCCCGGGTTGTCGCGACAGATGCAGACCGGATTGCTTTGCGCGACTTGCGGATTCGAGCAGTCGAGGACGGGCGTATTCGCCGCCATCAGGCTGGGCGTGTCGGAAGCGGTGTTGCCCATTCCCGGAATCGAAGAACCCGTCGCTTGCTGGTAGCACTGATTCGCCTGGTTCGCGGCGGTACGGACTTGATTGATATTCATGTCCATCGTGCTCATCGAGGCGCTCGCGCTTTGGCAACGCGCGCGCGCCTGGCTGGCGCGAACCGAAGCCGCGCTGGAGGGCGCATGGGACAAACTCGAGAGCGCGGAATCGCAGGTCGAGTTGCAGCTGCTGACGGCGGACTGACATGAGTTGCGTTGCGATTGCATTTGGTTTCCGGCGTTGTTCGCGGTTTGGCCCATCTGCGCGCAACCGCTGGCGCCTCCCTGGCTGATCGCTCCGGACCGCTGCGACACTTGACCCGCAAGCGAACGGATACTGTTCATGGCCGAATCGCACGTCGAAACCGCGGACTCGGCTGCTTCTTTACAGCGCGTCGCCTGTTGGTCGGCCGCCGACGAGACCTGGGCGTCCTGATTCGCGGGCGCGATAGCCGTGGTGCCGCGTGAGACCGTCGTCGTGCCCGAGGGCGCGCCCGCTCCGGCAGGCCGAGGCTCCGGGATCGGGATTTTTGAGGTGTCGGGGATACACATCGCCGAGGTGGGAGGGCCGCCCGAAGAAATTTGCCCGGCGGGACAGTTCAATCCGCCGTTGGAAACCCAGTTGGTATCACGGCAATCGGTCGAGTTGGGGTTGGCCGCGCAGTAAGCTTGTTCGCGTTCTTGGCCCGCGCGTGTTCGCTCGGCTTCTTCGGCCTTTTGTTGTTCCGCCCTCTTTTGGAGGTACATGATTTCTTCTTGAGGGGTATCGCATTGAATGACCTCTTCGGGTCCGTAGCGGCAAGCCGCCCGCGCGTTTGTCGATGTCAGCATGATCGTGGCGAAAAGAAGCCACACGACATTCCAAATCAAGACGACCCTCCCGAACGATGCCCCTTTTCCATTCTAGAGGAAGACGGCCAAAGTCGGCGGATTTTCAAGATGGAGTGTCTCAATTAGGGATTCAGGCTTTCCGCTTTGCGCCCGTAACGATCACGAACGGTGCGGAAGATGTCGGTGTGTTTCAGGCCGATCGCGCCGACGTTCGCGGGACCGCGCTCGGAATTGCCGTTGGCGCTCGGGAGGAAACGTCGCAGGTCCACTTGGGCACGGGGCTGTACGTTCGCGGGACGTGCGGTCGTCCCGCGTCCACCGCGACCGGTATGACCTTCCTCGGGGCTCCACGCCTGGCCACCGGCGGACCGGCCGCCGCCCATCGCGCCACCGCTGCCGACGGAAGAATCCGCGCGGGGTGACCCATAACTCCATCCTCGGGCCGCGCTCGGCGAACCAGGGGACGTGTTGCCGCCCGCCGAGGGCATGCCTCCGCCCCCGCGTCCCTGGCCTTGGTAACGTCCCATTTTCGAGGGCTGATGGCCGTTGACGGGTTTGTCTTCAGCACCCAGGCGGAGCGCTTGCGGAGACGAGTCTCCCGCCGTTTTGAAGTTGGGGTTGATGTCTTTCACGGCCGTGCCTAGGCCTTCCGCGGCGGTGATCGCGCCGCCGCAGCGGGGATCGGCCGAATTGATTCGACAGATGCAAACGGGACTGCTGGCGGCGAACTGCGGATTGTTGCAGTCCTGCGGGGCATCCGCGATTTGCGTGGTGGTGGTCGGCGTCGCGGTGTTCGAGTTCATCAGTCCGCTGAAGTCCGGCATCTGCCAACCGCTGCCGGTATTATTCTGCGCTTGCGTATTGTTGTTGGCGGTATTGGTGTTCGCGTTGTTGGTATTGGTGGCGGGAGTGTTGGAGTTTCCGGCCGTGTCGTTCGCGTCACCGGATTCCCCGCCGGTCGCTTGACGATAACATTGCTGCCCGCGCGTCGAGGCGTCGTGGGCCTGCTGGATATTCACATTCATGGTCGAGACGTTCGAGCGGCCCGTCGCGCAGGTGCTGCGGCCGTTGGTCGCGGTAACGTAGGCGGCGCTCGTGCGCAACTGCGCCAGACCGTCCACCGCGGCCGCGCAAGCGGTCTCGCAAGCGGAAACCGCGGATTCGCATTGTCCGCGGAACGTTTGCATCTGTGAACCGATGCTGGCGGCCCGCTCCTGCATGAATTTACATGCGCTGGCGGCCGACTCGCCGTTGGAACCGGTTTCGCTCAATGAGGCGACTTCACTTTTCAAACCATTGATCGAGCGGAGCGATTGTTGGCAGCGCGTATTGGCGGTCGCGGCGGTCGAACGACATTGATTCGCTTGGTTCTGTTGCGCCGTCGTCACCTGATCGTCGTCCGTGCGCGCGCGGGCGGGGCCCGTTTCGCCTTTGCTTTTGTCTTTGTCTTCAACCGAAGTGCGGGGCTCGCCGCGCGGTTTTTCTTCGCCCCCACTCGCGACGTTCGCGTCACCCGTGCCGATCTGCTGGGTCTGCAACGTGGGCATCGGGACGCAGGAGTAGCCACCATTTTGTGCGGGGGCGGCGAATTTTCCTTCACCGCATTCCGGGATGTTCGCGTTTTCGGCGTTCCGCGGAGTCGCGTCGCATCCGGCCGCCGAGGGGTTCAAGGCGCATTGATATTCCTGCTGCGCTTGTTGCGCCGTGATTCCGAATTGCGTGGACTTGGATTTATCTTCTGCGGCCTGATCGATGGCTAGCTTTATGGGGGGCACGTATGCGTAGGCCCAAACGGAAGGGGCAGAAAGCAAAATGCCGAACGCGACGAAAATGGATTTCAAGGCCCCTCCTTCCTCGAGTTCTCAGTCTAGCAAAGAGTGGCGTCGCAAGGTGATAAAGCGTGTGAAGACTCGGCGAATTCATTCGGGAATTGTCTAGAAGATTGACATTCTCGGAGGGGCAATCGCATCGTCGTACGGATTCGTGACGGAGGCGACATGAGCAAGCAGCGCATTTTGATCAGTGGGGCATCGACGGGGATCGGCTTCGCGACGGCCGTCGAGCTGGCGGCAAAAGGCCACGAGGTCTACGCCGGTGTCCGTAAGGCGAGCGACGGGGAACGTCTGCAAAAGGCGAATTCTCAAATTCGTACGCTGATTCTGGATGTCACCGTTCCCGAAAGCGTCGACGCGGCCGTGGCGCGGGTACGCGCGGACTCGGTTACCGAATCCCGCGCGCCGCTTGTTCTCATTAACAATGCGGGCATCGCGGTCGCGGGGCCCATCGAGTGTCTGCCGCTGGCGGAGTTTCGCAAACAGTTCGAAGTGAACGTGTTCGGTCTGATCGACATGACGCAAAAGTTTTTGCCGCTCATTCGCGAAACTGGCGGACGTATCGTCAACATCAGCTCGATCTCGGGTCGTTTGGCGGCGCCGTTTCTGGGGCCGTACAGCGCTTCGAAGTTCGCCGTGGAAGGGCTGACCGACTCGCTTCGCCGCGAACTCGCGCCCCAAGGCATTTCCGTCAGCCTGATCGAACCCGGACCGATCCGCACGCCGATCTGGGAGAAGGGCTTGTCCGGAAAAGACGATCTACTCGCCCAAATTCCGACCGAGCGTTTGGGAATTTACGAAACCCGTTTGCGCAAATTCGTCGAATACACCGCGAAAACCGCCGCGTCGGCGGACCCGGTCGAGGTCGTGGTGCGCGCCATCGAGCACGCGGCTTTCGCGAAGAAACCGCGCGCCCGCTATTTCGTCGGCGGACAAAGCAAGGCGGGTAACATCGTTTCGCGTCTGCCGACCGGCTGGGTGGATGGACTCATCCGCCTGTCCGCGCGCGGACTTTGAGCTATTTGTAGGCGGGAAGGCCCGTCAGTTTTTCACCCACGATGAGGCGGTGGATGTCTTCGGTGCCTTCGTAGGTGTTCACGCTTTCCAGATTCAACATGTGACGTCCCACCTGATACTCGTAAGTGATACCGCTGGCACCGAGTACGTCCCGGCACGTCCGCGCGACGTCGAGGGCCATGCGCACATTGTTCATCTTGCACATCGAGATCTGGTGGGGCTCGACGCGTTCTTGGTCCTTCAGTCGGCCCAAACGCAACGTCAGCCACTGCGCCTTCGTGACTTCGGTGGCCATGTTGGTGAGCTTCGCTTGCACGAGCTGAAACTGCGCGATGGGACGGTCGAATTGGACGCGGGTCTTCGCGTATTGGATCGCTTCGTCCAGGCAGGCCATGGCGGCGCCGATGGCGCCGAAGGCGATACCGAAACGCGCCTGATTCAAGCACGAGAACGGACCGCGCAAGCCTTTGACGTTCAGCTGCTGCGAGACGGGGACCCGGCACTGATCGAAGTGCAGTTCGCTGGTGACCGAAGCGCGGAGCGAGAACTTCTTGCCGATATCGCGCACGGTGAAACCGGGCGTGTCGCGATCGACGACCAGGCCGATGACCTCGCCCTCATCATTGCGTGCCCACACGATCGCCAGATGCGAAATTCCACCGTTCGTGATCCACATTTTTGTGCCGTTCAAGATATAGTGATCGCCGTCGCGTTTCGCGCGGCTGAGCATGCCCGCCGGGTTCGAGCCGAAATCCGGTTCGGTCAAACCGAAGCAGCCGATCATTTCACCCCGCGCCATCTTCGGCAGGTACTTCTGTTTCAGCTCTTCGCTTCCGTATTTCCAGATCGGAAACATGCAAAGTGAGCTCTGCACGCTGACGAAACTGCGCAGACCGCTGTCGCCGCGCTCGATCTCTTGCATGATCAGTCCGTAGGCCGTGGCCGAGAGTCCGGCGCAGCCGTACCCGGTCAGGTTCGCTCCGAAAACGCCGAGCTGCGCGAGCCCGGGCACGAGCTCTTGCGGGAAACGTCCTTCGTCGTAAGCTTCAGGCAGCAGGGGAAGCATTTCGTCGGAAACGAACTGTCGAACGGAGTCGCGAATCATTCTTTCGTCGGAAGTGAGCTCATCGTCGATCGAGAAGAGGTCCAGGGCTTCAAATGTTTTCATCGGGTCTCGCTTGTGTGCTGATGCTTCGGGAATTGAAAAATGAAACGGGTATGCGGCGAAAGCGCGTCGTAGGTCAACGTTCCACCATGAAGTTCGGCTAGAGAAAGCGAAATGGACAAGCCTAGGCCCGTACCTTGCCCGACGGGTTTCGTCGAGAAGAAGGGCTCGGTCATCCGCGCGGCGATTTCCGGGGTGATTCCGCGTCCGCTATCGGTGACCGAAATTTCGATTTGCGTCTGGTGTTCGCGGAATTCCAGTCGGATCCATTTTTCCGGCAGCTCGCTGACCGCGTCCACGGCGTTGTTCAGTAGATTCAGCAAAATTTGCGAGACCTGCACGGGGCGTAGATCGATGAGAGTCTCTGGGATTTCGCCGACGCTCATCTCGATTCGTAAATTGGCTAAACGAGATTGGCACAGGATCATGACGTCTTCGACGACCGAATTCAAAGAGGCGCGTTGGAAAACTTCGGTTTCTTCGATGCGCGAGACGGTGCGCATGCTCCGGATGATTTTCGCGATCCGTTGGCACATCTGAACGATCCGGTCGATGTCCTCGTTGACCTTGGGGTCGATTCCCGTCGCCGCGTTCATGCTTTTGCGAATCTGTTCGACCTTCGCGATGATGATCGTCAGCGGGTTATTCACTTCATGGGCGATTCCGCCCGCCATTTGTCCGAGCGCCGCGTGTTTCGAAGAGTTGAAGGCCTTCGCGCGATCCGTTTCGGCCGCGGCGGCCAGGCGCTTTTCTTCGGTGATGTCGACGCCGACGGTAATCAGCTCCATGATTTGGCCCGAGGCGGGATCGCGTTCGAAGACCTGCGTTTGGATTCGCAACCAGCGCGGCCGTCCGTCGTTGTCCAAAACCTTCATCGTGATGTCGGCGATTTCGTTGTCCGCCAAAGAGTTCACTTGGCGGCCGTAAGCCTCGAGATTCGGAATTTCCTCGGGGTGGATGCGCGCGCGCCACTGCGAAAAAGGCGAGGTCCGCACTTGCTCGGGATCCAAATTGAAGATCTCGATATACCGGCGATTGAAAAACTTCATTCGATCTTGCGGTAAGTTTCCGATCGTGATGAAGGCCGGCATCATCTCGGTAATCTTTTGCAGCATGCGGGCCTGCTCGTTGGCTTGAGTCTGCAGGCGACGCCGGTGGGTGACATCCCAGTTCAGGCCGATCAGGCGTGCGGGTTTTCCGTTCTCATCCCAAAAACAAATTCCCGAGCCGCGGATCGTGCGGGGCTCTCCATCGGCAGTCCGAATTTCGAACTCCGCATTGTAGGGTCTGACTCCATCCAGAGCGTCTTTGATTTCCGACCACACTTTTTCGCTGTTTTTTTGGTCCAGCGACGCATTGAACGCCTGCATGGGATGATCGAACTCATGAGCATCGCGGCCGAAAATTTCCCACTGGGTGCGGTCCCACACCAAAATGTCTTCTTTGATATTCCAGTCGAAGAAACCGACCCGACGTGATCGCAGTGCGAGCGAGACACGTTCGGAGGTGACCAAGGCTTCTTGCCCCAGTTTCGAGAGAGAGCGCTCGGTCATCGGGAAAGACTGCGCGAGCAGCGTGATCTCGCCGTCGTCCAAGAGGTATTGAAGCGTGAGCAAGCGGGGGTGGATGCGGCCTTCGAGGTCTCCCGAAAAGATCTCTTCTTGCGGCGCCTTCGTTTCCAAACAGCGACGGGCGAGAGGTTCGATGAAACGTCCCAGACCTTTGTCCCAGTTCACTGTCCAAGAATGGTCCTTGCCGACTGCGACTTCCGCTAATGGCAGCCATTCGCGCGCGGCCGTATTCGCCGCCTTCAGGCTCAAATCGGGCCCAAGCAGGAAGGCGGGATGCTTGAATTGAGAGACCATCTGGCTCAGGTTCACGGGCAGTATTTTATCGGGACAAATGGGGGATGGTCATCCTAAACTCATGTTATGGACTACGTGTTCGTCCTGGAAGACGATCCAGTCTACCAAAAACAGATCGTCGAAGCCCTGAAGCAGATTCAGGACAGCTTCGAGATCCGCACCTTCGATTCATTGGACGCGTTTTCGCGTCTGGTGAAATCCGTTATGACTCACGGCGCCCTGGCGTTAGCGAAAGACGATGCCGAGACCATCCGCGTCGTCCTGGTGGTCACACGTTTAGAATTCATTGGGGCCGACCGGCTGAGCCTTCTCGAGAAAACCCGCGACTTCTTCATGCGACGCGGAGTCTGTACTCCGGAAGAGCCCATGCGCTTCGTCTTTACCGCCTTCGATGAGCCCGACCTCGATTTGAACGCGCTCAAAAAAGACATCGTTCAGAACGTCATCTTCAAGCCCTTCGATCGTTTGATCTTGCAGCAGCATTTGCAACTTGCGATGCCGCAAGTGAAGTCCGGCGCCGACGCCCTCAGCATGCAGAAGGCGAGTGCGCTCGTCGAAATGCTGAAGAAGGTGAACGTCGAATCGATGACCGAGCTGGGCTTCACGTCGGTTTCCAATCGCCCTTTCGAGCCGGGCGTGGTGAACAAATACTACGGGCCGGAGTTTATCAGTGACCGACATCGGTCGGTGATGGCGCGACTGGTGCACTGCCGTCCGAACGGGAACGACACTTACCAGCTGGATTTTCGCCTCTTCGCGTTGGATCCGACGCAGATCACGCACATCCGCAAACGCGTACGCGCGAAAGAAACCAACGGTCCCCGCGAAGTGAAGCCGCCCCGGGTGGAAAACGTCGTCGAGGGCGGCAAGGCGTTCGTCGATGCGATTCCCGCGCAGATGAACTTCGTGATCGTGGACTCGAACGAAGACGAAGCGCGCAGTCTGGCCGGAACCCTGCAAAGAAAAATTTCCGGCGCCGAAGTCGTGATTTTCAAGTCACGCGCCGAGTTTGAGGCCGACCTCGGTTATGCGGATGGCGCGGCCGCGCAGATCCTTCCGCAGGGCACGGTGACTTTCGAAGCCGATCGCGGGCTGGTGGTCACTCAATGTGCGCCCAATGATGCGACAATTTGGGGTGAGCCGTTGATGGGGGCGGGGCTGGGACGTTTTCTGACCAAAGAAAATGGGCAGAACCTGGGCCTGTGGCTTATGGGCAAGAAATCCACGATCACGCTGCCCACGCAGGCCAATGGCAAGTACGGCGCTTTAAAGTTTGAACGTGAAAATGATCGTCTGACCGTGCGTGAACTGCAGGGCTTCGAACGGAGCGATTTTCTGCGCGGGTTCCGCTTAGTGAAGCGCCCCGTAGCGGCCGTCTTCGTCGAGAACCAAGGTTTGGACATCGCCCACCCCGCGGCTTTCGAAAATTTCCTGACCAATCTCGAGAAAGATCAAGGGCGTAAGCCGCCGGTCTTTCTGCTCGCGAACCGGGAGTTCACGGATGACGAAGAGCGTACCTTGGCGCAATTCGTCGACGACGTTTTCTTTCAGCCGCTGGACCGCATCTACCTTCTGCAGAAGATCCTATTCCATGTTCCGAGCCTGAAGGTGCTGGAAGATCCCGTGGTCGTGAACGAAAAGAAGATGGCGCACGTCATTCGCGCGGCGAATCCGGTGCAGATCGAAGAGATTTCCGAAGCCGTGTTGGTCATGGCCTATTACCGTCCGATCGAAATTCACAGCTTCCGCGAATTCCTCTTATGGCAGCCTTACGAAATCGCGGCCCCCGAGCTGTGCGGAGTCGTACACCAGGTGGACGAGGGCGCCGACGCGAAATCGCCGCAAAAAATTCGCTTCACCTTTTTCGGGATGCGCGACGAACAGTTGAAAGCCATTCGGCTTTGGATCCTGAACCACTACATCCACGGCAAAGAAGACAAAGGTTAGCCGTCAAGCCGAGTCTAGGCGCGGGCGCGGTAGCTACGTACCAACAATAGGCATAGTAAGAACGCGGGGATCCCGATCGCCGCCGTCCCCACGAAGAACAGCGCGAAGGCGTCCATCTGCGTGCGGCCCACGGCCAGTTGTTCGACCGCGACGCCCGAAAAGCCTTTCAGCACTTTGCCGAGCAGCGCGTAGAACGAACTCAAAAGCGCGTACTGGGTCGCCGTATACCCGAATGTGGTCAGACTGGACATGTAGCCGATGAGGGCCGTTCCCGCAAAACCCGTCGAGAAGTTGTCGACGAACATCACGGCTGAAAACACTTCCGTCGACGGACCGAACACCGCCATCACGGAAAATCCCAAGTTCGAGGCCGGCCCCACGATCGCGCCCAGCAGAAGCGTGGGGATGAAGCCCAAACGCATCGCCGAAACGCCGGCCGCGGCGACGCCGACGACCGAAGCGATCAAACCCACCGAGCCGCGGACCGACGCGATGACCTCTTTTGAAAGTCCGAGGTCGGTATAGAACGGATTGATCATCGGTCCCATCACGAAATCGGAGAGACGATAAAGACTGACCGCCGCCAGGATTAGCAACGCTTTCTGCCCGTGTTGCTCGAAGAACGCGAAGAACGGACCCGCGATCGCGTCCCACAGTCGGCGCAGGGACCACGTCGTCGCTTCGGTGACCGCCTCCGTCGAGCGCGAAGGTTCGCGGGCGAAGTAAGTCGCCGCGAGTCCGACGCCCATCAAAGCGCCCATGGTGATGAACGACACCGACCAGCCGACCCATGCGGCCAAGAAAAGAATGAGCGCGTCCGTCGTCAGCATCGAGGCCCGGTAGCCTAGCTGGTACGCGGAGGACAGCATCGCCATCTCTTCGCTGGCGTCCGAGACTTCGATCCGCCACGCGTCGACGACGATATCCTGGGTCGCCGAGGCGAAAGCCGCGACCACGGCCGAAAGGATGAACACGGTCATGCGCAGGCTTTCGAGCTCTCCGGGTTGCACCACCGCCATCGCGACGAGTCCCAAGGCGATCAACAGCTGCGACACCATCATCCAGCCGCGACGTCGACCCAGAAGCCGTCCGAAAAGAGGCGCGTCAACTTTATCGATCAGCGGGGCCCACAGGAATTTCAAGGAATAGGCGAGTCCCACCCAAGACAAAAAGCCGATTGTCGCAAGCTCAATTCCGCTTTCGCGCAGCCAGAAACCCAGGGTGTTGCCGACGAGCAGGAAAGGGAGCCCCGAGGAAAAACCCAGCGCCAACATCACCGCCACTTTCGGACGGGTGAGGGCTTTCATCGTTTCCATCCAGGTCAGGCGGCGTCGGGGCTCGGTCGTTTGGCTCATTCAAGAAATCCCGGTTGTTTGCGCATCTTCCACAGAAGATGGCTGATGTAGGGACGACGGGCTTCGCCGGTCGTGACCATCAGCAGTTTGGTGATCTTCAGGTTTTCCGAATCCGTGTACAGCAGGATCAGCATCTCTTGGATGAAATTGGTGTTCAGCGTGACGTAGTTGTCGGTCCCCACGCCAAGTTGCATGCCCTTCTTTTCCCACCACGAGAACGGATGGTCTTTGTAGTCTTCGAACTGTCCGGTCAGCTTGTTGTTCGACGACGGCAGGGAAACGAGCGTCACTTCTTTTTGCAGGATGCGGTTCAAGACGTCGTGTTGGTAATGCTCGACCTCGCGCGCGGTGTGGAACTTCGCTTTCAGGAAATGCACCTTCTCGTCTTCGGTGAGCGGGCGTCCCTGCAAAAGCGGATCGAGGATGTTTTTGTACACGCCCCAGTCGAGCTCCATCAGCTCTTTGTATTCGGGATCTTTTTCGGTGATCGCCTGGCGATTGCGGTTTTTGTCGATCACGCACTGGTACAGACGGTGGAAGTAGTAGTTCGGATTGATCCCGAGCGAAAGACCGTGCTCGAGCGTGTCGATGTGCCAGATGTTCATGGCGTTGTCGACGGCCTGGATCCCCTTCTTCAGCGTGTGGAAGGTTTCGCCGTGGTGCGAGCGGATCTTGAAGCCGCGGTAACGCAGTTTGCGGAAGCCCTTCGAAAACTCGTTGAAGTGCTCTTTGCGGTAAAGCTCGGTCTCGCTGCCGACGGTATCGACGTCGGTCATGTGCTCGGCCAAGAACGGATAGGTGTCGATCAGGTTCACGAGCTCGTCGACCTGCGCTTCGAAGTGTTCGCGGCGCAGCTTGAAGCGCGACGAATCGAAGAAGTTCGCTTCCTTACGGAAGGACGGCGACAGCGTGAAAAAGAAATCGGGATGTTTTTTCTGGAACTCTTTGAAGCCCTGGTAAAGTCCCAACACGACGTCTTCCGAAGTCACGTTGTCGGCGCCGGGGATCTGGTCGCTGGAACTCGAGGTCGCCCGCGACAAGGTGAACTTCAGGCGCAAGTTCCCCACGTTGTACTTCGTGTAAAGTTCTTCGGCCATGTGGTAGGCGCACTCGGCGTGAGCGTCGCGATCGACCAAAACCAATTTGGGAAGATACAAAATCTGCAAGTAGCGCGAGAAGCCTTCGGTGTCCTGCAGGCGGATAAGCTTGTCGACGTCGGCTTCGGAGGTGATCGGCCAAGCCGAGGGACCGTAGACGTCGGTGATTTTCTTCTTGTAGATTTCCGCGTGCGGCCCTTCGATCAATTTCTTCAGGCGTGGCCACAGAAACTCGGCGGTCAACGCGCCCGTCAAGTGAATGTGCTCTTCACGGTATTTCAGCGGGAACAGACGGAAGAAGTCGAAGAGGGCCTGCGAAGCGGGATGCTCCAGCAGCGCGTTGATTTTGACTTCGTTGGCGCGGAAACGCCCGACCAGGGTTTTGAACTCTTGAATCAGCTCGAAAGCGCGGGGACTTTCGGTTGAAAGTTCGCTGTGGGTAATCAGATCCAGGGTATCGACCAACGAGACGCCGTTGGTTTCCGAGATGATGCGGATGAAGCTTTTCAGCAGAATTCGCTGAGTGATATCGTCGACTTTTTTCGCCATAGACCATAACACCGCGAAAACGCGCGGAGGTCAAAGTCTCTTGAGCATGACCTTATGCGGTCCGACTCCATTGATCGAGAACAGTTCGCTGGCGAAATCGTAGCCGTTGGTTTGGTAAAATCGAAAGGCGTCTTGGCGGGCGTTGAACCACAAAAGTCCCGATCCCAGCTCTCGGAGTTGTCGTTCGCCGTCGCGAAGGATTTGGTCACCGATCCCGCGGCGGCGGTAATCGGGATGGACGGCCATGCCCCGCAGCCGATAGGGAAGCGGCCGGCCCCTGGCGTCGTCCGCGCCGAGAAGCGGCGGTTCACTGGGCAGGGCGTCCCGGCGAAAACTGCCGATGCCGACCACGAGTCCGTTTGCGGGATCAATCATGCCGATGTGGAAGGTGCCTTTGTCCTCGTCCCCGGGGAAGTGGCATTGCTCGGGCGGCTGTCCCGGGCGCAGCACGGACTGCCGTAGCGGGAGGGTCTCGCGCCAATGAATGTTCTTAAGAATCAGTTCGCTCAAGGTCAGCCTGCCGGATCGTTGAGGTAGGGACCCCAGGATCCTGGCATCTGCGTGGAATTGTAGTCAAGATCGGTCGTGGGCAGCCACGAGGGGATACGCGGTTCGTTTAAAAGCGGCATCTTCGCGACGGAGGGCGTGCGATTGCCCTTACGCTGATTGCAATCGCGACAAGCGGTCACGACATTCGTCCAGCTTTTCGGTCCTTGCTTCGAGGCCGGGACGACGTGATCCAGAGTCAGCGACTTCGCCGCGTGTTGGATGCCGCAGTACTGGCAGGTGAAGTTATCGCGGATGTAGACGTTCTCGCGACAGAAGCGAACCACCCCGAAGTTGCGGGGACGCACGTAGGTTTTCAGTCGCATGACGCTCGGAAGTTGAAAAGCGTTGAAAGCACTGCGCGCGAAGACGTTGTGATACTCCAGCACTTCGACCTTCCCCTGGAACCAAAGGATCAAAGCCTTTTGCCACGGGATGATTTTCATAGGTTGGTAACTGGAATTCAAAAGTAACGATCGAGCTTGTCGGAAAGGACTCGGACCCGTCATTAGAAAATTGTCGGTCGTGAAACGCCCGTCCCGCAAGCGAATTGTAGGAACCGCCTTTCTTCTTGCCGGGTCCCTATAAGCGTGGTTTATGGTTCACAACAATTTGGCCCCGTTCCAGAAGGAGATTTTCCATGAGCCTGTCGGCCCAACCCCAACGTGTCATCAGCTTCAACTACACCCTCAAAGATACCAAAGGCCAGTTGCTGGATGAGAGCTCGGATGGACCCTTGGCCTTCTTGACCGGAATCGGACAAATCATTCCGAAGCTCGAAGAGGAAGTGATGGGAATGCTGATCGGCCAAAAGAAGACCGTCAGTCTGAAAGCTTCGGATGCTTACGGCGAGCCCGACCCCAAAATGGTGATGGAAGTTCCCAAGAAAGAACTCGCGCACTTGAAGATCGAAGTCGGTGCGTTCTTGCAATTGAACCTCGGTCAACAAATGAAAGTCGTGCGGATCGCCGAAATCGGCGAAGAGAATGTGAAGCTCGACGGCAACCACCCGCTGGCGGGCGTGGATCTCGTTTTTGACGTGGAGCTGATCGAATCGCGCGTTGCGACCTCGGAAGAGATCTCGCATGGTCACGTGCATGGTCCCGGTGGGCATCACCACTGATTCGCCATAGATTTCAAGGGGGACCGGGCTGACGCTCCGTACCCCTCCCCCCCCCCCCCTCAAGCCCCTTCCTTTGGCTTTGCCTAAGACCGTTAAGATCGTCTAAATACAGGATTTCCCGCTCTTGAGTTCTGACTCTTTCTTTTGATTTGCCGATTTATTTGTTAGCCTGTAATCACTGATTCGTGTCCGTGTTCCAGAAAGCGATTGCCTGTTTTAGTGCGTCTGTTCTTGGTACCGACATATGAATTACCCACGCCAGGGTTGGGACTTTGAAGGAGGTACCATGGGCAAGAAACTTTATATCGGCAATCTTCCGTACGGCGTAGACGATCAGTCTCTGCACGAAACTTTCGCGGTTTACGGACCCGTCCTTTCGGCGAAGGTCATCACTGACCGTGAGTCGGGACGTTCGAAAGGCTTCGGCTTTGTCGAAATGGAAAACGACGCCGATGCAGATCGCGCAGTCGAAGAAGCGAACGGCAAAGACGTCGGCGGACGCGCGCTGAACGTTTCTGAGGCTCGCCCTCAAGCTCCCCGTGAAGGCGGCGGCGGACGTGGTGGCTTCGGTGGTGGACGCGGCGGTGGCGGCGGACGTGGCGGCTTCGGCGGCGGCGGACGTGGCGGCGGCGGCGGACGTTACTAATCGTCCCCGACTCCAACTGTTAACGATTTAATAACTCAACGGCCGGTGCTAAACTCGGGACCCTATGAAGGTCAGAACAGCATCGGCCGTTTTGTTTTTGGCGCTCCTGAATTTCTCCTCCTTCGCGTTCGCGAAGACTCCCCGAATCGTTTTCCTGGGTGACTCACTGACCGAGGGATACGGCGTCGCTAAAGAGAAAGCGTATCCCGCGCTCATCGATCAGAAAATCAAAGCCGCGAAACTCGATTGGCAAGTCATCAACGCCGGCGTCAGCGGCTCGACGTCCGCCAGCGCGAAGTCGCGCCTCGACTGGCAATTGAAATCCAAACCCGAAATCATCGTCATCGCCCTCGGCGCCAACGACGGCTTGCGCGGTTTCAAACCCGCCGACACCCGCAAAAATTTAGAGGAGGCGATCGTGAAAGCGAAAGCATCCGGTGCGCGGGTGGTGCTCGCGGGCATGGAGATGCCGCCGAACTACGGCGACAAGTACCGCGACGATTTCCGCAAAGTCTATCCCGCGCTCGCGAAGGAGCAGAAGATCGACCTGATCCCGTTTCTGCTCGACAAGGTCGGCGGCGCGAAAGACTTGAATCTCGAAGACGGCATTCATCCAAATGAAAAGGGCTACGTCATCGTCGCCGACAACGTTTGGAAGACGCTTGAACCCATCTTGAAATCCACCACGGTCAAAAAGTAAGGACGGAAGTGAACGCATGAGCCTGAAAGTCACGAATCTGAAGAAGTCCTTCGCCCAAGGTGAGTCGCGGATCGAAGTGCTGAAGGGGCTGAACCTCGAGGTCGCGACGGGAAAGATCGTGGCGATCCTCGGTCAAAGCGGCGCCGGCAAGTCCACGTTTCTGGGATTGCTGTCGGGGCTCGACGTTCCGGATTCGGGATCGGTCGAGATCGGCGGACAAAACGTCAGTGCGCTCTCGCCCGAGGCGCGCACGCTTTTCCGCGGTAAACAAATCGGGATCGTCTTCCAGCAGTTTCACTTGGTCCCGCATTTGACCGCGCTCGAAAACGTCGCGCTGCCTTTGGAAATCCAGGGTGAAACCGACGTCGAAAGTCGAGCCCGCGCCATGCTGGAAAGCCTGGGGCTGGGGCACCGCTTGCATCACCACCCCGGCACCATGAGCGGCGGGGAGTGTCAGCGGGTCGCCATCGCGCGCGCCTTGGTCGGACGGCCGAGTCTGATCTTGGCCGATGAACCGAGCGGGAACTTGGATCTCGAAACGGGTGAAAAGGTCACGCAAGTTTTCTTCGATCAAATCCGCAAAGCGGGGATCACGACCATCCTCGTGACCCACAATCCGGAACTCGCGCGTCTGTGCGATGAGCGCTACAGCCTGCGCGGAGGCCTTTGTGTTCCGTCTTGAGTCCCGGTTGGCGTGGACCGAGTTCCGCGCGATGCGCGCGCTCGTCTTTTTGCTGATCATGAATTTGGCCTTGGGGTTGTCGGGATATCTGATCCTTTCGACCTTTCAGGATGCGTTGAAGGATTCTTTGCGTGCGAACGCGAAAGCGAATCTTTCGGGTGATGTCGCGATCAGCGTGCGCCGTCAGCTGACCGCGAAAGAGCTCGAGATCTTGGGGCGTCACGTTCCGGAAGGGGCGACCTCCAGCCGCCTGTACGAGTTCTTCTCGATGGTGGCGGCGGGGCCGGATTCGCGTTTGGTGCAGATCAAAGCGATCGACGAAAGCTATCCGCCTTACGGAGAGATCCGTCTGAAAGACGGGGGCGTCATCACGGGCGCGAGCGCGAAGACGATCGTGAACGAACCGAAGATCTGGGTTTATCCCGAGCTGCTTTTGCAGCTGAATCTGAAAGTCGGCGACAAACTGGAGCTGGGCGGAACGTCCTTCGAAATCGCCGATGTCGTCGAGGAAGACAGCAGCCAAACTTTCCGTTTGGCGAGCTTAGCGCCGAAAGTTTACGCGGGCCGATCGCAAATCGAAAAAACGACGTTGATCCAATTCGGCACGACGATGACGGACGCGGTCCTGATCAAATATCCCGAATCGGCGATGCCCACGCCCGAGCAGCTGAAAGAGCGCGAAAAGAAATTCCTGGACGAGGTGAACGAGCCCGCCGTGCGCTGGAGCAGCTACCTTGAAGCCAGCGAGGACACCGGCCGCGCGATGGGATTTCTATTCGACTACTTGGGCCTCGGGGCCTTGGTCGGCGTTTCGCTGGCGGGCTTCGGTCTGGCGGCGCTCGTACGCTCTTGGCTGAACCAAAAGGTGAAGGCTTATGCGGTCTACAATGCGCTGGGACTGCGTTCGAGCAATATCCGACGCATTTTCCTGATGCAGCTTCTACTGCTGAGCGTGGCGACGACGGCGGTCGCGATGGCGGCCGTCGGTTTGGGATTGCCGGTCCTGGGCGCCTTGCTGAAAGAGTTCATCAGCGTCGACGTCAATGTCACCTTGCAGCTGCGCACCGTCGTGAAAGGTTTCTTCCTGATCGCGCTGGGTTCGATCGGCGTGACGTTGCCGTTCATCCGTCAGCTTCAGGATGTGCCGACGCAGCGTTTGTTCTCGGAAGCCTCCACGTGGGTCGGCGACTTCCGGCCGATCTACGCGCTTTTGTGGGCGCCGGTGCTGGCGGGATTCTGGTATCTGTCGATTCGTGAGGCGAACTCGTACATCCTGGGTTCGAGTTTCTTCGGGGCTTTGATCGGCTCGTATTTGATCTTGGCCTTCGCGGGCTGGGCGTTGTTCCGTGCGGTGGGAAAGCTGCGCGGTCCCTGGTGGGCGCGGCAAGGCTTTTTGTACTTGGCCCGTAAGCCGGTCCTGCTGACGACCTTCGTGGCGCTGTCTTTGGGGACATTGCTTACGACGTTGATTCCGCAAATTCGCGCGGGCCTGTACGATGAGCTCATCGGCGACCGGTCCGCGAGTCGACCGTCGATTTTCCTCTTCGACATTCAAGATGAGCAAATCGACGGCGTGAAAAAGATCGTGAACGAAGAGGGACACGAGCTGAACAATATTTCGCCCTTGATCCGGTCCCGCGTTCTGGAAGTGAACGGCAAACCTTACGAACGCAAAGAAGCTGCGGAAGGCTTCGTCACCCGTGAAGAGGAAGCGGAAAATCGCTTCCGCAATCGCGGCGTGAATTTGTCGTCCCGTCCACGCTTGACGGCGGCCGAAGCGATTACCGAAGGTCGCGAATTTTCGCCGACCCTTCGCGAGGGGAAACCGATCGAATTGTCCGTCGAAGGGCGCTATGCCGGCCGTATGGGGTTCAAGATCGGCGACGTGATCAAGTTCGATATCCAGGGCTTCGAAATCGAAGGTGAAATCGTGAACCTGCGCCGGGTGATGTGGAACAGCTTCCAACCGAACTTCTTCATCCTGGTGCAACCGGGCGCGCTGGACGATGCGCCGAAGATTTGGCTGGCCGACGTGACGGGCGCGAACGAGGACGCGAAGAACAAGATCCAAACGCGGGTGGCGCGGGCCTTCCCGAACGTGTCGGCCATCGACGTCGAGCGCGCGATCGAAAAGGGACTGGAAGTCCTGGACAAGATGGTCTTCGCGCTACAGCTGATGTCGACGCTCACTTGGATTTCGGGATTGTTCGTGCTGCTCTCGATTTTGTACCGGCAATTGCAAGTCCAAGAGTGGGATGCGACCTTGTTCCGTCTTCTGGGGGCGCCCACGCCGGGGGTTTTGCGTCTGTTCCAAGTCGAATTCGGCATTCTGGTGTTGGCGGCGACGTTCTTCGGAAGTCTGCTCGCGATCGCGATCGGCATTGGGTTGTCCTACCAGTTCTTCGAAGGGAATTTCCGGATCGACTTCATGAGCCTGGCGCTGACCCTCGGGGCGAGTTGCGTTTTGAGCCTGATTTTGACGAGCTTTTTCAGTCTGAAACTGGCTCGGTCGAATCCCGCTCGCGTTCTGGAATCCGTTCGGTTATAGCCTGGGCATGCCTTTGACCCCTTCCCCGGAAAGCCTATCCGCCGCCGCGCAATTGCTTGAGCGCGGCGACGTGGTCGCCATGCCCACCGAAACGGTGTACGGCTTGGCCGCGCGTATTGATCGCGAGGACGGACTCAAACGCATTTTCGCCGTCAAAGAACGGCCCTTCTTCGATCCATTGATCGTTCATGTCGACGGGGTAAAAATGGCGCGGACGTGCGCCCGTGAGTGGCCGCCCACCGCGGACGCTTTGACGGCCGCCTTCTGGCCGGGACCGCTGACGATCGTGCTGCCCAAAAGCGAATTGGTTTCCGACCTTATCACTTCGGGTTTGGATGGCGTGGGCTTACGGTCGCCCGATCATCCCGTCGCCCGTCAGCTGATCCAGTTGGCGCAGGTTCCCTTGGCGGCACCGAGCGCCAATCGTTTCGGTCACACGAGTCCTAGCACTTGGCAGCACGTGCAAGACGAGTTCGGCGAAGCGGTCTACATTCTGAAAGCCGATTCGGGACGCGTGGGCATCGAATCCACCGTATTGAAGATGGACGGGGATGAGCTGACCCTGTTGCGGCCGGGCATGGTGTCCCGGGGACAGATCGACGCCGCGCTCGCGCAAGCCGGCGTGAAAGCCCGTTGGCGCGAGGCCGCCATTCGCGGTGAAGCCCCCGGCCAGATGAAACATCACTACATGCCCCGGATCCCTTTGGTGCTCGTGCCCGCCGAAATGACCGAGTCCGAGATCTTGGCGCGGGTGAATACCCGTCGTGACGAGATCCCCCATCAGCTGGAAGGTGTGGATCTTCGTTTGGAGCGGCCCACGGGAGCCTATCATGAGCTTCGCGAGCTGCGTTTGCCGGACGACGCGGAACTCGCGGCCCGGCGGCTTTACGCGGACCTCCGGGCCCTCGCCGAATCGGGTACGGAACTCCTCTATTTCCGCTGCAAAGACGGGCAGACGGGCGAGCATTGGGCCGCCGTCCTCGAGCGCTTGACAAAAGCGGCCAGTCTATCGCTTTTGTAGGCCATGGGTTTGACTGATCGTCTGCGCGGCGCCGTCCGCTTCAGCATCTTCATTGTCTACGTACTGAGCTACCTGATCGAGTCCTACGTCGGCCGCTTATTCATTCGCGGACAGGTGGCGCGTCGGGGTTTTCACGCGCGCACGGTTTCGCGTTACACGCGGGGTGCGTGCCAGATGATGGGCGTGAAGGTCGAAGCGAAGGGACTGCCCCCCAAGGGACAGAACTTTCTTTTGGTCGGCAATCACTTGGGCTTCATGGATATTCTGGCGCTGTCGTCGGTGAAGCGCTGCCTGTTCATCACGTCGGTGGAAATGCGCGAGACGCCTTTCTTGGGAACTTTGTGCGAGATGGGCGGATGTTTGTTCGTCGAGCGCCGCAGCCGCACGAAGATCGTCGGTGAAATGGGCGAGATTCGCGATGCGCTCAAGCAGGGCTTCGACGTCGTGCTTTATCCGGAAGGAACGTCGGGCGACGGGGAAAAGCTTCTGCCCTTCAAAAAGTCGCTGCTGATCTCCGCCGCCGGCACGGGCATTCCGATCAAGGTCATGGTCATCAACTACCGCCGGGTGAACGGCGAACCCATGTCGGATAAATGGCGCGACTCGGTCTGCTGGTACGGCGATATGAGTTTTTTGCCCGCGATCTGGGGCCTGTTCTGTCTGAAGACCATCGATGTCGAGATCAGCTTTCACGAAGAGATCCACGTCCAAAGTGAAGAGGATCGCCATCACGTCGCCGCGACCGCGCGTGAACTCGTGGAAAAGCACTTCGTCCCGATTCCGAGGCCCACATGAAGAAAATCGGTTGGCTGCTGGGGCTCGCGCTCGTCATCATCACGGGCTGCATGATCTATCTGGTCGTGTCCGGCGTCGTTTTGCGGAGCGCGCCCATCATCAAGCCCAGCGTGCTTGCGCCGGATTTAGCGAACGCGGGACACGATGTGGTCCTGCGTTTGTATCCGGATTTCTCAAGCTCGCACTATGTGCTCTTGGGTTTGGAGCCCCAGTCCGACGAAACGCGCGCCTTACTGTCGGCCATGCGCGTGGAGGGCGAGAAGTTGTTGGGGAAACCCGTGACGATTCTGGAAAGCGCGGGCGCGCGGTCCCGCGAAGAGCTCGCGGCGTGCGCGGCCCCTTGTTGGCTTTTGCTTCCCCGTGACGGGGCCAACGAGATGCGACCGAACCCTTTCATTGCCGAGAAGATCGTGACGCTGGGCCGGCCCTACATGAGCGTCAGCTGGATTGGTTTTCACCGTGGTGAGCCGGTCTCGGAGACTTGCGATCGCGAAGCGCGCCTGGACTTGGAATGCTTGGGCCCCATCGGTGTCCGTGAAGTGGCCCGCAAGCTGAAGGATGCGTCGGCGCGCTACTATTTCATGCGCAAGTACAATGACCGGGATCATTTTCTATTCGTAGAGAACCGGGCCGACTGACCCGGTCCATCGAAATTACTGCACGCCGCCGATTTCGGGCGTCGACTGCACGGGCGTTCCCGTGTTCTGGGTGTCGACCGACGCTACTTGCGTGTCTTCTTGCAGCGATGCGGGGGCGCGGTTGTTGTGCTTCAGCTTGTAGATTTCCGACGAGGCGTTGTCTTTCATCGAGCGCAGGGTCTTGCGTTCGAAAGCGGTCAGTTTGCCGTCGGCCTTCGCTTCTTTGCGGAACTCTTGGATGGCTTTACGCGAGGCTTCGAGTTGCTTTTGTTCCGCTTCGGTCAGCTCGCCGTTCTTGACGCCTTCGGCGATGCGGTCCGCTTGGCGCTTCATGCGATTGCGTTGTTTATCGTGCTTTTGCGCGTAGATTTTCTTCGAAGCGCGCTTCTGCATTTTCTCGAGCTTTTTGGCTTCTTTTTTCGAGAGTTTGCCGTCTTCCAGGAACGCTTGTTCTTTCTTGGCGATGCGCTCTTGGGTTTTCTTCAGGCGGTCGTACTCTTTTTGCGTCAGGCGTCCCGCGCTCAAACCGTTGTCGATACGTTTCGCCTGGCGGGCTTGACGGGCGTCGACGCGCTCTTGTCCCAGTTGTTTCGGCAGTTTGTTGTTGCGTTTCGCGTGGGCGTTGCCCGCGATCAGCGTCAGAACCAGAAGCACGATCTGGAAAATTTTGAGTTTCATGTGAGCATCCTCCCTTGAGCCAGTTCGGGGTTCCGGTCCATCGTTCCCGGGCTGGCATTCATACGACTTGCGACACATTCAGTATCTCTAGGCCTAGGGGGAAAACTGACTGATCAGACTTGGCGGGTCTTCTCAAGCTGAGACGGGGCGAACTCTTCCTTATTCGTTCCCATACCTCAAAAACGTCCCCTGTCTCGTTCTTAGACAGGTTTTTTCTTCCCGGAGCCCTTTGGACGGGAGGGGACCGAGGCACGGAGTTTGGATTTCCCATCGGGAATGAGACGTTTGTCGACCTGGATTACCGCCGCCGTATTGGCCCCCGCCTTCCTGATGACGGTCGCGGCCTGCTCGCCCGCGCCCAGCTTCAAAGAGCGAATTGAGCTCACGCCCGAGGCGAACGCTCAAGCGCTCAACGAAGCGGAGTGGATCAATTCGCCCGCGAACCCGACGAAAATCTTCGCCGACCTGCGCGGACAGATGACCACGAATCCCGATGATCAGATCACGCCGAACGAAGTTTGCGCGACCCTGAAAAAGTACGAAGAGGACGCGAAGCTCTTCTTATTTGAAAACGAAATCCGTTCGGCCTCGAATAAGACCGTGATCGGCCAATGTCGCGATCAGCTTTTGCGTCGTTTGGAGCGTATCCACGCCGCGAACCGCGCGCGCATGAAGGCGCAGGGTTTCGCCGTCCTGAATTACGGGCGGATCAACGACGTCCTTGCGTTGGATCTGCAGAATCCCGACAGCATGACTGAAATCATGAAGAACGTTTACGCCGAAGTCGATGGCGGAAAAATGCCCGCGCTGAAGACCGAAGAGCAGCTGCGTGACGTTTCGAAGGGCTACGTCGCGATTCGTGGCGACGTCCAGCCGAAGCAGGTGATCCTGACCTTCGACGACGGTCCGCACCCGCTGATGACCTCGCTGATCGCGGCGACTTTGAAGTCGGCGCAGACCAAAGGAATCTTCTTCACCTTGGGACAAGCGGCGAAACGCAATCCGTGGGTTACGCAAGAACTCGCGCGCGAAGGTCACGTGATCGCGAACCATAGCTATTCGCATCCCTACATGGGACCGCTGGAAGAGTGTAAAGGCGAAGACTGCCGCAAGAATTGGGTCAGCGAGCGCGAAGCCTTGTTCGAACTGCAGAAGACCCACCAATTGCTTTTCGATCTCGTCGGCCAAGTGGAGCCTTTCGTGCGGTTCCCCTTCGGGGCGAAGACGAAAGGCCTGGGCGCTTTCCTGAAAGCGCACGGTATGGGCGAGTTTTTCTGGAACGTGGATTCCGAAGACTGGCGCTTCTCGCATTCGAACGAAGCGGTGCTGGACCGGATGATGGCTCAGCTCGATAAAGATCAGCGCGGGATCATTTTGCTGCACGATATTCATCGCCGGACCGCCGAGATCTTACCGGAGCTGCTGCACCGGTTGGCGAAGGGCGGTTACTCGATCGTGGTCCTGCGCGCTCAGGATCCGATGTCCCGCACGCAGAACGTGCTGCTGACGGGGGAAGAGATCTCGATTCCGACGGCGCTCCTGCCGACTCCGTAAAATAAAAAAAGCGCCTCGCGGCGCTTTTCTCATTCGGCTTTCGCTCGATGTCGGAAGGACTTCCGTCCTAGTAACGTTGAACCAAACATTTCGAGCTGTAGGCGACTTCCAAGTACGAGATATGTTTTTTGTCCATCCCGTCCTTTTTCGGAATCTGACTCCGGTTGATACTGAAAGCCATGTTGTGGTCGTAGCTACGACCGTCGGGCTTTTGCAGATAGTAACCGGTGACCGACAAGTGGAAGAGCGTCTTCTTCTCGTCATTCATGCAGTGCAGGCCCCAGTTGCGGGGACCGAAGTCCTCGCAACGCGCGCCCCGCACGATCATCCGCGGCTGCTCGTGCGCCTTGCGGGCGAAGAGCAGGTTGTAGCGGCGTCCCTGATCGGACGATTTCAAGATGATGCGTCCACCCGATTGCGTCGCGCAGTTCACCGCGGCGACGCGTTTCAGGTGGAAAGCCTCATATTCCTCTTTGGTCAGTGCTTGTCCGTGCGCCACCCCTGACGCCAACAGCAATCCGACCGCGAAAAGCGATGCTTTCATTGTTGTACTCCCCATAGCTGCGCCGGAACAAAGCAAGGACGGGACCGGCTTTTACGGCTGCGGGAACGAAACGGCGCGGGGCCGGGCGGGGAGGCCGGGATTTCTTTTCAGGGGTGTCGGTGGGTTCGACAGCTCAGAGCTGCACCCTTTCCGTGTTGCAACTCGATCTCGGCGTGAATGAACAAGCCCTCTCTTTTCGCTTGGCTGGGACACGGCCCTCCTGGCCTCACCGCAGAGTCTTACGCCGTCCGGGCGCTGCGGAGGTCCCACCCAACCGAAAAGAGAGGGCTTCTTCATTCTCCGGAAATAGATTTTTGCAACACGGAAAGGGTGACTTTTTCAATGCTCACCACCATGCCTTACCAATGTCGTGAGCTGTGATCGAGCTCGGGGGTTGTGGTCTCGATCCGCAACAGGAACACCCGCTCGGCGCGCAGGTTGACGAGGCCGTCGCCGGTTTTTTCGAGTCGGCCTTGGACCTCCAGAAAACCGTTCGAGTAGACCGTGTGCCGGTCCCTTTGGTAGACGTCGGGCGGGATCACGATATTCATGAAGCCGAATTCGTCTTCGAGCGTGATGAAGCACATCCCCTTCGCGGTGGGCGGGCGCTGGGTCACGCCGATCATGCCGGCGACCCGCACCTTCAAACCGCTGCGGTCACGCTCGAGGTCGCGTGAATCCGAAAACGGGATGAGCCGACGGGCGCGCAGCTGTTCGCTGCGGGCATTGATTCCGGCGCGCAAGATGCCGAGCGGATGCGTGTCCAGCGAATAGCCCGAGCTTTCGTATTCGCGCGCCATGCGGTCCCAATTGGACTCGAAGGGCAATTCGGTTTCGCGGTCGTCGGGATTTTCCTTCGCCTGGCCCCACAGAAAACTCTGCGGATCCAGCGACAGGCTTTCGATCTGCCACAAAAGACGGCGGGGTTCGAGCCCCCAGCATTGGAAGGCGCCCGCCCGCGCGAGTTTCGCCAGTAGGGGGCGCGGCATTTCCAGCCGGCGCACGAAATCTTCGAGCGACAGGTAGTGTCCGCGTGCGTGCCGCTCACTCACGATCTTTTCCATCCACTCGCGGGGAAAAGCGGACAGGCCGATGAAGCCCACCCGGATGTCGTCGAGGTGATCAAGGCGCGGGGGGCGTTCGGGCGCGCGGTAGCCCTCGGCCTCTCGCGGTCGCGACAGCAGTCGGTACTCGACGTCCGACGTTTGGATGTCGAGGGGCAGGAACTTCACGCCGCTTTTTTGCGCTTCGCGGATCAAAACGCGCGGCGGATAAAAGCCCATCGGCTGCGAGTTCAGAAGCGCGCAGGTGAAGACGTCCGGATGGTGGCACTTGATGTAGCAGCTCGCGTAGGCGAGCAGCGCGAAGCTCGCCGAGTGGCTTTCGGGAAAGCCGTAGTTCGCGAAGCCTTCGATGGTTTGGTAGATTTGCTCGGCCATGGACTGCGGAATGTTTTTTTCGGCCATACCGCGGAACAGACGGCCGCGCACGCCCTCCATCGTTCCTTCCTGGCGCCAGGCCCGCGACATGATCCGGCGCAGTTCGTCCGACTCGCCCGGGGTGAAGCCCGCGGCGGCGACCGCGATCTGCATGACCTGCTCCTGGAAGATCGGGACGCCGAGAGTGCGCCGGAGCACGGGTTCGAGCTCTTTCACGGCGTAGGTCGGTTTTTCGAGGCCTTTGCGGCGCCGCAGGTAGGGGTGCACCATGCCGCCCTGAAGCGGGCCGGGCCGCACGAGCGCGATCTCGATCACGAGGTCGTAGAAATTGCGGGGTTGCAGCCGTGGGAGCGTCTGCATCTGCGCCCGCGACTCAATCTGGAAGACGCCCACGGTGTCGGCCTTGCAGATCATGTCGTAGGTCGCGGGATCTTCGGACGGCAGCTCGGCAAGATCGCCGCGGAAATTTTTGTGCGTCCGCAAAAGCTCCAGACAACGGCGCAGCGCCGAGAGCATACCGAGCCCCAGAACGTCGATTTTCATGAGCTTCATGTCGTTGATGTCGTCCTTGTTCCACTGGATGACGTAACGACCGTCCATCGTCGCTTTCTCGACGGGCACGATGCGCGTGATCGGCTCTTGCGTGATCAAGAAGCCGCCCGTGTGGATGCCGAGGTGGCGGGGGAAACCTTTGATCTCTTGGGTTAGCTGCAGCATCGCGAGCCAGCGCCATTTCTCGATTTTGAATTTCTCGTGGAGGCTTTCGTCCGCGACCAGGCGGCGCATGCCGTCCCGGCCCATGAACTTCACCATGGCGTTGACGGTGGAGAGCGGAATGCCGAGGACCTTCGCGACCTCGCGGATCGCGAGGCGGGATTTGAACCGGATGACGGTGCAGACCATCGCCGCGTGTTCGGAGCCGTAAGTGCGGTAAATGTGCTGGATCACCTCTTCGCGGCGTTCGTGCTCGAAGTCGATGTCGATGTCGGGGGGCTCCTGGCGCTCGCGCGAGATGAAGCGCTCGAAAAGCAGTCCCACCTTTTCGGGATGCACGGCGGTCAAACCCAGGCAGAAGCAGGCGACCGAGTTCGCGGCGCTGCCGCGGCCCTGGTATAAAATGCCTTTCTCGCGCGCGAACTCGCAGATCTCGTACACGGTCAGGAAGTAGTCCTCGTAAGCGAGGTCGCGAATGATCTCGAGTTCGTGATCGATCTGATGCCGCACTTCGGGCGTGACTCCTTTCGGAAAGCGGCGCCGGGCGCCCTCTTCGACCAGGTGGCGCATATAGGTCGTCGCGGTCATCCCGGCGGGGATTTTCGAGTGCGGGTACTGGTATTTGATGTCCGTGAGTTTGAAGTCGACGCGTTTGGCGATCTCGACGCTTTCTTCGAGCAGGTCCGGACGATCCCGCCAAAGGACGGCGAGGTCGGCGAGGGGGCGCAGATAACGCTCGGAGTTCTGGATGAGCGTCTGCTCGGCCTCTCCGATCGTCGTGTGGTGATGGATGCAGGTCAGGACGTCGAAAAGGCGTTTGCGTTCGGGCGTATGCATGAACGGGCGTTGGGTCACGAAAAGTTGCGCCTCGTGCGTGCGCTCGAGCTCGAACGCCTGCCGGCCGAACTCGAGCGACTCCCAGGTCAGATCCCGCCACACCGGCAAATAAAGACGATCCCCGAAGATGCGGCGCAAATGCTCGAAGCGTTCGACGTTGAAGGGGGGCAGCGGAAAGGCGAGCAGTCCCGCCGCGTGGGCTTCGACCTGCTCGAGGGTGATTTCGGAGAAGTACTTCGCGACATTGCGTTTGCCGATCGTCAAAAGCAGGCACAGATTCGAGTAGCCTTCGAACGTCATCGGCATGAACGCGATCGAGGTGCCGTCCACGAGCGTGAGCTCCGAAGCGACCAAATACCGGAAGCTTTCTTTCGGCGAAACCGAGGCGACGAACAGCGACGGCTCGGACGCGGTATGGTGGCCGCGCACGACGCCGTAAAGGCCGTTCAGGTCGCACAGCGCGATCCCTTCGTAATCCTCGCGGATCGCCTGCTCGACCATTTCATTGGGATGCGAGGCGCCCTGCAGGAACGAGAAGTTCGAACGGGCCATGAGCTCGATGAAGCGCACGGGCCGCGCGACCGGCGCAAGTGTTCCTTCACGGTGGGCGATCGCGCCGGAGGCGGTCGGACTCAAAGGGGCCACGGCCCCGTCAGTCGAAGTAGCCATGCAGGAAGTAGCTCTTCGATTGGTGATCTTGGTAAATCCACACGAGCTCGCCCGCGTCGGAGACCGCGAAATAGTAATCGCGATCGGCGGCCTTTTGCCCCTCGCTCTTCAGGGCGTCGCGCAGCCGCGACCACCACGAGGCTTCGAGGCGTTCGGTCGGGAAAAAGCTCAGCTTACGAAAGCGGCGCAGTTCGCCCTTCGTCAGTTCTTTCGGCGAATCGAGCAGAAGGGTCGGGCGCGGGGTATTCAGCAGCGCCTTGGCGTAAACGGATTTCACCTGGATCGCGGCTTCGTCGCGTTCGATGTGATCGCGGGCTTCGAGCACGCGCGGCCAATCGGGCTTCAGGTGGTAGCTGTTCTCGGGGAAATGCTGCGGGACGAGCTCCAGAAAACCGACTTCGATCTGCGACTGCTGCGCGAAGCTGATGAGTCTTTGCCAGCGGTCTTCGCTGGTGTCGCGCGGTTCGAAGAAATCCATCTGTTCGACTTTTTCGGGAACGTCCTCGAGCAGAAGTTCGCATTCCCGGATGGGGTTCAGCAGGTCGACCCCTTCAACCTTCGCGAAGAGCAGATCTTGGAACAGTTTCAGATCGCGATTCGGCGAGACGGGCTCGATAACGATCGAGTGCCGCGCGTTCGAATACTCGCAGTGCAGGATCAGCTCCAGCCGGCGCGCGAAACGCCCCTGGCCTTCCAGGCGCAGAAAAAGAAAACTCAGCAGCTCATCTAAGCGTGTGCGCAGCAAGTGCAGCAGTCCCACGGAATCGTCGAAATAGGCGTAGGCTTGAAAACCTTCCGTCGGCAGGAGCGGCGACAGCACCTGGCCGTCCTGTCCGTGCAGGCGCTTCCACAAGAGGACGCCGGTTTCGCCCCAGCGTTCGCGGAACGACGATAAAGTCAGGTCCCAGATCCCGTCGATCTGCCGCAGTCCCAGGGACTCGAAGAACTCGACGATGTGTTCGATGCGGCGGCGCTGGGGCCAGGGTTTCAGGCCTTCGTACTCGGTCAAGACGGGGAGGGGCAGACGCTTGAGCGTTGCGGCGTCTTCGCCGGGAGGGGAAATGGAATCCCGTCCACCCACCGCGAGCACTTGCGCGAGGGCGGGGTGATCAGCGATCGCCGCTCGCGGGGCCCTCGCTCCCAAAGCAAGGGCGATTTCCAGCGCGCGGTTCAGAGCCCGATCTTCTCCACCCAGGAGCCCAGCGGTTGACTCAAGATCAACAAAAATAAAATGAGGAAGACGAAACTGAACACGAGGCGAGAGGACCAAAAAGGCTTCCGCCGCGCAGGCTTGTTCGACCGGGGATATATCAAGACAGAGCGTTCGCATGTTCTCACCTTGTTCATAAAATCATCCTTGGCTTCAAGCGCGTTCAGGAACGCGCCTTTTTGAACTCCAGCGACCGTGCCGGAGGGGTTGACTTAGACGGGGGCTAGGGCTCGGGGCGGTGCCGATTTTAGTGGTGCCCCGAGTACGGCGCGCAGTTGCCCCAAGAGGTCCGAATGAACCATGCCGCCGCTGACCGTAAACGGCGTCGGACGGTGGAGCGCGCGACGGACCGTGAAGTACTCGCGGCCGCACTCGATCACCAAGCCGAAGATGGGATTCACGGACCAGTTCTTCGCGTGCGAGACGAGCACCAGCGCGACGTGATGCACGCGCGCGAGTTTTTTGAGTTTTTGCAGTTGGTGGTTGCGCAGAAGCGCTTCGGGTAAATGGCAACCCACCATTTCAAAGAGCGAGCTCGAAATGAGCTCCTGCAGGATCCAGAACAATTGTTGATTCTCTTTCGGCTTTTTCACGACGAGCAGTCGGTCGAGTCGCAGCTCCCGCGCCAGCGGCGAGTTCGGCAAAAGATCCCAATCCGAGTTCACCCACGCGACCCACTTCTTTTGCGCGTGGATTTTCTGCGCCGTCTTGAGCCACAAGCTGGTGGCCCCCGTCCCCGGTCGCCCCAGAAAAAGACTGAGATCGCCTTTCGGAATCCCGCGCCAGAGAAGGAAATCGTCGAAGACCTCCACCCCGGTCGAAAGACCGTCCGGAGGCTGCAGCTGATCGACCCCGCGGAGAAGATCGCCGAGCTCTTCCCGCAGTTCCGCCATGCGCGCGTCTTTCGCGGGAACGGATCGTTTTGAAAGTGTGTCCACAACATCCACCGGTTTTTCCACAAGACCTTCATTCATGACTCCCTCCTTGGTGATCGGGTTTGGCGAACGCAAGTCGGCCTTCACGAGTCCGAGAACTCGTGTCGACCGCATCACACCCGCGTGGGTGAGGCCTCTTCATGAGACCCAAATTTTTTTATGTGACTTTCATTGCTAGAGACTGACCTCAAAAGCCAGATGCAAGGCGCAAGGAGGAAGGCGTACCGAAAGGACTCGCCGTCCGCGCACGTCGACGACGCGGCAACGCAGTCAGCTGGCTTTTGAGGGCAGTCTCTAAAACTTCCGGATGAGTCCGACGACTACGCCTTGAATTTTGACGAGATGAGGTGCGTACCACATCGTTTTCATGGTGGAGTTGGCGGGTCGCAGTTCAACCTGCTTTTCCGAGCGGCCGGGACTGTTCTGGAAGTAGAAACGTTTGACCGTCGATTCGCCGTCGACGGTGGCGACCACGATTTCGCCATTGGAGGCGGTGGTCTGCTTCTGCACGAGGATCAAGTCCCCGTCGAAGATGCCGTCTTCGATCATCGACTGACCGGAGACCTGCAGGGCGAAGGTTTTCTGCGGATTGCGTACAAGCGAGAGCGGCACATCGATAAATTCGTTGTCCGTCATCGCCTCGATCGGAAGACCGGCGGCGACTTTGCCGAGAAGCGGCAGCTCACAGGCTTCGACCGAGCGCGGTTCATTGCGTTCGCGCGGCGCGGGCGCGGACTGTGCGCGCTGCGTGCGGATGCTTTCTTGAACCGCGTTCGCTGAGTGAAGCACCACGATCGCGCGCTTCTGGTGCGACGGAATCTGGATGTAGCCTTTGTTCGTCAGCTGCTTCAGATAATTCTGAACCGAGTTGAACGAGGCGAATCCGAAATGATCGCGGATCTCTTGGTAGGAGGGCGAGATGCCGTTGTCGGCGAGGCTCGCTTCGATCATGGCCAGGACGCCTTTTTCTTTTTCCGTCAGCGGGGGGAGGGGCTTCTTCATTCCAACGCGTCCTTTCCATCATCGGTCGCGGGGAAATGCCCGTCGCGACTTACACTGAACGTACAGTGTAAATTCTGTGTAAGTCAAAAGCATTTTCGCAAGTCTTGGGCTTCGGTCTTGGTGGGGCGAGGCGTGAAACCTCAGGTTTACCGAGTCTTCACCGATTTCAAAGACTTGCGGTGAATCTCCGTGGTTCTTGATTCACGCGTCGCAAGCGGTTAAACGCGTGGGATCACCTTCTCAAGGAGTTCTTCGATGTCGACCATGAACGCCGTCAGTCCGGCCGCTTCTCCACTCACGTTGGGTCAGCTTTTCGATCGGGGTTGGAACAGCATCAAAGGGCAAATCGCGCTTGTCGCGGGCCTCAGCCTGGTGATGCTCATCGGGGTGATGGCCACGGGTTCGCTCCCGTTTCTGGGCTGGGCGATCAATGCTTTGATCGGCGTCGGTTACATCGCGTGCCTGATGCGTTTGCGTCGCGGTCAGCAGTTCGAGTTCGCGGATTTCCTGTGGGCGTTCCAGAATATGAATCGCCTGATCCACGTCATTTTGGCGGCGCTGATCGTGATGATCGCGATCGTCATGGGTTTCATCTTTTTGATCATTCCGGGGATCTGGCTCTGGGTGATGTTGTCGCTGACGACCGTCGTGCAGGTGAAGCGCGATCTGGACGGCGTGGCGGCGGTGAAGGCGTCGTACGATCTCGTCACGGGCAACTGGTGGCGCGTGTGCGGAATGATGAGCTTCATCGTGCTGCTGAACATCGCGGGCGCGCTGTGCCTGATGATTGGTCTGCTCGTCACGATGCCGATCTCGTATCTGATCATGATCGAGATGGTCGACGATCTCGAGCGCCAGAAGGGGATGATCCCCGCCGATCCCGCCGGGGCGCCCTCGACGCCGGGAAATTTCCAGGTCAATCCGAGCTAAGCTCTTAAAAACAAAAACCCGAACCGCAGCCGGTTCGGGTTTTTTTGTTTTGCGATGAAGCCCTGACTTATTGCAGTTCCGTCATCATTTGTTGGATGGAGCGGCTCGAGAGCGTGTTCCAAGTGAGCTGCCATTCGCCGAGTTTCACGATCTTGCCCTGCGAGTTGCTGCGACGAATTCCGATTTGACGGTAGTCGTGAGTACCGCCGATGACGACTTCCAGTGCGACATCCGCGCAGTCCGTCGTGTAGCAAGCGGCTTGGTACAGAACCTGGAAACCACCGACTTGGGCACTGCTCCGTTGAGTGTAACCACCGTTGGTATTCATCGCGGCGCTCAGTTGCTGCGACTGACCGTTGATCTGGACGGTGAAGATCAGAGAGCTGTATCCGCCGATGTTGCCACCGCAGATGTACTGACCGTACTGATTATAGCAGTTGGCCTGTTGATTACAGACTTGCTGATACCCGTTCCAGTAACATTGGTTATTGATATGACCGGTGCCGGTGGGCTGGATGTTCGAGATCGTCAGGCTCACGGGATAACCGCTCAAAGTGGTGTTCGAGCTCACCGCGTAACCGTCGCTCGTGAGTGATCCCACGTTGAGGTTCGTATCGCCATCGCTCGATTTCTTACCGCAGGCCGCGAGTCCCGAAGACAGCACGACGGCGAAGAACGAAATCACGAGTCCGATCTGAACGTAATGCCACACGGGGTTTTCTGATTTCCAATACCGCACCATGGGTGCCTCCTAAAAATATTGAGTCCAACACCTCTTAGTGCAGCGGGCGTGCCAAGTTGATGCACGCAATCAGCGGGATTTATCGGTGAAAAAGTGGAGGAAGTATGGAATCCGCCCGCCCGGGGACATGGCGCGGGAGTCGCTGTCAAAATCTTAGACAGGTCCTTTATTCAAGATCGGCGTTCACAAGGACACGAATGCCCTTACAGGATTTCACCGCGAGCGCCTGGGTCTTCATCAGGCCGCTCCCGATCAAATAGGCGCCGCATTTCATGAAGTAGGCGCCCTTCGTCAGGGCGAGAGGGTCCGGTCCGCAGGCGACGCCTTTGTCGGCGATCAGGATCGAGCCGTTTTTCAAAAGCGCGGGGATGGGAACTTGTTTGGTCTTCATGGGGCGGTAGGCGGTGTACTTCGGAATGGCGCCCGCGAGCTCGGTGATCGTGGGGACGCGCTGAAGGGGGCCGGTCATCAGGGCCTCGCGCTCGAAGACCTCATACAGCGAGTACATCTTCCAGTTGTCGGTCTCATTGTGCATGCGGAGCTGGGTTTCGAGCAGATCGCCGCAGACCCGTTGGAGCTTGGGGGAAAGCGACTTGAGCTGAGTACGCATTTCCGCGGCCTCGGCGTAGCTGGCGAGGACCTCGGGATTTCGCGCCGAGATTTTAACGGGCTCCGCCGCCCGCAAAGGGTTCACGAAGAAAAGCACGATCAGCAAGACCAGTCGCATTTGATTCCGCATGGCGCGGTGGAGTGCAAGTTCCGGGCTCTATTTACGGAAGCGCTCAAACCACTTCAGCATCGACTCCGAGAACTTCTGGACGAGCGCGAGGCTTTTCGGGTCCGCGAAATCGCCTTTTTCGTCCATCAGCTTGCCGGAATTTGCCAGGTACATCTCGGGTTGCGGCATCAAGAAGGTGTTCAGGGTAGGGAGCAGCGCTTTCAGCTGCAAGTGGGAAGCGAGGCCGCCCATCGAGCCCTGGCTGTGGCTGATGGCCGCGACCGGCAGGTTCGCCCAGGCGTTGTCGCCCTTGGGCCGCGAGCCCACGTCGATCGCGTTTTTCAAGCAGCCCGGCAGGCTGCGGTTGTACTCGGGGGTGACGAACAAAACGCCGTCGCTTTTCTTCAGCGCCGCGCGGAACTCGAGCCACGAGTTGGGCTCTTTCTTTTCGGTTTCGAGATCTTCATTGTAGAGCGGCAGATCGCCGATGTTCAGGATTTCGAAATCGCCCGCGTCGCGATTGAGCTCGATGACTTTGAGCGCGATCTTGCGGGCGATGGATTCTTTGCGAAGGCTACCGACGAGGACCGAAATCTTGGGTTTGCTCATGGAGCGCAATGTGCGCCCGATTGCGGAGCAAGGCAACTCTGAAGGCGGCGCGCGGTTTCACGCAGCCACTCCAGATGCGTCGGGACGTTTTCATACGAGGCGAAATCGTCGCGGTAGCCCGAAGCCACCCCGAAGACGAGAAGCTCGTTGCCGACTTCGACAAAGCCCGGTCCGCCCGAATCTCCGCCGGCCATGCCGCCCACGGCCAGACGGTACTCGTCATTGGTGCGGATCGTGGTCGGGCGAACGAACGTCACCATGCCGGTCTTTTCATCGCGCGCGCTGTGCACGAAGGTTTTGAACGAACGCAGCAAACGTGAGCGCGGCTCGGAGGGATCTCCGTAGTATTTGATGTTGCCGAAGCCCGCGATGGTGACCGGTTGCTTTTCGCCCAAGACCGACAGGTCCGTCAGCAGTGTCGCCGGTTCGAAGTCCGAGGGGGCCTCGTCCTTCAAACGCACGAGCGCGATATCGTGAAGATCGCCTCCGCCATAGGGAATTTTGTAACCCTCGTGCGGGATCACTTGGCGCACGTCACGGGCGCGCGACTCCATCCAGTCGTGGGTACCGTCTTCGGCGCGGTGGAAGTTTCCGAAGTAGATGCGGAAGCGCGAGGCGGGATAGGGCTCGCCGTTCTCGAGATTCACCACGCAGTGAGCGGCGGTCATGACCAGATCCTGCGCGACCAACGTGCCCGAGCAGAGCCCGCGTCCGGTCTCCATGAATCCCGTATGCAGCAGCATCACGGTCGAACGCGCGATCCGGTCTTGCGGATTCACGATCTGGCCCATGATGATCCCATGTGCGGATCCACTCAAAACCAGCCCGAACCCGAGCGCACCCCAAGAACCCCAACCCATAGCGACTCCCTGTTACGGACGTCGACAATCGGGGAAGAATTTCCCATACCGGTGCGCCACCCGCGCTCCGTTCGATCTCTCAACGTCCGTGCCCCGGAACTGCAGGAAGGGTACCACGTACTTTCCGGAAGGTAGCAGGTACCTTCCAGAAGGTACCACGTACCGCACGCGGTACGTGGTACCCTACGGGACCCGGAACCAGAGGTCGAAGAGCAGATGGAGGCGGCCGTCCGAGGTGCGGATCGCGCTTTTCAGGGCCGTCAGATTGCCGTAGCGATCGGCTTCGATGTAGCGGGCGTTGTAGTGCAGGTCGATGACTTCGACTTGGCGGTCGGCGAGCGGTAGGAGCTCGTCCGGGGTCGCGATGGCGTCGGCGTTTTCGTCGTTCCACAGACGTAATCGAGGGAAGATGGAATCTTTCGCCGAGATGTAGCCATCGCCGTTTTCGTCGAATTTGCGGAGCGCTTCGTAGCCGTTCGGCGCGAACCGGCCATCGGGACCGCGCGTATTGTTGCCGAAGAGTTCGTCGACGCCTTTCACCTCGCCCGCGGCGTTCGGCAGCGTGATGAACAGATAGGATTTTTTCTTGAGCCAGCTGATCTTCAACTTCGTGTGCGGCGCGGGTTTTGCGCGCGCGCCCGCGATGTCGAACCAGCGACCATCGGTCACGGGGTTCGTGAGCTCGAAGCTGCGGAACTCGTCGTGATCCTCGTTGAACGCGATCAAAAGCGGCGAGTGGCATTTGCCCGCCCAATAGTTCGGATCGGATTCAACGTTGTTGCGATCCGCGCACATGGGAATTCCGAACTCCTGGCAGTGGGTATCATTCGCCGCGCAGTTCACGCCGCCGCCGCCCGAATTGTTCGTGGGCGCGTAGGATTGATAGTTCGTGACGGTATTTCCGGAAGGTGCATTTCCCATCGCGCCGATCATGCCCATGAAAGCACCGAAGAGCGCCGCGATGTTGGCCTCGCCGCCGCCGTTCGTTGGGCCGGGAGTGGTGGTGATCGTCACCACGGGCGGGGGCACATACCAGTTGGGGCCGCGTGCGACCCCATCCACCACCGAGACCTCACCCATGGCGCTGCCGGCTCCTACCGGAATGACTCCGGAACCCGGTCCGAAAACGCCGGGCTCGGTGATGATGATCACGCCTTCGCCGTTCGGGCCGGTGACGGGGATTTCGCCTTCGGTATCGAGATCATTGCGGTCTTCGAGCGCGCGAAGCTTGGGTGCTTTATGAAGATAGATGTAGGTCGCTTTCCCCTGAAAGACCGAGCGTTGGGTAAGGAGTTCGGATTTCGCCACCGGATCGATGAACTCGAACGACCGACCGCAGTTTTGAAAGAATAAAGAACAGGCCGCTAAGCCAAGGATGCTGACCCCACGTTGCTTCACTTGAGCCCCCTCAAGATCTCCCCAGATCCGAGCGAAGAAAGCTAAGAGCAAACGTTGAGCCGAGACGGTCGCGCGCCCTTTTCGAGTTGGCGCCCGCGCTGTCAATCACCGCGAGTTCACCTCGCGGAAAGTTAGACAGCGCCTTGAAAAATCTGTGACGGGATTAGTGCGAGAGCAGATCCTTCGGGATCCCCTTCGGAATCGCGTCGAGGAGCTTCTTGGTGTAGGGATCCTGCGGATTTTCATAAATGCCGAGCGCGGTGTTTCGCTCGACGATCTTGCCGTTGTACATAACGGCGACTTCGTCGGCGATGAACTTCACGACCGCGAGATCGTGGGAAATGAAAACGTAGGTCAGGTTGAACTGCTCTTGCAGATCCAGGAACAAGTTCAGGATCTGCGCCTGGATCGAGACGTCGAGCGCCGACACGGACTCGTCACAGATGATGAATTCGGGGTTCACCGCGAGCGCGCGCGCGATGCCGATCCGCTGTTTCTGCCCGCCCGAAAACTCGTGCGGATAACGGCTCAGCATTTCGGGTTTGAGACCCACGACACGCATCAGCTCCGCGACGCGGTCGGTGCGCTCGCTTTCGCCGTCGCCGATTTTGTGGATCTCGAGCGGCTCTTTCAGGATCGAGGCGATCGACATCCGCGGGTTCAGCGAAGCGAAGGGATCTTGGAAGACGATCTGCATCTTCCGGCGCATTTCGCGCATGTCGGTCTTCGAGAGCTTCGTGACGTCGGTGCCGTTGTAGATGATTTCGCCCTCGGTGGGTTCGATCAAGCGCAGGATCGAGCGACCGAGCGTGGTCTTGCCGCAACCCGATTCGCCGACCAGGCCGAGTGTGCGGCCTTTCTTGATGTCGAGATCGACGCCGTCGACGGCGTGAGTGTACGACTTCACGTTGCCCCAGAAGCCGTGCTTCGCGGGGAAGAGCGTTTTCACGCCGCGCACTTGCAGCAGGGTGGAGCCCTCGTCTTTGGGTTTTTCGGCTTTCGATTTCACTTCCAGACGAGTTTCGCGCGCAGTCTTTTCGCTGCCGTCGTCGTTCATGAAGTCCGCGAGGACGGGCAAACGTTCGGGGTTTTTGTCGAGCGCCGGACGGCACGCCAGCAGCCCCTTGGTGTAGGGATGCTCGGGCTGGTTGAAGAGCTTCGCGGTTTTGCCTTGCTCGACAATTTCACCGCGGTACATGACGAGCGCTTCATCCGCGATGTCCGCGACGACACCCAAGTCATGGGTGATGAAGAGCAGGCTCATGTTGTACTGCTGTTGCAGGTCCGCCAGCAGCTTCAGGATCTGTTTCTGGATCGTCACGTCGAGCGCGGTCGTCGGCTCATCGGCGATCAGCAGGCTGGGATTGCAGGCGATCGCCATCGCGATCATCGCGCGCTGGCGCTGTCCACCGGACATATGGTGGGGATACCACTCCATGCGTTCTTGCGGCTTCGGAATGCCGACGTTGTGGAGCAGCTCGATGCCACGCGCCCAAGCTTCCTTCTTCGTCATCTTTTCGTGCTGAATCAAAGTTTCGACGAGCTGATTGCCGATCGAATAAACCGGGTTCAGCGAGGTCATCGGCTCTTGGAAGATCATCGACATTTTTTTGCCGCGGATGTCGCACATGCGCGACTCGCTGACGTTGAGCAAATTTTCGCCGTCGAGCAGAACTTCGCCGCTGCGGATGAGCGCCGGGGGCGAAGGCAAAAGACGCATGAGCGCGAGCGAGGTGACGGACTTTCCCGAACCCGACTCGCCGACGATCGACAGGGTCTTGCCGCGCGGAATGCTGAACGAGACGTTCCTCACCGCTTTCACGAGACCGTTTTCGGTCGCAAAATCGATGGACAGGTTTTTAACATCAATCAGGTTCGGCGAGGCTTTAGTCATGCGCGGCAGACTGCAATTTCCCGGGGGCCAAGTCAAAGAATAGGGAGGGCGTTTGCGCTCATTTTAGGCAGAATCTTGGCGGGGCGTTATGAGCCTTATAAAAACCGAGAATTCTTACCGCGAGAGGCGCCGAATTTCACCCGGAAGATCCTCGTAACGATGGAGGATGCCGTCAGGTCTCAGGGCCTCGAGCTCGGGCAAGTTCATATACCCGAAGCTGACGGCCAAGGACTTCGCGCCACAGGCCTGGGCTCCTAAAACGTCAGCATCGCTGTCGCCGATGACGAGGACCTCTTCGGGCGCCACGCCGACGCGCTGAAAGCACTCGGTGAAAGGAAGCGCGTCGGGTTTTTTCTTCGGGAAACTTTCGCCGTGGATGACGACCGACCAAGGGTGCGCATCGAGTCCCGTGAAACGGATGACTTTCGCGGCGGGTTTGCCGGGCTTATTCGTGATGATGGAAAGACCGCCGCGCCATTCTCGTAAAAATTGATCGACACCCGGATAAAGTGTCGCGGTCGTCCCAGAGATTTCGTCATAAAAACCGAGGAACTCGTCATAGGCGGCTTGGAGCTCGGGCGAGTTCTTCTGGAAACCGAACAGATTGCAGAGCAGAGTCCGTCCGCCGTAACCGATGCCGTGGCGGGTTTCCTCAAGTGTCGGACGGCGAAAGCCCCGTGCGACCGCCAAGGCGTCGGCCGTCGCATGGATTTCGGGCAGGGTGTCGGCCAAAGTGCCGTCCAAATCGAAGACGAGGTGTTTGATCATCCTAGCCAGGGAGGCTACTGTGCGCCCATGGACCGTGTCACTTCCGATTTGATCGCGCAGTTTCATCAGGATTTCCCTCAGCCCTGGCGGTTTCCGGACCTCATGCGGCGGGCGAAAGAAGAAGCCGCGCGCACCGAGGTCGGCTTCATGTCGCTGGGCGAAGCCGAGATGGCGATGTTCGCGCAAGCATTGAAGCTCACGGGCGCGCATCTGAAACCCGCGAAATGGGTGGAGGTCGGTGCGCTGACCGGCTATTCGGCGCTGTGCCTTCTCTCTACGCTCGCGGAGGGCAGTGAGGTGTGGACGATCGAGAAGTCGCCCGATCGTTGCCGCTTCTTGAAAGAGCTGTTCGCCGCCCCGGAGCTCAGCGGGCGTCTGCACTTGGTGGAGGGCGACTCGCGCGCGGCCAAAGCGACGCTCGAATCCCTCGGTCCTTTCGACGGAATCTTTCTGGACGGCGCGAAAGCCGAATACCAAAACGATCTGGATTGGGCCGAAAAGAACCTTCGTTCCGGCGCGCTCGTCGTCGCGGACAACGTCTTTCTGCGCGGCGCGGTCTTTCAGCCCGATGCTCAGCAAGAAGGCGATGATCGCTTTTCGGCGAAGCAAGTGCAGGTCATGCGTGGCTACCTTGCGCGTGTCATGACGCCCGCTCGTTACGAGACTTTCATGATCCCGAGCTCCGACGGGATGGCCGTCTCGCGCAAGCTGTTCTGAAGCTTCTGCTGCCCCCTGCGAAAACCAGATTTCGGCTGAGCGAAAAGAATAGAAGTTTCCCATTTATGGGAGGCCTCCGCAGCGCCAGGATGGCGTATTCATCTGCGGCGAGGCCTGGAGGGCCGTGCCTCGCAGAAATGGGAAACTTCTATTCTTTTCGCTCACTCCTTGATTTTGGTGTCGCAGGGGGCAGCAGAGGCTTCTGATTTTTGTTGCCAATCCTTTCGAGTCATTGCCGAATCGGTACGTTTGCAAATCGAAAGGACATTTTCATGCGTTTCCGCGTCTGGATTTTGGCTCTGCTGACCCTTCCCGCAATCTCTTGGGCGAATGCGCCCGTCGATGTCGACGGCGATTGGACTCTTGATTCCGTGCCTTGCGATGACGGCACCATGGGCGAGAAGCGTTACGAGACCGTCGGCCTTTCGATCAGCGGCGACCTGATCAGCGCGGTGCTGGTGAAAGACGGTTGCGAGATCACCATCGAAGGCATCGTGCAGATGGACGGCAACATCCTGTCGGCGGAGTTCGCGAGCGGTAGCTGGACCGCGTGCTCGGGCGCCATGCCGACTTACGTGCTGAACCGTTTCGAAGCCGCGCGCACCGACGAGACCTTGGAGCTCAGCGGAACGGACCTGACCCCTTTCGGCTCCTGCAAAGGCAAATCGGGAAAACTTGTTTTTAAAGGCGAATGAAGATCGCCCAGTAGACCAGGCGAATGAAGATCGCTAAACCGGCCGCGCGACTTCGATGAGGAAGTCGCGGACGGGCGGGATGTAGTCCTCGGGAAAGTCGCGCAGACCGTTCAGGTGACCCGCTTCGGGTAGGCTCAATTTACGCCAGTTCAAATTCAAATGGGGCTCGAAGACCTCGTCGATGTGTTTCGGCGGGATCAGGTGATCCTTCCAGCCGCGAATCGACAAGACCGGAAATCCCTGCGGCAGCTTCGCCAAATCCTCGGCCAGGGTTCCGCGCGCGTTCAACGACCACAGCGGCGTGAGCAGCGTCGCGGCCGCCCAGCGTGCCGGCAAGATCGGGAGTGGCGTTTCGCTGGTGTAGTATTTCACGAGGGAATCCCAGTAGCGCGCGGTGGGACCGCCGTCGCAGATCAGGGCCGCGACGTCGACCGCGCGGCGACGCCCTAAGGCTTCGATCGCGCCCGAGCTGGGGTTCGAAAAAGCGAACACGATTTTACGTCCGGGGATCTCGTTCAAGAGCTGCTCGACCTGATCGGCCCAGACGTGTTTGTAGCCGAGACCGCGTTGCGACGAGATCACGCGGTTCGGAAAGCCGAGGACGCTCGTGTCCATCTCGACGTCGACCGCGTCGAAGCCAAGCTCATTCGCGAACTCCACATGACGACGGATCTGCGGTTTCTTCCCGCCGTAAAACGGGATGAACAGGATCGTTTCTTGATAGAGCTTTTTCGGAGCCGGATGAAACTCGGCTCCGAAACTGAGGGACAACATTAGTGCTGATTCTCGGCGCGCTGGGGCCACAGGTCGGTCCACTGGCCGGGATTTTGTCCCGCCGCCGCGCGAACTTCGCCGAGCACAGCCTGGCTGACCTGCACGTTTTCCAAAGCCGTTTCGCTGAGGACTTTACCGCAGGCTTCCACGACCGCCGCCGCATCGATGTGGTGATACGCGTAGACGTCTTTCGGGCGTCCGCACTTCGAGTGCTTGCGCACCGCGAGCGACTCTTGTTTCACGCCGACGATGGAGCCCAAGTTGTCGAGCAGACCCGCTTCGCCATCCGCGACGCTGACGATCGGCACGCGGCGACCGGCGACGGTCACGAACTCGTGTCCGTTCAGCTGTTCGGTCGGATGCGCGATCAGATCGCCGTTCACGCCCAAATTGTTTTTCAGGTAAGCGTAGTCGTTTTCGTGAGCCTGGATTCCGCACAGCAGATCCGACGAGGTCACGACGATGACGTTCGCGTAAATGCCGTGGGCGAGGAGCGCCTCGGACGCCTTCAGCGCTTCGGTGCACATCGAACCCATGGCGAAGACGTTCACGACGTTGTCGCCGGGCTCGTAGCCCGCGTAGCCGCGGTAATCCACCAAGTAGTAGGCGCCCGCGAGCACTTCTTCACGCAAGGTCGACAGGATCGTCGCTTCGTCCACCGCCGGAACGTCCGCTTCGTTCGCGGCGCCGTTCAGCAGGAACTCCGCACGGCCCAAGGCTTGGGACTGATCCTGTTTGAAACGCAGTTGGCGTTTCAAGTGCAGCATCATGTCCTTCTGCTCCACGCCGCGGGTCACGCCGCGGATCAGAACGCCGTTACGTCCCACGTTGTCGTAGGTCATGTGGCGTTTCACCGCGTCCGACAAAATCCAGTCGAGCTCTTGGCAGAAGAAAGGTTCCCACGTGATCTGGTTCGGGATCTGAATGTCCGACTTCCAGCCGTGCTGCGCGCCTTCCGGCGACAGGGTCACGCCCGAGGGCGTTCCCACCAGGATGAAGCTCGATTTCCAATACAGGTTGTAGAAGTACTGATCCAGCGCGCGTTTGATGAAGAAGTCGTAGACGGTCATCAAAGGCATGATCGGGATGCCGAGCGTGTCACGCAGGCGACCGAAGCTGCCCACGCAGGACATGACGTTCGCTTCCGCGATCTCGAAACGGATGTAACGATCCGAAGGGTCTTCGCCGGGAACGAGGTCGGGAAGTTTGTTGTCCTTCACGCCGAGGTCTGCCTCGAAGTCCTGCACCACGGGGGCGCCGAAGATCTTTCCGTCCATCGCGGGGTTCAGGTTCGTCGAAGTTCCCACGTCGGGCGCCATCGAAACCAGCAGCTCGCCGGGCGTCTTCCACGGCTTTTCGGAATCGGGCAGGGCCTTCTGGCCTTGCTTCAGTTCTTTTTCGTTGAGCGGCGTATTCGCGATCCGGGTCAGCTTCGCGGTCAACTGTCCCAGCATCCACTGCGTGTGGGGATAGCTCGCCATTTTGGTCGAGATCTCGAGGCTCGGCGGAATTTCGCCGAACTCACCGAGCTTTTGCCGGAAGAACTCTTCGTTCTCGGCGCGCAGCTGGTTCTGCGCTTTGATCTCGGAGTAGAGCTTTTCGCCGCGCTCTTTCAGGTATTTGCCTTCCGCCGATTTCGCGTCGAAACGCGCGAACAAAGCGTCGCCGGTGATGCCCTGGCGTTTGCGCAGCTCTTCCATCTCTTCGTCTTGCAGGAGCGCCGAGTGGTTCCCGGGCGCCGCGGCCATCTTCAGGTTCCAGCCCTTCAATGTGTGCGCGACGATGAGCGTGGGTTTACGCGGATTCTTTTTCGATTCTTCGAGCGCGTTCGCCATGATGATCATGTCGTGCGCGCCGAAGTCGCGCAGCGATTTGTAAAGCTCTTCGTCCGAAACGGAGTCGAGGAACTTCTTCATGTTCGCGTGCTCTTTCGCGATGCCTTTTTTCAGCGCCTTCATGTCCTGGACGAGCAGCAGCGCTTGCAGTTCGTAATCCTCGAGTTCGTTCTCGAGGAAATTCTGGTAGGCGTCGCCGCCCGGTTTCTTGAACAGGGCTTGGCGAAGGGCGCCGTGACGGACCTGGATCACGTCCCAGCCGTTCGCGCGCATGGTGCGCTCGATGCGGTCGGCATCCGATCCATCCATGATCTTTTTGTTCGAGATGCGGTGACCGTCCAGCGACTGGCGGTTGTAGTCGACGATCCAGGTCAGGTTCCCGAGCTCGCGCTCGGCGAAATCGGGGATCGCCTCGAAGAGCGAGCCTTCACGGAACTCGGAGTCGCCGATGATCGCCCAGAAGTGCGCGTCGGGCACGTTGTAGCCGTGATCTTTCGCGTAACGGTAAGCGAGCGCCAGGTAGCCGGCGTTGACCGGCGGGATGCCGACGGTGCCCGAGGGGAAGAAGTTGTGGTGATCCGAATCATAGGCCGAGTGATAGGATTGGAACACGGGCTCGCCATTTTGCGAGAACTTGCGCAGCCCCATCATTGCGGTGTTCGCGTCTTCGAGCGAAACCTTCGACAGGTCTTGATTCAAGAACAGATCGAGCAGGTAGTGGTAAGCGTGATCCGAGGGCGAGGCGTGCGGTTTGTTCGCGATGTGGTCGAAACCGGTGCGCGTGACCAGGTGAAGCGCGCCCAGGATGTGCAGCGCCGAGGCGCTCGCCGAAACGTGACCACCGACTTTGGGGTCGCCCTTTTCTTTGTCGTCGCGGTGATTGGCTTGGTAAATCATCTGGGTCGCCAGGTAGTGCGCGCGACGGGCGATGCTTTCCAAAACCTCGCGTTGAGACTCAAGATTCGAAGTCGGGGTGGTCTTTGCCATTTGCGTTACTCCTCACAGGTGCGGAATCGAAAGTCGAATAATTACTCGAAGGGAAGGCTGGCGCCAAAGCAAATCGCCCTATGTGGCGCAGAGGATTAGGCCTCGAGAATGAAATCCCAGCGGATTTTGATCGTCCCATCGCCGTCGACCATGCCAGACGGGGGATTCGGGAAGGGCGCCGCAGAGCGGAACGCCTCGACGGCGGCTTCATCCAGCTCGATGACGCCGGAATTGCCGATGATTTGAACTTTGACGAGTTTGCCCGAGCGATCCAGCGTGACCAAGCAGCGCGTGATCATGTCGTCGCTGGCGGCGATTCGGCGGCCCTTTTTGTACATCTGGCTGACTTTCGAGCGGACTTTGGGCGTCCAATGCTGATTCAGCTGCGTCCGCACGCGCGAGAAGTACGTATAGAATTTGAATTCCTTCGAGCTCAAAAGCGTTTCGAGTCCCGGATCCAAATCTTTGATGTAATCGAGGGTCTGACTGGTGTCGCTGCCTTTGGTGGAGTCGTTTCCCGTGCCCGCATCGCGTTTCGCTTGGGCTTCGGCGACCTCGGCCTTCTTCTGTTTCTGCGCTTGCGCCATCAGCGCTTCCGCGTCTTCTTCGTATTGCTTTTCACGTTCCGCATGATCGGCGACCGCTTTCACGGCGTCGAATTGCGGAAGAAAACGGTCCATCGGATTCGCGGGTTTGTCGGAGCCCTCTTTACCTTGCGGTCCTTGGGTGGCGCGGTTTTGGAATTCACCGCGATTTTTCGCCACGGTCTGTTTTTCCACGCGCTGATTGTTTTTCGAAAGAAAGCGCGCGTTCGGATCGATCTCGTCGTTCAAAGCTTTGTCCGCTTGGTCGACGATTTTTTGGGTATCGTCTTTCGGCTGCGGTTTCTTCGCTTGGACTTTTTCCGTGGGTTCCGCGACCGCCGGGGCGGCGGGCGGGGGCGTCTCGACGATCTCCATCGTGATCACTTCCCGCGCCGGCTCGGTTTGCAGGCCCGACACGTAAACGGTCAGGACCAACAGCAAGTGCAAAGCCAGCGACAGAAGGATGGCTTTTTGGGTGCGCGAGAGGGAAAACGTCTTCATCACTTCCTTGATCGGCAGAACCCGCGTGGATTTCGAGTCAAAATCGATGAAATTTCGACGACAATTTTTGGGACAACTTTTCGATACGCAAACCGTCGGACGTGAGCGCCCAGCGAACCGACATTGGTCCAGTCGCCCAAATGCTTGATGTCCGGTGCGGAACCACCTACGCTGGGATTTGTGAGTTTGAAATTCGACGTCTGGTGCCGGACGGACAAGGGCCTTCGCCGTGAATCCAATCAGGATAGCTTTCTGATCAATAAAGAGATCGGCCTCTTTGTCGTGGCCGACGGCATGGGCGGGCACTCCGGCGGCGAGGTCGCCAGCCAGCTCGCGGTCCAGAGCGTGGAGTACGTGGTCTCGGAGTTCCGCAACCGCGGGATGACTCCCCGGGACCTCATCCAAAAAGCTTACGAAGAGTCCAGCCACCGCATTTTCGACCGCGCCGCCCGCGAAACTCAGCTGTCGGGAATGGGCACGACCATGGTCATGGCGTACCACCAGGGCAATTCTTTGTTCATCGGAAACGTCGGCGATTCGCGGGCTTATCTGTACCGCAAACCGCACTTGTGGCAGGTGACGGAAGATCACTCGCTGGTGAACGAGCAGCTGCGCGCCGGACTCATCCGCGAAGACCAAGTGAAACAATTCGTAGGCAGAAACGTGATTACGCGTAGCGTCGGTTATGAGCGCGAAGTCATGCCCGACGTTTTAGAGCGTCCTCTGCAAAAAGGCGATCAGTTCATTTTGTGTTCAGACGGACTTTCGGGAATGATCAGCGACGAATTGATGAGCGAAACCATGGGCTCGCGCGAGCGCGATGCCGCCGTTAACGAACTTCTCAACCGAGCGTTGGAAGCGGGCGGCGAGGACAACGTCACCGTACTTTTGTTGTCCTTCTTCTAGAATTTTCGGGGACACCGTAATGGAAAAGAAAAAACTCACCCTATGGGTCATGACCAACGAGCTGGAGCCCACGCGCAAGTGGGTCATTTCGGCGAATGGCATCAAGGTCCTGGGACTTGTCGCGGGCATCTGTGCCCTCGTGATCGTCGCGGGCGTCGTCGACTACGTGGGACTGCTCGCCCAATCCGTCGAGAACAAACGTTTGAAAGCCGAAAACGCGCAGATGATCGGTCAGCTGCAAGTCATCGAAAGTAAAGTCAGCTCACTGGAAAACTCGCTCGAGCGCGTGAAGTCCTTCACGACGAAGCTGAAACTGATCACGAACATCGATTCCGAAGACCGTAACCTCAATTTGTCGATGGGCGCCCAGCCCGCGCCGAATCAAGAGGTCGAAGACTTCGAGCAGCCCATGGCGAATCGCCCGCCGCTGCACGAGCTGGAAAAAGAGGACGCCGAGTTCGCGCAGAAAAAGCCCCTCAACGAGTTGCGCGGCGAACTTTCGACCCAGCCCGGTCGCGACTACCAGGTCCTCGCGATTCGTATCGACAAAGCGATTCAAGAGACTTCGCTCCGCGAACAAAGCGTGATCGATCTGTGGGAAGTCCTGTCCGAACGTCAGAGCCTTTTGTCGGCGACGCCGAACATCCGGCCCGCGCGGGGTTGGTCGACTTCGCGTTACGGTTACCGCATCTCGCCCTTCAGCGGAAAGCCCGCCTTCCACGCGGGGATCGATATCGCGGCGGCGCCCGGCTCGCCGGTCTTCGCTCCCGGTGACGGCGTCGTTTCCTACACCGGTTACGACGACGGTTACGGTAAGCTCGTGACCATCGATCACGGTTACGGCGTGACCACGCGCTTCGGTCACTTGTCGCAAGCCTACGTTCAAGTCGGTCAGCGCGTTTCGCGTTGGGACGTCATCGCGAGCGTCGGCAGCTCGGGTCGTTCGACGGGACCCCACTTGCACTACGAAGTGCGCGTGAATGGTATGCCCCGCAATCCGATGCTCTACATCCTCGACGAATAAGGGAGTTTTTCCGTGGAAGCGATCCGCAATCATCCCGGTGCCCGTCGCGCGCTCATCATCTGGGGCGCGCTCGTTTACTCGATGCTCATGTACATCGTGGTCGGTTATCTGCTCGTGAAGGATGAGTCCATCTCGGAGTCTTTCATCCACGATCCGCGCTCGCGGATGTTGATCCTGATCGCGCTCGTCATCATCGCTTTGGGCTTCGGGCTCTCCCAACGGATCATCTCGTACAATCGCCACTATATCCCGACGCTCCCTATAGAGAAGCGTCCGGGGCAGGCGATTTCGGCGTTCATGGTTCCGTTCTTGATCCGTATGGCGGTTCTGGAGTCGCTGGGACTCATGGGTCTGATCATGACCATGAATACGGGCGACATCTTGGCCGTGGCGATCCTTTGCGGGATCACGATCCTGGGGCAGCTCCTGCTGTTCCCCTCGGCGAATCGGATCGCCGAGTGGTCAGGTTTGTCCGCTCACTGAATCCCGTACATCGCTTGCAGCGGGTTCGGCATTTCGCAGCTCAAGTCCTTCATCCGTTGATTGATCAAAAGCGCCTGGTCGCGCTGGCCCTTCTGCGCGATGCGGGTGCGTTGCGCGGCCAGATCCGAAGGACGCATTTGCTCGCCCGTGATGCGCACGACGCCTTCGCAGCGTTGGATCAGTTTGCGATCGGTATCCGCGTCGAACAGGTTCGAGATCTGCGAGCAGAAGAACTCTTGCGCCGCCAAATGATCCATCGCGGCCGCCCACGCGAGCCACACGTTTTCCAATCGCTGGCAGGCGCGCTTCTGCACGGTTGAACCTTGCGGCATCTTGATCGCGGTCAGCGCGCTCAGCTGCTGGGACGCTTTGATGTCGTCGATGAAGCGCTGGTTGATCTCGTATTGGCCGAGACGAACCGGATAGCCGAATTTATCCTTCATGATCTGACCGTTCGCGTCCCGGCGGTAGAAATCGCCACGGCCCGCGGGCGTGCTCATGTAAGCTTCGTGTTGCAGTTGATCGAATTCGGTTTTGAAGACGTTCATCATCTGCGCCTGCTGGTTCTCGATGAAGCGCAGCCATTCGAAGGCGGGCGATCCGACTTCGTTCACCAGCCCGAAAGGTTCGATCACGGCGAAGAAATTCACCCAGCTCGAGCGCATGGAATCCGACGGTGAGAACAGCGCGCGCTTCAGGCTCAGCATCTGGCTGTGCATCTCGACTTTGTCGATGACGGCGTTTTCTTGCGAAAGCATTGTCATGATCTGCGAGATCTTTTTCGCGGTTTCGACTTCGCCCTTCGCGGCGGCCTCGTTCGACAGGAACTGACGGAACGCGGGATCGTTCTTCGACAGCTCTTGATTCAACGATGAACGCAGCTCGCGGATCAGCTCACGATTCTGGATCAGGATTTTCGAGATCGCCGTCAGGTATGAATTCCCCATCTCGGCGCAGGTCGCGGCGTTCATGCCCAGGTTCGCTTGCGCGGCGAAATCCTGGCGCAAGCTCTGTTCACTTTCGAGCAGGATCGTTTGCTCCATCGAGGTTTGGGTTTGCAGCTCCAGCGTGCGGCGGAAGTTCCCGATCGCGCGACCGGGGAACTCGGTTTCGCTCGCGGCGCGTGCGAGTACGGTCTTCGTCAGGTTACAGACGTAAGAGGCCGGGGGACTGTCTTTCAATTGCGCGAGTACGCCCGACATCGTGCGCTCGTCGCGGGTGAGCTCTTTCTGGACGTTGTCCAGGTTGCCGGCCGCTTGGTCGCGAACGCTCATCAGCAGACGAACGCGCGCACCTTGCGCGCTGTACAGATGTTTCAGGCGGTCCTGTCCGCGCGTTTGCAGTTCGCGCGTGACGGTTTCCAATTGTCCGCTTTGCGCGAGTTTCAGGAAGCGAACTTTCTCGCTGATCTTGATGTATTCGCAGACGTTTTGCAGAACGGCGTTACGCACTTCGGGGCGGCCGATCTCGATGGCCTGCTCTTTCAGGATTTTATTCCCGATCTTCGCGGCGCTGCCCGCGCCCGTGATTCCCAAAATATAAGGAAGGGCGACTTTCAGCGACGGATTCATGGACGCGCCGATGAGCGCGAACGGCGCGAAGGCGCTGATCAGATCCGTGAACGCGACGAAAACGTCGCCGGCGCTGGTGAGTTTCTGGCCGCACTGGCTATCGAGCAAAGCGTTGGACGAGATGTTGCTGCCCAGACGTTCGATGCCGCGGATGACGGTCTCCATATGGCCTTGGAAATTCGTGATCTGGTTCGACTGGGCGAGCAGATCCGGATTTTCCCAATACGCTTGCAGCGCGCCGACCGAAGCCGCGAGCGACTGCGTGTCCTGTTGCGCGCGGGCGAGGTCGGCGTTGTCCTTACATTCTTCGGGCGGGCGGACCGCGGCCTGAAGTTTGTTGATCGCCGCGAGGATTTCCTGGTGCGGGCGATTGTCGACGAGCGAACATGAGATCCCGGGGAACGACGTCGTGACCGCGGCCATCTGTCCGGGCTTGGTGGGGGTCGCGCTGATCGCCGTGGCCGCCGCCGGGGGCGTCACGGGCTTCTTCGGCTCTTCTTTGATCGGCTCGGTGATGGTGGGACGGGGATCGGGAAGCTTCGGCAGTTTGATCGTGCCCGCTTTGTTGTCGCTGCCCGAAACCGCGCCCAGGTCGACGGTGTCGTCGAGCAGGCTTTGCGCATGGGCCGAGGGTCCGTGTAGAGCGGCGGTCAGGACCATGGTCAACGACAGGCTCAGATTCAAAAGCTTCGACTTCATCGGCTCGTCCTTTCGTGCGCGCGCCCAGATCCTCGTCAAAGCTTTGGACGAGGGACGTTTTGGGGCGTCGGGAGGTCGTCCCGCCGCCGCCAGGCTTGTTCCCGGGTTCGTGACGCTGGGGATCTAAGCAAGGAGGATGCCCTGTCATTTTTTCCAGCGAGGGAATGCTCACACGACCCTGTGAAATCGGCTTGGTAAGCGGAGGCCGCAAACACCACTCTTTTAGGAGCCCAACATGACTTTGAAAGCCCTCGGTTTTGTCGTGATGTCTCTGTCCCTAACGGCCTTTGCCCAAACTTCGAACGCCCGTTACGGCGATCCCGTCGTGGATCGGATGTTTGGCGTTTACGCGGTCGGCACTTGCGATATTTACTCCCTGAAAAACGGCGAAAAGGTCGTCGTGAACCTGGGCTACAGCGAATGGACGAAAAGCAACGTCGTCTCTTTCGTCGCTTACTCGAACGAAACCCGCGACGATCTGTCGGTGCGTTTAGGTCAAGGCGTTGACAATGCGACGAGCTCGGGCGGAACCGAGACTTGGGAGACCGTCACCGCGGGCGACACGCTCACGTTCACCGAAACCTACGAACGCAAAGGCGCGCGCAGCTGGCCCGACCTTGGCTATACCACCACGATGACCTTCATCATGAAGGGCGACGATATGCAGGTCGAGTCGGTCACGAAGCGCCTGTACGGTCATGCGAAAGACGCTTCGGCTTCTTGCACGCTGAAGTCTTTGAGAAATGATCCGAACCAAATCGAGACCGAGCTGATGGCCGACATCTCGGCCGAGTACAATGCGCTGGCTCCGAACCTCGGAAACGACGCGGACTACGATCAAGCGACCGTGCAGTTCGAAACCCTGCGCTTCAATAAGGTTCCCTCGAAAGAGCAGATCCAAGAGGTCGTCGGTTCGTTGATCCTGCCCCAGAACACCGATTTCAGCGACATCGAGGTCACGCAGTTCACGAAAGCCTCGAAAGGTCAGTCGTTCGCCGAGCGCGCGCTCGCGACGGTCATCGGCATCGCGAAAGACCGCCTGAACGAGGCCGAGACTCCCGCCGAGAAAGCGCAGCTGGAGGCCGAATACGCTCCGCTCTTCAAATACGTCGAGCAACTCGCACAGTACCTCGATAACAAGCGCCCGACCGTGAAGGTCTACTTGCTGAACTGGTCGGCGAGCGACAGCGACGGCAGCGCGGTTCTCATCATCGACACCGAGACGAACGAAGCCGTGTATATCGGCGCTTACTACTTCTCTTGATGGCTTTTCAGTGAGGCTGGTCCTTTGGGACCAGTCTGAAGATGTCGCCGGTGCGGCGAATTCGTAGATTCCAATCGTTCAGTTTCTTATTGAGCTTCCATGCCAACGTATCCTGCGCACCGCGATCGACGTAATTCAAATCCCAAACTTTATGAGCCAGCTCGGACACGGGGATTAATTCGCCGTGGTGCGTCAGCAGCAGATGCAAAAAACGAAATTCCACGCGTGTCAGGACGTATATTTGTCCGCCCAGATGCGCTTTTTGAGTGACGAGATCGAGCGTCAATCCCGAACGCGAAACTTCGTGGGTCCTCAGCTTAGATGACGATTGAAGCTCAATCGCGTTCTGGATGCGCGCCTGAAGTTCCGGGATCTCCATGGTTTTCCAGAGATAGTCGTTGATCCCTTGGCGTAGGAATCTCACTTTCGTAGCGACACTTTCGTCGGACGACAGCACTAAAATCGCCCCGCAAAAACCCTTCGCCCGCAATTTTTCAACGACGAGCTGGCTTGAATTTTCCTTCAGCAATGAAAGATCCACCAGGGCCGCGTCATAGCCATCCGACGGAGGTGCGTCCTCATTGAATTCGCAGACATGATCGATCTGAAAGTGAGTCGACAGATGAGGCTGCAGCTGTTCGACGAAACGAACATCGTCTTCGAACCAAAGAATACGTGCTGTGTTTACGGGGGGGGAGTTCAAGTCCATCAAGTCATTGCAGCCGAAGCACGAGGTCGAATGCAACTGAAAATTTTCCTTTAGAGTTAGTTAAGTTTGGACTTTGGTCTTCGCCGCAGACTCTCAAAATTTGATGAGTTCACTTGCTTGTAAGGCTCTCCGACACTGTTTTTGCCGAAAGGGGTAATATATGTTGCATGAGGTTTTGAAGAAGTCGCTGAAATGGATGGTCCCGTGCGTGGGGGTGTTCGCAATCGCCGCCTGTTCGCAGAAAAGCGATAATGCAAGTAAGCCGAAGTTTGATAGTGGCATGCCTTCGATCGACAAGATCGTGGCGGACAGCACTCCGGCGGGGTTGACGGCGACGTCGTTCATGCCGTTCGGCGAGGTACGTCTGATGACGGCGATCTCTGACTACGCTTCATTTAAGGGCTGGATTCAGGAGCGCTTTTTTAACGACTGCGAAGCGAACGGGGTCGCGGGTTGCTCGGGCGTGACCTACTACCGTAGGAACGTTAAGCAACTCGATGATACGATTAATTCGATGGAGGCCCGCTTCGAGACGGTGCCGGAGTGCTTCGCCGGTGAAGCATCCGCCTCGAATAAAGCGACGTTCTCGTTGGGGGGGCACACCGAGGATTTCTATTTCAGTTGCTGGGAGAATATCTCGGGGGGGGCGGGAACGCAGAAGGCGGCCTACGGAAAGACGGCGACTCATTTTTATATGATGCGGACGATCTCGAATTCCGCGACGAGCGGAATGGTGATGATCGCGAAGGCGGACATCGCGGGCAATATTGCGGAAGTGTGGAGTGTCGCGCGTTCGGGTTCGGACATCACGACGACCCGTGCGATCGCGAATCGGACGGCACTTGAAATGTCTTACTACTTCGGGACCACCGAGGTGAACAACTGGAATGGTCTCTGCCACTTCTTCGGCCGGACCGATGGCACCGCGCTGTATTTCGATGTTGAGCGTGATAGTTCGGGTTCCTGTGTCTCGACGGGTATCACCGTTCCCGGGGGAACAGCGGATGCGGGAGCGGGCTGCGTCTTGGCCGACGATATCGATACGACTTCGTCGGGTTGCGGCTCGATCAATACGGCGCCGTCGGGATTTGGATTGACCGTGACGAACAACACCACGATGCCGACGACCTCGGACTTCGATGCGATCATCGGTTTCGATCTCGCGACCGTGGCGAGTCAGCTGCCGTAACTCACCTTCAACTTGCAGAGTTCGAGGGCGCCCTCGAACTCTCGACTCCAGGGTTTCTCCGGTTCATAATTGAAATATGAAAACTCTGACTCCACGGAAATTCGTTGAATCTCTGCGTGATCTTGTTGACGACTTAGGTGGGGAGAACTCCGAATCCCTAAAAATCCAGCGCGAACTTCTACAGTTGATCATGTTGTCGACGAGCCTCATTTCTTTGGGGTGCTCGTTCTTCTTCTATCTGAAGCTGAGAGGGGACTGGACCGTCCTTTGGGCGAACTTTTTGTTTTTTGGAATGGGGCTGACTTATTGGGGCCGCGGACTCCCAGTGAGATTTTTGTATCTGGATGCGGCTTCGGTGATTTGCAGTTATGGCGCCATCCTTTGGATCGTTTGCTTTCTCGGACCGGACTCGGGCGTGAATTTGTCTGCACTTTCGATCTTCATCATTTCGCTGATGATGTTCTTCCCCAGGCATCCGGGTTGGTTGATGCTTTCGATCGGTCTGTCGCTTTTCGCCTTCTTTAGCCCTTACTACCCTTTCATGGGCGAATTTTATGGAAGTTATCGTGTGCACGTCATGGCGATCGAAGGTGTTCGCCCCTTGGTCGAAAGCACCGTTTATATCATTATCGTCCTGAACTCGCTTCTGTTCTCGATCTTTTGGACGTCGCGCGTGCAAGATGTGAAGCGCCAGAAGGCCGAGAAGGAGTATTACGTTCGCATTTTGACCCATGACCTGAAGGCCCCTATCGTGCATTCCTTACTGGCCTTGCGCAGCTTAAAGATGCGCGGTTTGGGCGCGGAAAGGGAGATTCAGCAGATCGAGACGGCACAAGCCTCGGCGAAAGAGATCATCAATAATGTAGAGAATATGGACTTGTCGGCCCTCGTTTTAGATTCGCGTATGGCGGAAGTTCGTCTCCAGGACTGCTTGGATAAAATCTTACCGTGGCTGGAGTCACGCATCGCAGAGAAGAAGATCGTGCTCGTCGTCGATGGGATCGAGGCCGTACATGTCCTGCGTGGTCACTTTGAAAGCGTGACCTATCAAATTCTGCTCAATTTACTCACGAACGCGATTAAATTTTCTCCTCGAGGGGGGCGTATCGTGATCTCGACAGCGCGTCGTGGAAACCGTGTCGAATGGCGCATTCAGGACGGCGGGACCGGGGTCGATGAGGCTCTTCTTGAAACAATGACCCAGCCCCAGCTTGGCACGATGGGCGAACGGGGAAGTGGTCTCGGCCTT